>JAMXLL010000151.1 GCA_024281015.1 Candidatus Binataceae bacterium
CGTTTTCTTGCTATGCAACAACTGCAGTTCCTGCCGCGTCAGAGGCTGCCCCTCCGCAAGGAGGTCGATCACCTGACCGCCAACCATCCCGGATGAGCCGCACGCCTCGGCCAATTCCGCGATGGTGTCGACAACTATCTCAGCGGGGATACCCGCTGCCTGGGCCCGACGGGCAATCAATCCAAAGGCATCGGTAAGCAGCCCGTCGCCTGCCAATGTCGCGATCGCTTCACCGAACACCTTATGATTGGTCGGACGGCCTCGACGAAGATCATCGTCGTCCATACACGGCAAGTCATCGTGCACCAGCGAATAGGTATGAATCATCTCGAGCGCGCAGGCGTAGCCGAGTGCAGCGCTGGGCTGCCCGCCTACCGCCTCGCAGGCCGCAAGAGCCAGGATCGGCCGCAAGCGCTTGCCACCAGCCATTAAACTGTAGCGCATGGCCTCGAACAGGCGGCCGGCAGGTCCCTCGGGCTGGGGCAGGACGGTAGTCAATTCACGCTCAATCAGAGAGGCGCGTTCCTTCATATAATCGGCGAGATCGAGCGGAGCATGGCACACAGTTGCTGTGGATCCGCCGCTAGCGGTCGATTCCGCCGAGGGCTTGGAATCTATGGGCCCTTGAAAACGGCTATGCAATCGCGCGCTTCGTTCACTCATGGTGGCCGCACCGCTTCTTGACCCATACCTGCCCAAGTCGGCCCGTCGAACCGGGTTGCCGCAGAGGAGCTACCCTCGCGACGATGCGCGAGGGCACATCCTCAGGCCATATAGTGGCGCACCATGCGCCACGAGTCCTTGAAATTTTTGCCAAAATCCAGAGCAACCGTGCCTTCAAAGCCCGAATGGAGCTTGCAATCGCGGCACCGGATATCCTGCTTGGTGCGATAGAACTCCCAATCCGTAGCTTCATGTAGCTTTGCAAAGGTCGGGTAATGACCGTTGGTAATCAGATAACAGGGGCCTTTCCATCCTTGCGGATTCCGCGTCACCGTCGTCCATGGACTGCATAACAAGTCACGTTCGCCGACCAGATAATCCAGGTAGATCGGCGTGTTGATTATCTTGTAATCGTGCGCCAGATCACGCACCCGCTTGAACTTGCGGGGCATCTCGTCGTTAGTGAGATAGATATCGTTTTCAAGCACCTGGTAATGATAACCGGGCGTCAGCAACATACCATCCACACCCAGCGCGCCAAGATACTTGATAAGCTCCTCTACCTCTCCGGCGCTGGTTTCGCGGTAGATCGTGGTGTTGGTTTGCACCCGGTATCCCTTGCTCTTGAGCAACTTGATCATCCGCACGCAAACGTCAAATACCCCGTTACGATCGACCACCTGATCGTGCGTTTCACGCATGCCATCGAGATGAATGTTGAAGCTCAGATACCGATTCGGCGCAACCTGCTTGACGAATCGCTCCAGCAGCAGGGCGTTGGTGCAGATCATGACGTGCCGTTTCTGGGCCATTAACCCAGTGGTCAATGGCACGATGTGCTTATACATCAGCGGCTCGCCGCCGCAGATCGAAACTATTGGTGCCCCGGCTTCTGTGGCTGATGCCAGGGCATCGTCCAGCGGCATTTGGTCGCGAATAGTATCCTTGTATTCGACGATACGGCCACAGCCGATGCAGGCGAGATTGCAAGCATGCAATGGCTCGAGCATCAGCACGAGAGGGAAGTACTTTTCCCCGGCGCGTTTTCTTTGCCGGACGTAGCGGCCAAGGTCCAGCATCTGTTTAAGCGGCATCCGCATGAGGTCAAACTCCTGACTACTTGTTCTGGGTTGCGGAATGGTGGGCCGGTTGAAATTCAGGTACATCGCCGAATAGCCATTGGCGAAGCATTTTCATCCCGGTTTCGAGATCAACCGGCCGGCTGCCAAGAAACATATGCCCGAGCAACAACCCGTTGAGGGCGGCGAGTAAGAACCCTGCTGCGTCCAGCGGGGGAAAGCTGCACACGCACATTCCCTTAGCCTGAGCCCGGCCAATCAAGTCCGTTACCAGCGTCCGATAACCCTCGAACAGCGTCAACACCTGATTCGATAGCGAATCGTTGGTCGCCTCGACATGGAGTATCTGAGCAACGAGAAAGCGAATAGAACTCGCGTTTTCACGCACAAACAGCAGATAAGATTCGATCAGCTTCAGCAGTTGAGCCTTCTCGTCCAGTGCACCGGCCTCTTCTGCGAAGTCGATGACGTACGGCTCGAGGAGCCTGCCAAGAACTGCAACAAAGAGCTCTTCTTTGTTTTTGAAATGCCAGAAGATGAGCGCCTTGCTTACCCTCGCGGCACGCGCCACCTCGGCCATAGAGGTTTCGTGAAAACCCCGCGTGGCAAACAACGCAGTCGCTGCGTTCAGAATCTCGTCGCGAGAATCCTGTGCACGTGACTCGGCACCCGGGCGCGATTCGCCCTCGGTCATTCCTCTGTTGTTCTCAGCCAGCTCGGCCAGCCTTCAAAACTCCCGGCTCGCTCCGCCAGGCTGAAATGCCGATGAGAGGAACCGGAGATTCATTCTGGACCGCCACTAACCTAGCGGTCAATTTGCAGTTTAGCCCTGGCGGACACAAAGTCAACAGACAGGAAATCAGGGCCGCTTTGGCCCTAAATCGGCAAAATTAAGCTCGACAGCGCGGCCATGTTGAGCCGCGGACTGGCGTGCCGCGATGCTCAAGGCCAGGGCAGTGCGAGCCTCGTCGAGGTTGACCCGGGCGAACGCACTCTGAGGCCCATCGGTCAAAGCCCTCTCATAATCACTCGCCGCCGTCGCAAACCAGCGCGCATGATAGGAATCATCCGGGGCGTCATCGACGGAATGCTCGAAAGACTCCTCTATCCCGGTGAGAGCGATTTTGTCACCGGCGATTTCGAGCAACCCTGCCGTGCCAACGACCGTATCCGCCGTGCGGCGAACAGGAGAACCCCAAGTGAGTAGTACATTAGCTATTCTAGCACCGGGGAATTCTATCCTCAGATCAGCAAAATCATCGACGCCCGTGGATGCATCGGACCGAATATAGCTCGAAACGGATGTTGGTTTGTCTCCCATCAGCCACTGCAGCAGGTAAAAGATGTGCCATCCATGATCGATGAGAATCCCTCCACCCATTTTTTTGTCCAGGCGCCATCGCTCGCCGATCGCAGAGCCGCCGGGAACCGCCCCGGCGGGCGTCGTACGCATGCGAACCAGGGATACGTATTTAACTTCCCCGAGCCGCCCCCCGGTAATCAGTTCATGTGCGTGCCGGTAGGTGGGCGAGTACTTCCAGTTGTGGACACACATTAATAACCGATTATCGCGGGCGGCCAAGTCGGACAATTCTGCGAACTCGCCGGCGGTAAGACATAGCGGCTTTTCGACAATAACGCTGACACCCGCTTCGAGTGCGAGTTTGGCTGCGGCGCCATGACATGCGGGCGGGCTGGCAACATCCAGAAAGTCGAGCGCTTCGCCATCCAGCATCAGTTCGAGATCATCATAGACTCTTATGTTCTTCACCAGATTGATTGCGTGATGACGCCGCGCGGCAGCCGGGTCGTGGACCGCGACAATGTTGACTCCGGACCGCGACTGCCAGCCAGGCAAGTGTGCACACGCCGCCACCGCGCCGAACCCCGAGATGGCCCCCCTCAGCAACATGGAACCGCAACTCGCGCGCTGTTTGTCCATATCGTCTTGGTCAGGAATGTGGCCTTGGCCGGCATGCCGGCGCGCATGCTAGCACAGCAACCAGTGGAAAACGAGGCGAAACATCAACGCCTTTTAACATATTCGCTGATCCGTCTGCGCCTCAAAAGCACCAATAGGATGCAGGAAAGGGCAACTCCACGCGACTAACCGCGATTGATTGCCGAAGGCCCCGCGTCAAAGGCGTCTACGACTCTACGCTCTATTGACAACAGCGCTGATAGCCCGAGCGCGTGTTTCGACTACTACTAAAAAATTGAGCGGAATCTAATAGCTATGGCTAGTGTTTCGTGCGCAATTTCAAGTCAATTGCCCAAAATTTCAAGTGTCAAATTGCCCAGACATGAAAATGCTTGATTAGCAAGTCTCCGCATTACTATCTTAGATAGTAGGACTGCTAATGGTAGCAGTTGGAAATATAGTTGGTTAATGGAGGTAAGTGAGATGGCTATCAGCGAAGCGGGTCGCGAAGAGCTCTTTGGCAGAGTCGCGACCAAAGAGATGAGCCTGACAGTTGACGAAACTGTCGGCGGTTTGGCTCTCATCGTTCTCGGTATTTTAGCCCTGGCGGGCCTCTATCCTGCGCTGCTAAATTCGATTGCCGCGGTAGTAGCCGGGGTCGCAGTAGTGTTTATGAGTCTCGCCCTCAGTAGAGAATTCACCACCGCACTTTCTGCCTCGGGGCGGGGATTCGTTAGCACGGAATCTGGTGGTATGGGTGCGGGCACCATAGCAGGCATAGCCGGTATCGTACTCGGCATATTGTCTATCCTCGACGTGGCCCGACCTACGTTGATTGCTGTGGCCTTGATCGTGTTCGGCGCGGCGGTTTTTCTCGATTTCATCATGATGGCGCAGACATACGCGCTGCGAACGGCGTCAACTGCGACGTCTCAGGAGTCGGCTCGCTTCTCCATGCCGGCAGCCGCTGGCTCTGAGATGGCAGGCGTGCTCTTCGCTGTAGCGTTGGTCGTGCTCGGGATTCTGGCACTAATCGGCACGCGGAGCGAACTTCTGATTGCAGTCGCCTTCTTGAGCTTCGGCGGCTACATGTTCCTCAAGGGCACCTCAATGATGGGCCATATGTTGTGGTGGGGGCGGTCAACAGTGGGCGCACGGTAAACACAACTAAATAGCCTGTGCGAGCAGGCCTGAAAGGCGCTGCTCGCACAGGCCTGTTCGAAGCTGATCGAATACTCACGCCATTGAGTCCATTGGCGCTCTAGCTAACGACTTTCGTATTTTCCGTTCATCATCCTGAAGGCATCCGGGCCAGATTGGCTTCGCTGTTGATTGGCAGGGGACGCGAAGGACCATGCGTCGCGGCAGTGGCCGTGTACTTCGCCGCCCCCTGCTATTATGGGGAGGAGAGGACAACATGAGCGACAAAGCACGAATCGTTGGTATCAATCACGTTGCGCTCGAGGTCGGCAATATCGACGAAGCATTGTCTTTTTACGGCGAGATCTTTGAATACTCATTGCGTGGGCGCAGCGAAAAGATGGCCTTCATCGATATGGGCGATCAGTTTATCGCCCTGTTCGAAGGGCACGGTGAGCATTCGGATGCGGGACGCCATTTTGGGCTGGTCGTTGACGATAAAGAAAAAGTCCGACAGCAGTTCCAAAGCGCAGGTGTAAAGCTCTTGCCTGGTAGTGGAGTGGAGTTCAGAGATCCGTGGGGAAACCGTGTCCAAATTGTCGAATACGCTAATATCCAGTTCGCTAAGCATCCAGCGGTTCTCAATGGCATGCGATGCGGGGATCTGCGCAAGTCTCACGGGGCGCTGGACGAATTGGCGAAAAAAGGCATGGCCCTCAAGCAAAATTGAGCACAGGCTCAATTCGTCAATACATTCACCACTCCAGCGCGGTGGCCATTTGCCGCTTATGCCATTTGGGGTCGCCGAGATAATTGAATAGCGACCGCGACAATTGCGTATGCGGCACCAATCCATATTCGAGCGACGAGCCAATTCCGGCGTGCACTTCATGGGCCGCGTTGCACGCCTCGATGTGCGCCTCGGCAGTAACCGCCTTGGCCAGATGCACACTCGCTGCGGCCGGGCGCTCCCTATCCAGTTTCCATATTGCTTCCCAGGTCGTCCACCGCGCAGCATCGAGATTATTCACCAACCGAATAATATGGTCCTGAACACGTTGGAAACGGCCAATCGGGACACCAAACTGAATACGGGTTTGGCTATAGTCGACCGACATTTCGAAAATAGCTTGAGAGCTACCGACCTGGTAGGCACATAAAATTGGCAGTGCACGCTGCATCGCACGGCTGAGCACTGCCCAGCCTGCGTTCTCGCTCATGACGAGCAATCCTTCGGGGGAAATCTCGACGTTGTCGAAAACGACCTCGGCCTGCCAACCCAGGAAACCACCAAGCGGCCGGGTGGAAACGCCCCTGATCGCTTTGTCGACCACCATCAGACAAGTTGCGTCCAGTGCCGGTCCAGTGCGAACGGCGACAATCAGATGCGTCGCTGCGACGGCATCACTGACAAACAGCTTGGTGCCACTCAGCCGGTAACATCCGCCCTGGCGCTCGGCCGCCAATGCTACCCCTTGGGGCCCCCACGAACGCCCGGGCTCTGTGATGGCGACCGAAAAGATTTGCTCGCCGCGGGCGATAGCCGGCAGGTAATGACGACGCTGTTCTTCCGAACCCGCCTCGAGCAGCACCAAGGCGCTTAAGACGCCGGAGCTGAAAAAAGGACCGGGCAGGGGTCCGCGACCGAACTCCTCGAACAGGACCGCCGCATCGGTCAGCGAACCGCCGCCACCGCCGTAGCTCTCTGGGATGAGCAAGCCCAGCCATCCCAGTTGGGCAATCATGCGCCAGGTCTCCGCTTCGTAGCCCAGTTCGGAGCGTTGCAGTTCGATTATCTTGCTGCGTGGCGCGCGTCGCTCCATCAAGCTGTGGGCGCTTTCCTGCAGCATGCGTTGAGGTTCGCTTAAAGACAGGTCCATCGTCGCGACCTCGCTGGTGGCGGCTAGACGATCTTGCCTGCAGCCTGGCGGGTGGTGCGGCCAATTCCTATGCGCCGCGCCATTTCCACCTTCTGGATGTCGGCAGTGCCGCCGGGATGCACGGCGACAATCCCGTTGCGTTGCTGCAGTTCGAGAAAGCCCTCCTCGGAGCCCCATCGTGGATCAGTGGTCAGCGCGGCCGGTCCGACTGCCTCCAGAATCGCGCCGGTCATCCACAGGCCGGCGTACTTATGGTAAAGCGACGCTTGCGGGCCCTCATATGTCTTGGGATGCCTCGCATACGTTAACCAAAAGTTGCGCAGCCCGAACAGCCGGCCAATTTCGCTCTTGATGTAGATATCTGCCAGGATATCGCGGACGTCTTGATGCTCGATTAGGGGCTGACCATCGCGGTCATGTTTCTGGCAATAACTGAGTATCCCCTCCCACAGCCGATTGCGGCCGACGTGACCGCCTCCGCCGTGCTCCAGTTCGAGGTGGGTGGATGCAACCTTCCACCCGTTGTTTTCACCCCCTACCAGGCAAATGGCCGGAACGCGGACATCAGTGAAAAACACCGTGTTTTTGTGGCCGTGCTCGCCGCTGCCACCACCGCTCCCCAGCAGTTCCATCGGCTGGACAGTGATGCCTGGCAGCGCCGCATCCACCATGAACCAACTGAGATTTTTATGGCGTTCGCCGTTTGGGTCGGTCACCGCGAGCGTCCACATCCAGTCGGTACCGTTGGCGCTGCCGATGAAAATCTTCTGGCCGTTGAGCACGTACTCGTCGCCGTCGCGAACAGCTCGCATCTTCACGCCGGCCAAATCGGAACCGGCGCTTGGCTCTGACAGCAACTGCCAAACCCGGACATCGCCACGATAAATCGGCCGGAGAAATGTCTCCTTCTGTTCTTCGCTACCCCAGACCGCAATGGTGGGGGCGCCCATTGTCGCCCCACTATCGTAGAAGGGCGGCAGTGAGAGGTCGAAGCGGTCTGCTTCCTCCTCGAGGATGATGGCGTGGTCGACATCCAAACCGCCACCCCCGTACCGCTCGAGCCCGGTCGGAAAAAGCCAACCCTTAGCGCCGAGTTTTCGGCCCAGCTCGCGCCGCATCCGATAATTTTCCGAGGCCTCAGTCGCTGAAGCGGGCTCGCGCGTGATGCTGGGAGGCACATTGGCGGCAAACCACGCACGCACCTCCGTGCGAAACCGCTGCTGTTCTTCCGTGTAGGTCACCTCGAAATCCATTTTTTGGTACCCGGCTGTTGCGGTCCGTTACTGAACCGGCCCGTTCACGTCTGCTCGACTCGCAAGCGTGTCATTCGCAGGGTCTTGATCTGCCATTTCCCATCGATCTTTTCGTAAGTCTCGCGATAATGGCCCCATCCGTGCAGGGTTCTTCGACGTGCTCCTTCTGGCCACCAGATCAGATCTTCCATTGCAAACACCGCATGACCAGTAGTCGGCGAGGTGACTTCCACCTCGGGCATATGGCCGTGATGCACGGTAATCGCTTGCTCGACCATCCTGCGGACAAACGCGACGATATTTGCCCGCCCTGAGGCAGACCATTCAGCGGAATTACCGCCCGGGGGTGTGTAATCGGCGGAGGCATCGGGCGCAAACACGGCCTCGAACCCTGCCCAATCTTTGGTATCCATGCAACGGAAATAGCGCGCCTTGACCTGCTTGATTTCCTCGATCGCGAGGAATCGCTCTGCCTCCGTCATAAATGGTCACCTCCGCAGGCCCGACGTTTAAGCCGAACCGTAGCACAGTTAAATGCTGTTCGTGGAACAGTGGAACAACGGATGCGGTGTTGTAACGAACATTGGAGATGTCCCGGCTATAAACATCTAAAGATGTCCGCCGGCTGCTGTGCCGCCATTCGATGGAGAGCTTCGAACGCGGCTGTAGCGCAAGCCATTACCCACCGCGGCGGCGAATTGGTCGAGCTCATTTATCCTTGGGCCCCTGGCGTGGCGGGTGCTATGCTCAGCTTGCGCTATGGGGTCCAAACCGATGAACTCGGCGACTGCGCGCCAGCAGTTCGAGGCGGTGGCGTTGCCGCATTTGGACGCCCTCTATACTGCTGCGCTCCGGCTGGCCGGCAATCCCGATGATGCCAAGGACCTGCTCCAGGACACCATCCTTCGAGCATTCCGCTTTTTCGATCAGTTCGCCCCGGGCAGCAACTGCCGAGCGTGGTTGCTGACAATCCTCTATAACAATTTCAGGAACTATCTGCGCCGCTGCTCAAATCACCCAGTGACGCTCCTCACCGAGACTGCCGAGCGAACCGAAGCGGCTTTCGAACTCGATGGCAAGTGCCCCAGCCCTGAGGAATTGGTCGCGCAACGCGCAATAGGACGCCATCTTGAAGCTGCCATCAACGCTTTGCCGTTGGAGTTTCGAGAGCCCATGCTGCTGGTCGATGTTCAGGAATTGAGTTACTCCGAGGTGGCTGCGGTTCTGAACATTCCGTTGGGAACGGTGAAGTCGCGAGTCTCACGGGCCCGCTCGCTGCTACGCGCCAGCCTGGGGCGCGTGGTTTATGCACCCGGTAAAACAGGCACTTGACAGGGTGTGCCAGTGAACATAGTGACTTAAACGTAATGTTGAGCGGCGAACGCCTTGCAACATGTTGACTGCGAGTCATTTTAATAAGTTGAATCGGCAGTAGAGATCGGTTCGCCCGGGCAACGCAATAATGAATTGCGACGAGTATTTTGACCGTTTTTTGTCGGCTCACGCCGATGGTCAGCTGCCGGCGGCCGAGCGGTATCTCGCCGAAGAGCACCTGCAGAACTGTCCCCGATGCCGTGCACGCCTGGTAGACGAGCATGCCTTAAAGGCGCATATCCGGCATCATGCGGCTATCATTAAGGCGCCAGCCGACGTACGGCTTCGGATTCGAGCGGCACTCGGCGAGGCGGCCGAACGCCGTCCGCAAAGTTCGAAGAGAGTCGCGAGCACCGCGACATCTTTGAGGAATCGCGGAGAACGCCCACCCACCCTTGGCAGGCTTCTAACGCGAACGGCTGCTGGAAGAGAGGACGACGGCGCCGCCTATCGTCCAGGATCTGCGCGCGGATGGCTGGCGTTACAGCTCGAGCGGGCGCGGTACCTGACGCCAATCGGCTTCGTAGTGGTTATGTTGGCCGGCGCAACGATGGTGTCGAGGCTCGATTGGCGCGGCATCTCGGGACTGGGTGCGTCCGAATCTCAAAAGTCGGTACCGGCGTTCGATTTCGCGATCGAGCAGTTCGGCCAGTTTTCGCAGGAGTTCGCGCCAAACGTGCCGCCGGAAGCGTTTCGTCGCGACGACGGAGCCTACTTTGCCTGGGTGGAAGAAAACAGCTCGCTGCGGCACGTTTCGGCTGAACTGCCCGACATCTCAGCTTCCTACGAGAAGATGCAGATGTTGCCGGAGTTCTGTGACTTCGCCCTGGCTGGTTATGAACTGGTGGGGGGGCGTATCGACCGTATGCCGAACGGGGAACCTGTAACTTACACTCTGTATCGCGGTCAAAACCAATCCATCCTGAGCATCGGGCTGAAACAACGGATCAGCGCGCCGCAGGGCGGATACTGGTTCGGCACCCATGCACTTTACAGTTACCGCAAATACAGCATATGCCTCACCGTCGACCCGGTTGGCCATTTCGCGTCGATAATCGTCGCCCGCGCACCGATGCTTGAACTGCTGCGCAACGTTGTTGCGAGTGATATCGCGGTCTGGGATCGATAGGTCAGGTTCCATACCTTGCAGCGCCCGGCTGCAACATGGGAGTTCAGTGCTTTGCAGCGCCGTATTCTGATCCTTTTGGCAAGCCTCGAGAGGATCGTGGTTGTACAACAAAACCGCGATTGATCGGGTTCAATCTCCTACGTGTCGCTCGAGCAGGGAATCCAGATCATCACCGACACCGTAGCCTAAGTCGTGGCTGATGAAACGTACTTTGTCGAGTCGAGTTATCAGGACATTACGATCATCAATGGGCAGCCGAGCGATGGTCTTTAAAGCCTGTTCAAAAATTCTGACCAGTGCATTGAAGTAGTCTTCGTCCTGATAGCCAATATCGCTACAGAATCCCACCGCGCATTCACAATAGAACACCATCAAATTGGCGATACCGCTGAGATCGCCAACAGCTTTCTTGTAACTGGAGATGGCCTGCTTGGCTTTCACTACTGAGGGGTCCTGGTTGCGCAATGGGTCCGGCCAGAGCCAGCGGTGCAGTGCCTCCTTGTAGGGCGCCAGAACGTCCTGGCCCAATCTGAAGCGGGCGTGGAGAAACGTCCGATTGTCCTTGTGGGCCGCATAGAGATCCTGAATCAGATGCAACAATCCGAGCCGGTTGAAACCAGCGAGTTTCGCTTTAACATCTGTCCACGTCGGCTGTGCCCGAAACTTGCTCGTTGCCATAATGCACTGCTTAAATCTGACCACTACGTATTGGACGCAGGTTTCAGACCGCAAGTGCACGACACGCCTACGAGGAGTGACTCTCGTAGCCTTGAGGCTGGTGATGACAATAGCGCACGTTCAAGATTCGACTTCAGTCTGCGCGCGCCAGGCACGGGTGCGATCGCTGGAAGCCATCGATCCAGAGCAACTTACTTTAGAAGCCCTCGATAACTGGTATTAACCGGGTGCCGCAGGGTTAGCTTCGTAGGCATTAAAAGTGTCGGACCGGTTCAACCCAACAATTTTCTTGGAAAAAGATTAAAAGGAGGGCGCGGCCCCGCTCTAACAGGTAGGAGAGAGACTTGCCCCGCTATCCTGCGGCTCGACGTATGCGACCCCGCACGAGATCTACCAACTCCAAACGTCGTTGGGCTAGTTCTCACAACCCGCAAATCTCGTATAGATGCCTTAAGCACCTTATACGGATTTGGCGGATAATTGGGGGTTGCGGGGGAAGGATTTGAACCTACGACCTCCGGGTTATGAGCCCGGCGAGCTACCAGACTGCTCCACCCCGCGCGTACATACTAGCGGGCAGCCTCCGCGGTGGTCAATATCGCGCGACTGCTCACCCGCCACAGCCGCTTCAAAAGCGGAATTCGACTGATTAAAAGGACCGCAAAGTTCAGATTACATTGTATCGAACAACTCTGGACCGTCAGGGCGGCTATCCTTGATCGGGGACGTAAATGCTCCTAGGTTCTGAATTCAACTTCACAGCTCTGTAGGAGATCGACCGCGATGTGTGCGGCCCTTTTGCGGGGGATATTCCTCGTTTCGCTGCTTACGCTAGCTTATGGGTGCACACAAGCCGCCACGAGATCTGCCACTGCTCCAAACCGTCACTTAGAATGGTCCTCCGCTGACATAACCGGCGTTTGGCAAGGCAAGAGCTTTGCTGACTGTCCGATTGTAACGACGGATAGCCCGGGGCGTTGCGGAGCCATGCAGCTAATTACCTTGACGTTGTTCCAGCAGGGATCCCGCGTCAGTGGTTCTTACAAGTGCGCCTATGGTAATGAAAATTGCCGGGATTTGGCTGAAACGGGTGTAATCCGCCATGGTGAGATGTCGGCCAGACTGTTACGAATTGCGGTGATGCTTGAGGATGGCTCGCTGTGTCGTTTTACAGGAAGACCGGAGAACGGCATTCTCCAAGGCCGCTATCAATGCCATTGGGGAGGACCGCTGGAACAGGGCGCCTTCCGCGTCGAACGCAGCTACTGAATTGTTTACATCTCTTTTGCCACCGGGTTTCCGTTGAGAAAAGGGGGCGGCTTAGAGTGGGTAGACGCGGCTAGCCTTGCGAGGATTTTGATGCGATCCGGCAACCTGAATCACATACTCATGGCTGTCGCGCTAGGCGTGCTTGCAGCGACTCGCCTGGGATGCGCGTCCAGCAGTTCCGAAGGTAGTTCACACGCCAGCGCGAATGACTCGGCCCAAGCTGTGCCTCCCTCAACTTCGTCCAGCCCCGATGCTGAAACCGGCATGGCTGGTGTGTGGGAGGGGACTACGTTGGCAAGCTGCGCCGCGTTTACCTACATCACAAGCCGCTGCGATGCGGAGCAGAAAGTAACCATAACCTTGCTGGCAGGTCCGCATGGAAAGATGACCGGCCGCTACATGTGCGCGTACGGCAACATGGACTGCTATGATGCCAACTACACGGGCAAAGTGATCGACGCTGGCATGGAGGGCGCCCGGATGAGCATCAGGGTGATGATGCCGGATGCAACAAGCTGTATTTATACCGGCATCAACACGAACGAAACTATCAATGGCGGCTATACCTGCTATCAGGGTGGCGGACTTATCGAGGAGGGTTCGTGGCGCGCCCGCCGGTCCTATTAGGGACAATCGGCGGTCGCCGCTGATGGCCGCGCAGAGGCGCAAATTCTCTTAACCTTGATAGCACCGCTTCAGCGTCGGCAGCGATAAGCCTGGGATCGAAACCGCGTTCAGCGGCGCGCCGCATCACTTCCTGGATCGTGCAGTTGTAGTCGTTACGAAAGCGCCGGTTCAATTCGTTCCAGGGAATCCCGGTTACGGCCCTGATGGCCTCAGTTCCCACGGGCCAAAAACCTCGTCTCAGTAGCACCGCTATCCCCGGGTAGCCGAGATAACCCTGCCAATACGATGCATTGTCGTTGGAGGAGATAGTGCGGCCATCCGGCGAGATCTCGACCTCGTAGAACTTGCTACCGTCTGAAGAGAGCACCCGGGCGTGGCATTCGTCGTCGAGCAGTACCCGTCCATCGCCGAGCGCACCGAGAGCTTCATAGATTTTCACGATTGGCGGTATATTCCAGGGTTTCCCAATCTTCGGGTTCATGGTTGCGCGTGGGCTCCAGAGTGTTGTTCTCGAACTGCAGCGAATGCTTGACGATTTGTCGCTTCGCTCACTACATTCTCAATGATCGGCGGTTCCGCCGTGCGGCGGCGCTTACATATACAAGTATGAGGAGGGATCCACAAATGTTGAAGATGTTTGACTATAAGCCGTGACCGTATGCGCGCAAAACGCGCATCGCCCTTTTGGAAAAAGGGCTCCAATGGGAGACGACCTGGCTTGACCTGCCATCCGGGGAGCACAAGAAGCCGGAATACCTGGCGATAAACCCGGTGGGCAAGGTGCCGGCCTTGATCGACGATCGTGTTATCGTTCACGACTCGACCATCATCAACGAGTACCTTGAAGACACGCACCCGCAACGTCCGCTCTTGCCGCGCGACCCGGTCAAGCGCGCACGCGCGCGGGCCCTTGAGGATTACGCCGACGCTTACCTGATGCCTTCGTTGTTCAAGATTTTCTGGCAGATGCGTAAATCCGAAGGCGAACGCGACCGGGACAAGATAGCAGAAGGTGAACGGGAGGCGCGCGACCATTTTGCCTATCTCGATCGCGAACTCCAGGGGCGCGAATACTTCGCCGACGAGTTCAGTCTCGCCGATATCTCGTTTATTCCACCATTGGCGAATCTCGAACGGTCCGGGTTCTCGATCCCTGATGATTTTCCGAACCTCAAGGCGTGGTGGGAGCGGGTGAAGCAACGCCCCAGTTTCAACGCAAGCTGGCCGGATTAAGCCGGAGCGCGACGACTTGTTGGAACCCGCCCGGGCTTAACTGCTCACATGTTAGCGAAAAGCGGAAAAACAACAGGAGCGTAAGAAAATTCGCCTTCCACAGCGCTAAGGCGACTAATCTGGTGAGAAAGATGCCCGAGCGGCCAATTGGAAAGGTTGATCATATTGGAATCGCGGTAAAAAGTGCTGCCGAGGCGCGCAAGTTCTTCGAAGGCGCCCTCGGCGCGCACTTTCTTTATGAACACGCCAATCCGGATGCGGGCTACCGGATTTTCGAATTCGACCTCAACGGTTTTGTCCTCGAGTTGCTCGAGCCGCTGGGCGAAGAGTCATTTCTACATGCCTTCCTCGAAAAACATGGTGAAGGCGTTCACCATCTCACGCTCGATGTACCGGGCGCAAAGGCAGAGATAACGGAGCTCAAGCGGCAAGGCATCAGGATTGTCGATGAGCGCGAATTTGGCCCCGATTCTTACGAGGGCTTCATTTCCCCCCGTTCGAGTCATGGAGTGCTGATCCAAATAGGTTCGGGTTACCCAACCCTTGCTCGCGCCGCTGAATGGTTTGAAAAAAAATAAGGGAACGTGGCGGGCCAATTACCTATCATTTCGCGATTGTTCTGCTGCGATAGCCATCAATTCCCGCGCGGCTATTGCGGTTTGTCGGGAATCGGCCCGCATCTCTTCTGACCCGCTTACTGTTAACCAGGAGGAAAACAACTCTGGTTCGTGATGGTTGCACTGCCAGGCCTCGCATAAGGCACAGCTCCACTGGACTGCGTAAGCATGGAATCTGTTCTAGCAAATTCGTTCGGGGAGGGGGCGGAAGTATGTACGTTAACGGAAGTACATATCCCGAATAATTCGCAGCATCCCGATGTCATAAGCAAAACTAAAAGCACGCTAACGAACTTAATCATCATGGCTCCTCCTTGAGAACGCGTTCGCGACTACAACATCGGAACTATGTACTAAACCGGAAATCAGTGGCGTCGCTGATGTCTGCATATTCCCTATGAAGTTATTTCAACGTTTTTGATGGCGCTCGCCTCTAGCACCAGAGAACGAGCAAGAGCGGTGCCGCATTTTGGATACTTGATGATGCAGCGCAGGTATCGAATGTCGAGAAGTTGTAATGCTTATCGGGTGGGTCTCATTTTAGTGAGTAGACATTTGGCTATGGTGTGCGAGCAGTTGTTGTACCTATTTAGCGGCGGCCCTACAAAGGGCGAGTTGGACGATAACAATGCCGGTGAAAGTTTCTTTTGGCGTCAATCTTGCCCCGGGCGGGGCTTTACTCAGCCGCCAGGACGTGGCCCGATTTACCGATCTGGTCAAAATGGCCGAGGATTATGGAGCAGAAGCTGTTGGTACCTACGACTCGGCCTTTATCGGCGGGGACGCCTTCGTACGAGCCACGATTATCGCCTTGGCGACATCCAAAGCGCGTGTCGGTTTGCGGCCGACCAATCCACTGACCCGCGAACCGCAGGTAATGGCCTCATTTTTGGCTTCGCTGGATAGCTTGACCGGTGGGAGGGCATTTCTGGACGTCGCGAGCGGCGACAGCGCAGTGCTCAATATCGGCTACAAAATCGCCTCGCGCGCGCGTATCGAGGACTTCATCGGCTGTGTCCGGAACTTGCTCGCCAGCGGTGGCGCTAATTATCAAGGTCGGCCACAGCGGATCCGGTGGTCGTCAGCGGCGATTCGGCCGCGCGTCCCGATCTCAATCTGTGCGGAAGGACCGAGGATGCTCGAACTTGGAGGAAGAATTGGTGATGGGGTCATTGCGGGTACGGGTCTTTTGCCAGAAATTATTCGTGACTCGGTCACCCGCATTCATAGTTCTGCAAGCCAAGCCGGACGAAACCCCGCCGATGTCGATATTTGGTTTACCACGCGCACCTCACTGCACGAAGATCGGGCGACGGCACTGGACAAGGTCAAGGCGTCCGTCTCTTCCATCCTCAACCACTCGATGCGGCAGGGACTCGAGCACAAGCACGTTCCCGACGATCTACGGGCTAAAGTACAGCAATACGTCGATGGTTACGTTCTTTACGATCATGTATTGCAGGAAGGCCGAAATGCCCGGCGAATGGACGAACTTGGATTGACGGATTACGCCATCAGGCGGTTCGCATTGGCCGGCAATACTGGCGATTGGATCGCGCGTATCGAAGAGCTGGCGGCGGTCGGCGCTAGCAAGCTGTGGATCGGTCCAGTCGGCGGTCGACTCGACAGCCAATTGCACTACATGCGAATCCTCGGCGAGCAGATTATGTCGCGTTTTGTGTAAGCCTCATCTCGAAAATTGCAGCTGGGCTTCACTTCGCCAGCTTGAAAAAACCGGGTGATCGTCAGCCGTTTATGGCTGCAACAGCGCTCGCCGCCAGACATTTCCACGGCGCACGTAAACTTCACGTTCGTGCAGGCGATGTTCGCGATGCGTCCAGAACTCGATCGCGTCGGGACGCACCCGAAAGCCTGCCCACCCATGCGGGCGAGGGACTTCGCGTCCTCCCAGCCTGGTGGTGAGTGCCGCGACACGTGCGAGCAGCAATGCCCTGGAGCGGAGAGGGGCGCTCTGGAACGAGGCGCTGGCCGCGAGCTGGCTCTGGCGCGGCCTGGTCAACCAATATTCATCGGCTTCAGCGGGCGAGACTTGCTCGACACGGCCTTCGACCCGAACCTGCCGTCCCTTCGGCTGCCAATAAAACGCGAGTGACGCACGCTTATTCGCGCGCAATTCGCGTCCTTTACGGCTGCGCCCATCAGTGAAGAACACAAAGCCGCGCTGGTCGATGCCTTTGAGCAGAACAAACCGTACCGAAGGCCTGCCATTAGCCGTGCTAGTCGCCAACGCCATCGCTTCGTAATTAGGAATCTGAAGCTCACGCGCATCATTGACCCAACGAATGAACTTGGCGATCGGGTCTCTGCTCCGATCTGTCACAGCGTGGGTCGTTTCGCGAACACTGCTGAAGCGGTGCACTCAGGTGCCTGAGGCATGCTCTACGTGTGTACGGGCTAAATCGCTAGCCGCTATCTTTTATAATCTTGAGGCTGGCTCAACGAAGTCACGCGCCATTTGCTCCATCCGCTGAATGGCGTCCCCCGTCGACGACGGCGGACGCAATGAGACCAACACGACTTCGTCCGCTCCCGCGTCACGGTAACGCTTTAGGTCGTCGGTACCGACCGGCTTCGCATATGGTGAAACGGCAAGGTGAACATCTGAGCGCTTGCGGCCGCTTGTCCGCAAAATATCTTCAATGCGCTTGATTTTCTGGCCGGCCTCGTCCGGCGAAAGATTAAAGCCGACCCAGCCGTCACCGTACTCGCCGACCCGCCGCAAAGCCGGGGGAGTCTCTCCCCCAAACCACACCGGCACGGTTCGGTTGTGCGGTTTTGGAAAGCTCTGCACTTCGGGGAAGTTGACGAATTCGCCACGATGTGAGCTTTTCGGCTCTGCCCATAGTTTTCGCATCACGTCGATATATTCACGTGTGCGCTGAGCGCGGCGCTCGAAGGAGATTCCCAGGGCTTGAAATTCCTCAGCCAGCCATCCGATTCCGACACCCAGAATAAAGCGCCCGCCGCTCAGGCGATCCAGCGTAGCAACGGTCTTCGCCAGCACCAGAGGATTGTGTTCAGGAACCAGACAAATGCCGGTTGCGATTTTGATTTTGTTCGTACACGCCGCGGCGAAGGCGAGGGTTGTAAACGGGTCGGCAAACGGTGTATCGGTCGGCATCGGAAATTCGCCGGCCGAGTACGGATATTTGGAGCTGTACTTCTCCAGCAGAATAACGTGTTCAGGCGCCCAGATACTCGAGAATCCTAACCTTTCTGCTGCAGTCGCGACCGGCTTAACCCAGTCGGCAGTAGTGAGTGCGCCAATGCCTATCCCGAAATACCCGATATCCATTGTATTGCCCTCATAGGATTAGTTCTTCGCGCGCTCTGGTTGCGTGGTCTCCAAAAGTCACTACAAGTATGGAGCGCTTTACGGACTCAGACTCCGGTACGCGCCACGCTTACGCCTGCAATGAAACTAGCGTCCTTTTGCAGCGCTGTCTGCTAACGCCTGCATCGAGCGCCAGTCCAGGATGGTGCCTATGCTGCCGTCGGGCTTGTGAAATGCTACAGGTCCATAAACGTTGGCAAGGTAAAGAGTATCCGTAGGATGGGTTGTGGCGTCATGAACCGCACCGGTTGGTTCATAGACCCAATCGCCGGTGCGTGCGGAACCGCCACGATAATCGAAGCCACCTTCCAGGACGTAGAAATCAGCCGGACCGAGATGCGTATGGGGCGGATTAACCTGCCCGGCGGGGGCGTTGATCAGGATATGGAAATAGCCGGTCTCCTTATTGATCCGCAGGATCTTGATTCGGTTGCCAATACCATCATCGATCCATTCGAGATCGTTGGTTCGCACCAGTGCCGCATTCAGAGGATCGAAATAACCGTCGGGCCGCGTAGTCCTCTTCCCGCCAGGATTCCTGGCCCGGTCAAGCATCGCTTGCGAGGACCGCCAATCTACTACCGGAGGCTCTTTTCCGTCCTTGTCATGCAGGATGACCGGCCCGAACACGTTCGCGAGATAAATAGTATCGACCGGATGACTGGTGGCCGGGTGTACCGCACCGGCCGGCTCCCATACCCAGTCCCCAGCGCGAGCCGAGCCGCCACGATAATCGAAGCCTCCTTCTACTACGTAAAAACAGGCGGGACCGATATGCGTATGTGGCGGATTCACCTGGCCGGCCCGGCCCTTGATCAGCGCCGCGAACCATCCCGTCTCACTGCTGATGCGCAGCATTTTTATACCGCCGTTGATACCGTCGCCGAGCCAGTCGAGTTCGTTCGTACGTACTAGTGCCGCGCCCAACGAATCGAAATACATTTCCGGCTTCGGCGTCACTTCCGCGGTTACGGCTGTCGCTGCCATGACAATATCTCCTGTTAAGGTCGATGAAAACTCAGAGCGATGCGTACACGGCATCAATCAACGCGGAGCATCGTGGATCGAGCAGCGCATTCGCCGCCGCGCCCATTTGATTCATAACGTACCCAAAACCCACCTGCGCATCGAGGTCGGCAAACCCCAAGGAACCGCCAGCTCCGGGATGCCCGAACGAACGTTGATTCGGTCCGAGCTGCGCACCCGGTTGCGAGAGCATGTACCCGAGGCTGAAGCGCGTGGGAAATCGCAGCACCTCATCCATTCCCTTCGACTGCTCGGTGTAGCATCGCGGCAGACTAGCGGAGGAAATTATCTTCACACCATCCAGTTCGCCACCGCATGCCAAGGCACCGTAAATCCGCGCAAGCGCGCGCGCAGTGCTATGACCGTTGGCACCCGGGATTTCCGCGCCACGCCACGCCCGCGAATTGACGGTCTCGGTCGCGATCGCGTTGGGGGGATTGTTGATTGCTTTTGCACCCACTGACTCCGGATCTTTCAGTAAATCCATCAGCGGATTGGGTTGGCCGGGCTTGGGCAGCGGTGCCGGCAGGATTTCAGCTACGCGCGCGTCAAGCTCGGGACCGAAACCAATGTATGCATCGGCACCGAGCGGCGCCGCGATTTCGTCTCGGAAGTAGGTGCCAAGGCTTTTGCCGGTAATCCGGCGCACGACCTCGCCGACCAGCCATCCGAAGGTTATCGCGTGATAGCCATGTTTCGCGCCTGGCTGCCACCACGGCTCCTGACGGGCCAGTTCGGCGGTGACTTTTGCCCAGTTGAATTGGTCTTCCAGCTTGAGCGGCGCTCGAATTGCGGCGAGTCCCGCCTTATGACTGAGCAGAAATTTGACGGGCAAAGTGGCTTTGCCGGCGGCAGCGAATTCCGGCCAGTATTTCGCCACCGGTGCTTCGAAATCGAGCTTACCCTGGTCTGCCAGCCGATGTGCGCACAACGCGCAGAGTCCCTTGGTTGTGGACCAGACGTTGACGATGGTGTCGCGCCGCCAGGGGCGAGTGGACGTCGGGTCGGTGTTGCCAGCCCACAGATCAACCACCGGGCGGCCGCCGAGCGTCACCGCGACCGCGGCACCTGCTTCGCCGCGTTGCTCAAAGTTTTCGATAAACGCCCGTTTGACTCGATCGAAACGTGACTGGCATTCGCCTTCGATGTTTGGCGCCACAGCCCTTGCTCCTGGTTTGATTCAGCCCGTCGCATACTAACCAGATTCGCGGCCATGTACCAGAACTCGGCGCGACTCCCTGTCATTTCGGCCACCTGAAGTGGCGAGGCTTTAGCCTATGTCTCATCCAATTGGATTAGTATCCAATCAAGCCATCGATGATCGTTTGAAAAGCGCGGGCTGGATGACCGCTGCCCTCTCGGCGCACATAACAGCACGATGCTTGTTGCGACCCACAAAATAATTCTTGCGCCTCTACGCCAAAAGTCGTTGACGTCATACGCCTAAAGTCGTACAGTCTCAAGCTGTCGATAGTGCTCGAGTGATTGCAGACCTGGCTGGCCGAGCCGGCCGCAAGCTGAAAAGGAGCGGGGGATGGAGCTACGACTGCTTGAAACCGAAGCTGAACGCAATCTGTACCGGGCAGCGATGACGGAAGCGCGGGCGAACAAGGGCGGCAAGTTTCGCGAGACCGCGCGTTCGCGATT
>JAMXLL010000152.1 GCA_024281015.1 Candidatus Binataceae bacterium
ACTCGCGAGCCGCCCTCCCGTCATTGGCCATTGCCGGCTGCCTGCTCATCACTGCGTGCTCGTCGCCGCCCCTGATGCCCTACTCAGCCGACACGCCGCCGCTAGTGCTCGCGTCCGCTTCCGAGGCGGGTGTGCAGGACCGGCGCGGACGTTTTCGAGAGATCTATTGTGCGGTGCTTGAAGCGCATGGACCCAGCCTTCCGGACTACCGCACCTGCGAAGCAGCGTTGAACCGCGTCGGCAATGAACCTGCCGGTACCGGCCGGCGTGTCGATCTCGGTCCGTCGAAGCGGCACCTCATTGCGGCCTACGTATCCGGCATTGGCTACGCATGCTTCGAACGCTGGCTGCATTCGCCTGGCATGGTGATCGAGAATCTCCGCCGGTTCGGTTACGACGCGGTTCAGCTGAAGGTCGACGCGCTCTCGAGCTCGGAGAACAACGCGCGCCAGATCCGCGATGCGATTATGGCCATGCCGCTACCAGCGGGCGCACCCCGCGTTGTGCTCGTCGGCTATTCGAAGGGCGCGCCCGATCTGCTCGAGGCCGTAGTCGCCTATCCGGAGATTCGGAGCCGCGTGGCCGCGATGGTCAGCATCGCTGGCGCGGTGCGCGGGTCACCCCTTGCAAACCACGCCAAGCAGTACCAGGCCGACCTGCTACGGTACTTTCCGGGCTCGACCTGCGACGCGGGCGATGGCGGTGGCGTTGCCAGCCTTAGGCCCGCGACACGCATGGCCTGGCTCGCGCGGAACCCGCTCCCTCGGGAACTACACTACTATTCGCTCGTCACGTTCCCACAGCCGGAGAGCATCTCCAGGATTCTCTGGCCGAGCTACCGCAAGCTGGCGCGCGTTGACGCGCGCAACGACAGTCAGCTGATCTTCTATGACCAAGTCGTGCCCGGCAGCGTCCTCATGGGGTATCTCAATGCCGACCACTGGGCGATCGCGGTGCCGCTCAACCGCGGGCATCCTATCGTCGCGTCGGTTTTGGTGACGGAGAACGCCTACCCGCGCGAGGCCCTCCTCGAGGCGGTGCTGCGTTTCGTAGAGGAGGATCTGGCCGCCGTTGACAAAGGGCGAGAGTGACACCGAAGACAACGCATGAGTATTCGGGGCAATCGGATATGCGAAGATTGCTGGTTCACGGGCCGTCTTTGCGTCAATAGCCCGGTGATCTGAGCTGGTCGCTTCTAAGCTCGCCGCCTTGATGGATCGCGAATGCCGGGTCGAGTCAACGCTCTCGGTCTCGGCACGCATTGATGACCTGAGCACGGCGCAGACCCAGTTGCTGTTGGTCCGCTGTAACGTAACTGATTGTCGAGCATCGCCTTGACCTCTTTTCCGTAACCTGTCGGCGGCATCGCTTAGGAGCGCTCCAGTACTCTGAAACGCTTATAATTGAAATCGAATCCGAGTGCGCTAGGTGCTCCCCAGTTCGGTTTAGACGTTTCTGGCAGATGCGCGGATATGTTAAAGGTGGACTGGCTGAACTTACTTTACTCCTTACAGAAGACTACACGCCTAGCTCTTCTCTCAACTTGCCGCAGATCATGCTTTTCGGGCCTTGAGTCACGAATCGCGGCGCGCGAACAAATAAAAGCGTTTCGAATACTGCGATGCGAGGAGTCTCAGCCTTGAGCATCAGCGCGAGTTGAATCTTGCTAGTCAAGATGCGCGGTTCTATATAAGAGCCTGAATTTCTAAACGGCGAATTTGAAAACGCGACTCGAGACATCCGGATGATGAACAGACACAAAGCGGGCCTGATAATTGTCCATCCCGAAGAACAGAAATGGAATAACGTTTGGAAGGTTTTTCGATTTCCCAATCTCACCCTACCAACACTGGCTGCCCTGATGCCGCAGGACGAATGGGATATCGAAATCCAGGACGAGCTGGTCGGTCCGCTTTGCTTCGAACGTGACTACGACCTCGTCCTCATCACTGTCACTACATCAGTCTCTGCCAAGTCGTATGAAGTGGCCCGCCGGTTCCGGCGAACCGGCGCAAAAGTGGTCTTGGGTGGCATTCATCCTTCCGTATTGCCGGAGGAGTCAATTCTACATGCCGACGCCGTCGTCGTCGGGGAAGCGGAATTGACGCTCGCTCACGTTCTGGACGATTTCAAGCGAGGCAAGCTGGAGAAGTTCTATCGTACAGCCAGTATGGTGAACCGCTGGGACCAGCTATTGCCACGTTGGGATTTGCTCGACCCAAAAGGCTACCCGTTTCGCGCATCACTGACAGCAACACGCGGTTGCAACTACCGGTGTAGTTTCTGTTCGATTCACCTGGCCTTGGGTGCCGGCCAGTATGGTTATCGCAAGAAATCCCCTGCTGAGGTAGCACGCATTCTGCAAGACGCCGACAGCGAATTTGTCATGTTCTGGGACGATGACCTGCTTTCCGAGCCCCGCTATACCGAACAACTCTGCGAGGCGGTGAAGCCGCTCAGGAAAAAATGGATGAGCCAGATGAGCGCGACCTATGTGGCCCGCCATCCCAGCCTGCTGAAGTCGCTGGCGGAAAGCGGGTGCACGGCCATGTTTATGGGTCTGGAGTCCATCAGCTCGGAGTCCCTGAAGTCCGTCAATAAGCAGAACACGGTAAAAATGTACGAGGAGCTGATCCCACGCATCCACGAGGTGGGCATCGATGTCCATGCCGGTTTCGTGGTCGGCTTCGACCACGACGATGTCGACAGCTTTGAGCGTACCGTCGAGTGGGGCAATCGCATGGGATTGTGTGGCGCCATTTGGCGCATTCTCACGCCTTACCCCGGCACCCAGCTATTTAAGGAGTTCCAAGCCTCTGGCCGCCTAGTGACGACGGATTGGACTTATTACAGTGGTGAAGACGTCGTGTTCCGGCCGCGCAACATGACGGTCGAGCAGCTCTACTGGGGGCACAAATGGGCCAAGCGCCAATTTTACTCGTTCAAGTCGATCGGAAGCCGCGGCCTCCGGCGCTCAATTCGGCCCAGTGATCTACTCAATACATTGGGTGCCGGGTTGGGTTACCGAGCCATGTTCCATCTCGGGTCCGACAAGCTCCCAGTCGACGTCTATCGCGATCGCGGGCATCTACCGCCACCGCCTCGGGTCGTTCCTTTTCGCTTCCCCTATCCGCCGCAGAACGAATACAAGCAGGTCTTGTTGGACCGTCTGGCCGATTTTCTCCCTTTTCCCTGATTTCGTTACCCCTTTGTCTCCCCCCAGAACTGCGCCCAGGAGTTGCAGAATCTGCGGAGATTGGGCGCGATTGCACCGAATTGTCGCGGTCGGTGAGACCTGTGCTTTTGCTGATCGCGGATTGTATCAGCACATCATCACTGAAAGACTGGGTGAATACTAAACAATACGAGAATGTAAACGACCGAAGACTAGAGATTAATACGGGGTCCGATGAGTACCCTGTTCGGTTGGCAACGGAGTATTCGAGGGATGGCTTCTGGATGGCTTGCGCTTCAGGTTGGTCGAGCTTAGATTTCTCGCCTTGCCTTTCCATCCGTATTTTGCACGCCGTCTTGGAAGCTCACGTTCCAGAGAAATGTTAACCTGGCCTGCTAGCTTGCCGGTCGCCTACTTGCCGCCACCAGCCCCAATCTTTCGTCCTTCGCGCTCCCGCCGGTCCAATTCGCTTAAAGCGCAGCGGACTTTGTTCGCCACCTTGGCACTGATTAGTTTCGGCGTCTATACCGTCTTGGCACTCGTATCGGATTCTTCCGGGACCCACCGACAGGAACATATACAGCGAGTGGTGCTATGGCCGTCGGTTTCGGCATTAGCATTTTTGTACTACCGAGGCTACCGCCAGGTCAGGAACTGTGACACCGACCCCGGGATATTGTGGATTACAGTCGTGGCATCCTTTTCGTTCGCGGCCGCCTGTCTACTGATGGCGCCATTCGATTCGCTCGACCTTTACGCGTACGTCAACAAGGGCTGGCTCCAGTACCACTACGGGCTCAATCCTTATGTTAGCACCGTCGATAGCTTGCCATTCTGGCAAACCGATCCGATGTTTACTGACGTATGGATATCTAACCCCTGTCCTTATGGATTTCTTTTCGCCCGGATCGCCTGCCTGGCTTGCCGAATCGGAAATGGCAACCTGGTTTGGACGATTCTCGTCTTCAAACTTTTCAACCTTGGCGCCGGCATACTGACGGGGATTCTTCTCTATCTGACTGCAGAAAAGCTACGACTACGCCGTCCCGGTCTGGTCTTATATCTTTACTTGTGGAATCCGCTATTGCTGCTACAGGCGATCGCGAATGGGCACAACGATATCCTGATGGCTGCATTCGTGATTATAACTGTGGATTTGATGATAGCTGACTTGTGGCCGATGGCGATCATCGCCTTGGCGGCCGGAGTCCTGATTAAGTACGTGGCGGCGGTTGTCGTACCATTTGCCTTGATTATGATCGTGCGTCGCAAAGGTTTGGTGGTCGCAGCAGCTTGCTGCGCTACTATGGGGCTGCTGATTGCTGCAGTTGGGGCGCCTTATCTAAGCGACTTCGGCAGCTTCAAATTGCTCGCCGCAGCTTCGAACTTCGTCGTAAGTGCTAACTCTTTAGAGGCTACAATTGCTGCGGGCTTTGCGGCTATCGCGAGCTCTGTACCCGCTTTGGCTGGCTGGCTGAGGATAATCAACTCGGCCACGACCGGCATCATTTGGTTCCTGGCGCTGGCTTCGATAGGACTTCTCTTAGTCAAATTCGCCGCCCAGCGCTTTCCCGATTTATCCACTCTCCTTACGACGGCTGTATTCGCGGAAGTAGTAATTATTTGCGTTGGCAGCAGCAAGTTTTATCCGTGGTACGTCGGTATGTTCTTCCCGATGGCGCTCCTGCTCGAGGGGCATTGGCTGCGACAATTTGTGCTGGTATTCTCGCTCGGCGAGTTGCTCCATTTTACTCCGCTTCAACGCGAACCGGCTGCCACCTATGTTTTCACGACCGGCCTTCCGGTGGCTGTACTGGTTTGGCGAGCACGTGCCGCTGGCGGCGGTTGGTTGGATCGGTTGCCACGCAGGCGCGCCGCAGTAGCGCGAGATTCAACAGTTCGGGGCCAGCCTGAATGATGACAGCTTT
>JAMXLL010000153.1 GCA_024281015.1 Candidatus Binataceae bacterium
CCGGTATTCGACGAACCACCGAAATTGGACGCGGACATTCCGGATTTACCGGTCATCGAACCAGAACCAGCCCCTGAACCGGCCGAGCAGGCGATTGCGCCAGTCGCAACTCCTCCGGAGCAGTTGGAGCCCCAGGTGCATCACGAGGTTGATGCGCTCGCCGAAGCAACCTCGGGCCCTGCGTCGCAAGTAGCTCAGCTTGACAGCGCAACTCAACCAAACACCAAGGAAACGGCGACTGAAGCTGAACCCGCACAAAGCGAAGGGGCTCGTGCTGAACGAGTCGAGCCGGCCGAGCTTGCGGGCAATGGCGTGACCCCCACGGCCGACGCGGCTGCAGCCCAGCATTCCAACGATACGCGCAAAGAGACAGTTCAACCGCAGCGCATTCACGAGGCCACAGCACCAATACCCGCGAACGCCTCGCACGAAACGCGTCAGCGACAGGCGCCTGATGCCGAGCAGCGGACTCAGACTGCAAGCCCGCCAGGCCGCCCCGCTGTCCCTCCCCGTACGCCTGGTGCTGCTGCTCCAACGCGCCGGCCCGAGCATCGTCCGCAGGAGCCGGCCAGAACGATTAACCTGACGAGCCGAGCCCACGCTGCAGCGCCGTCGCTCGATGATGGTCCCCGTGGCCCCAAGGTGTTGGGCAAGATTGATTTACGCAAGCCGGCCCCAGCCCCTCGCCCGGCCGCTCCAACTGGACAGCGTCCAGGCGGCCCGCCGCGCCCTACGGAACGGCGCTTCGGGCCACCCGCGGCACCCGCTGTACCAGAGGGGTTTGCGCCGCCACCTGATACGTCCAAACCCGGCGCACGCGCGATTAAAAAGAAGAAGGTCGTCAAAAAAGGTGTTCCTGACCTGGCGGCCGAGCGCGAGATGCGCGGCCTGCGGGTGCCCAAGAAAAGGCGTGCACTGCCCGGTAAGGAGCAGCGCAAAACTGAAATCACAACGCCAAAGGCCTCCAAGCGCATCGTCCGCATTACCGAGGGAGTGACCGTGGGCGACCTGGCGCGCAACATGGGCGTGAAGGCCGCAGAGATTATCAAGAAGTTGATGGACCTCGGCGTGATGTCTACCCTCAACCAGGTCCTCGACGTCGACACCGCTACGCTGGTAGCTGGCGAATTTGGCTATAGCGTCGAGAACGTTGCCTTTGATGCCGAGTCCGCTATTGAGGAACGAGAGGAAATCGTTCCTGGTGAAGCTCAGCCTCGTCCACCGGTAGTGACCGTAATGGGTCATGTTGATCACGGCAAAACCTCATTGCTTGATGCGGTCCGACATACCAACGTCACTGAGGCTGAGTTTGGTGGCATCACCCAGCACATCGGCGCCTATAGCGTGGAAATCAACGGCCGTAAAATCAGTTTCGTAGATACCCCCGGCCACGAGGCGTTTACCGCTATGCGAGCGCGTGGTGCCAAGGTGACCGATATCGTGATCCTGGTGGTCGCTGCCGACGAGGGCGTGATGCCGCAGACCGTCGAGGCTATCAACCACGCCAAAGCAGCCGGGGTACCGATTATCGTCGCGCTCAACAAGATCGACCGTCCCGAAGCCAATCTTGACCGCGTCAAGCAGCAGCTCACCGAACACGGCTTGATTCCGGAGGACTACGGCGGGGATACGATCGTGGTTCCCGTCTCTGCCCGTACCCGTGAAGGTCTCGAGCGACTGCTCGAAATGATTTTGTTGCAGGCCGATTTGATGGAGTTAAAGGCCAACCCCGACCGGTCTGCGCGAGGCACCGTCGTCGAATCGCAACTCGACCGTGGCCGCGGTCCTGTGGCGACGGTATTGATTCAGGAAGGTACGTTGCATTCCGGAGATCCTTTTGTCTGCGGCACCAGCTACGGCCGTGTGCGCGCGATGCTTAACCATCTCGGACAGCGTGTCACTGAAGCGGGCCCTTCCACACCTGTGGAGATTTTTGGCCTGTCGACCGTGCCTGAACCCGGCACTGCGTTTATCGGCGTCGCCGAGGAAGCCAAAGCACGCCAGGTAGCTGAATTCCGCCATTCGAAAATCCGCGAGGGTGTTCTGCAAAAGACCAGCCGCGTTTCGTTGGAAGAATTAAGCGAGCGTATGGCGGCGGGCGAGGTCAAAGAACTGCGAGTTATCATCAAAGGCGACGTGAACGGTTCGGTAGAAGCGCTGGCAGATTCGCTCCAGCGCCTCTCGACCAGCGAAGTCAAACTGGAACTGATTCACAAGTCGGTCGGGGCGATTTCCGAGACCGACGTCAGCCTGGCTTCAGCCTCGGGAGCGATTGTTATCGGCTTCAACGTGCGGCCCGAGCAAAAAGCAGCTCAATTGGCTGAAAAAGAAGGGGTCGACATCCGCCTCTACACGATCATCTATGAGGCCATCAATGATGTTCGTGAGGCGATGGAAGGTCTGCTGGCCCCGACCTACCGGGAGAAAGCGCTCGGCCGAGCGGAGGTCCGCAAGACTTTTGTGGTTCAGGGCAGTACGATCGGCGGAGCGATGGTGCTGGACGGACGGATGCTGCGAAGTTCCCGCGCGCGGCTTGTTCGCGATGGGCGCGTAGTGTGGGAAGGGCGTATCGGCTCCCTAAGGCGGTTCAAAGATGACGCGCGCGAGGTCCAGGCTGGCTACGAATGTGGTATCGGTCTGGAGAATTTCGGTGATATCAAACCTGGCGATATCATTGAAAATTTCGAAATGGAAACCGTGCTGCGCAAACTCGGCGCCCCGCGTCCAGAGGTAATTCGCGGGGCTGGCGGAGCTGCTGTCGAGAAGCAGCTGCAGCCCTGAGTCCCATTAAAGTGGATCGCTGACCGACATCCATCAATTTCCGGCTACTAACGACGGTGGCGGCGCGGCTTGGTGGCGGACCGCTTCGGCGGCTTCGCCACTACGGCGCTTTTCGTCCGGGCGCGTTTAGCGATTCGTGCCTTGGCGCCAGCAGCAGGTATGGTCTTCCGTGGCGTCCGCCGCCGAATTCGGGTCGGGGCTGATTCGGTTGAAGCGGCTTGCTCGGCTGATTCCAGTCCTGCAGCGCTGAACGCGCGCTTTTTTACCAGCACGCGCCGTTCGCCTTCAAAGACCGTTTCACCCCGTTGGTTCACGCCCCAATGGCGAAAATGGACCAGACCAACCTGTTGGTGGCCGCGCGTATCAACCGGCTGCTCGTCTTTTTCGACGACTTCAGTGAAAGCATACAGCGTATCGCCATGCAGCACCGGCACCCGGAATCGCACTTGATCGAGACCGACTTCCTCGATCGCATTCTCACCGGTATCCTGCATCGCCAGGCCTATAACGATAGATGCCGTTACCCCGCCGAAAGTTATTCGATGCCTCTGTTCGAGTGATTGCGCCAGGTCTTCATTAAAATGGGCCTGCGCAGTATTCAGTACCAGGTTGGTAATCAATACGTTTTCGAGAGCTTCTACCGTTTTGCCTCGTGCATGCTCAAAGACATCGCCGATAGTAAAATCCTCGAAGAAGTTGCCCTTGCCTGTCAGCGTGGAAAAATCGGTGGTCATTCTCCTCCTCCCAGCAGGCGATCGGAAATGATGCGAAGCTGAATCTGCGAGGTTCCCTCGAAAATCTTGGTGAGCCGGGCGTCACGCCAGTAACGCTCGATTGGCAAGTCGCGCGTGTAACCATACCCGCCATGCAGTTGTAGTGCATCGCTGGTCACCCGTTCAGCCATTTCCGATGCGAAGAACTTCACCATCGAGGCTTCCTTGTCGCACCGCCTTTTACTATCAATCTCGTCGGCAACGTAGTACATCAATTGGCGCGCAGCCTCAATATTCGCCGCCATCTCGGCGAGCTTGAAGCGTGTATATTGGAATTCGGCAATGGGCCGCTTAAATTGCACACGCCGCTGTGAATACGTGATTGAGTCTTCGAGGGCGCCTCGCGCTAAACCGATGGCTCGTGCCGCAGTATGGACTCGAGCCGTTTCGAGACCGGACATCATGGCATAGAAGCCGCGTCCCTCCTGGCCCATCAGGGCGGCCGCCGGAATTCGGCAGTTGTCGAAATGTAATTCCCAGGTCTTCCAACCGAAATAACCGATTTTGCGAATCGGTGCACCACTCACTCCAGGCGGTAGCTTGCCCCGCTCCTTTTCAATCATGAACTGGCTAATTCCAACGTGACGGCGATTTTCGTCGGGCATCGAAGTGCGGGCGAACAATTGGATAAAATCGGCTCCGTCAGCAAATGTGCACCAGGTCTTCGTCCCATTGATTACCCATTCATCGCCCTCACGCACGGCTCGGCATGAAACGTTGGACAGATCGGAGCCAGCGTCGGGTTCGGACAGAGAAAATGCGCCGAGAAATTCGCCGCGAGCCATTCGTGGAAAATAGGATTTGCGTTGTTCGTCGTTGATCCCGCCCCACAGCCCGTTGCCGCGCGCTATGATGCTGGCGACACTCATCCAGCCCCGCGCCAGTTCTTCGGTGACAAGGGCGTATTCGAATACACCTAGTCCCAACCCTCCGTACTCCTCCGGAATCAGGATTCCGAAGTAGCCCAGATTTGCCATCTTGGCCCGCAGTTCCATTGGGATCTCGCCTTCGGTGGAATCAAGCTTATTGGCGATTGGGAGGACCTCGTTTACCGCGAAATCCCTGGCGGTTTGCTGGATCATCTTGCGCTCTTCGGTCAAGTAGCTCATAGGGTCCTCGATAACGTTTATGGCTATTGGATGGCCAGGGCGTGGTTTACCCATCTCACGGGTATGTTGTTGCGTTCAGTCACTCGGATGGCGCATTCCTTTTGGGAACCAAATTGGAGCGCCGAAAGTCGACCACTGGCTGATCGGAATTCCCCCGCGCCGGGTCGAGCAGAAACCCTTCAGTATGCCAGGTCACGATTCCACTGCCGGGACGGCTCTGGGATTCGCGCTTCTCAAGTACAGTGCTGCGCGCAACCAGCGTTTCCCCGGCGTAGACCCTCCGATGGAAGGTTAACTGATCGACGCCCAGGAAAAGGCCGCCCGCTTCACTGAGGTCTTCAACCGAAAGCCCGAAAACTGTCAGAAAAACCAGCATCGGATTGATAACGATTCCAGGATGACCATGCCCGCGGGCGTATACGGCATTGAAGTAGAGCGGATTGAAGCTGAGCGTCAGCGTTGTGAAGAGGGAGTTATCCCCTTCGTTCAGTGTACGTCCCCAATGATGTGGAAAGACCTGGCCGACTTCGAAATCGTCGTACAGATGACCCTTGGGAATTTTGCGGGCGCGCGAGCGCGATTCATCAGTGACTGCCATTTCTTGAACTCCGGTCGACCAGTGGTTTTGTCCGGTAAACTGTGCCAGTCCCATCGCGTTGCCCGCAAGCACCTAATCGAAACATTTAGACTGGCTTCGCTGAATTAGCTTGCGGTGAGAACAGGCGACGACTTCGAGCGTAAATGGCCAGCGCAGGGCGGAAAAGTGCCGGCAAGGCTCATTTTTGCCAGGCAGCGGTCCAGCAGGAATTCAAAAGACGGGAGTTTGCCTATGGATTACGGATCGATTTTGCGGGCATCGCGCTGCAGCTCGGAAAGAGTAAATAACGCGTCGAAGGTCACGCCTTGCCTCTCGAGGTTTTTTCGGCCGTCTTCCTCCTCACGGTCGATGAGAGCGATGACGTGCTCCACAATCAGTCCCGCCTGCCGTGCGCCCATGATGGCCTTTATCGTGGAAGTTCCGGCCGTCACTACGTCCTCGACTATTAACGCCTTATCGCCTGATTTCACGTCGCCCGCAATTAGACTTTGGATGCCGTGATGTTTGGACTCCTTGCGAACCACGAACGCCCTGACCTTCGTTCTGGTCGCCCGAAAGATTGCATCTGATATTGATGTCGCAATGGGATAGGCGCCCAACTCCATCCCGCCAACCGCATCGAGAGGCATCCCTTGCAGCCGTTCGAGAATCAGGTCGCCGATCAATTCGCGCGCCTCAGGATCCGAAAGCCCCTGTTTGCAATCTACGTAGTACCGGCTCATCTTGCCCGAAGCCAGGCGAAACACCGGTTCATCGCGTGATTGAAATGAGGTCCGTCTAAGGATTTCGCACAATCTGAGCTTCGCCGGATGCATCTGGGGTTTAAAGTTGGTGCGCGGGGCGGGACTTGAACCCGCACGGTATTTCTACCACGAGCCCCTCAAACTCGCGTGTCTGCCTGTTCCACCACCCGCGCTCAATGCCGATCAATGTCCCCCAAGGGGTGTGCTCTTTACGGGCTTCTCTTTGCTGGGCCCGGAAGGATGCGAACCGGACCTCGGAGCGGTCTTGGCCGGCGAGACACTTTGCGAGGGCAAGGTGGGGCGTCCCTCAAAAATGCTGCCGGTTACCCGCCTCGTCGATGCGTATGCCAAAAAAATAGAGGTCGAAAAAAAGAGCACAGCGCATGCCCAGGTGATTTTAGTCAAAAAATTACCAGCACCGCTTGCTCCGAAGACAGTAGAGCTCGACCCGCCGAAAACCGCGCCAACGTCGGCTCCTTTGCCTTGCTGCAGCAAAACAACAATCACCATTGTGATACAAACGATGATATGAATAGCGATGACTGCGGTGATCATTGCTTGTGACGAAGGCTTCCAAGTCCCGTCATTGGGGCCTCCACCGTGTTTGCAGGCTCCATCGTTGCATGGCGGATTTCCTCAAGCTACGCCCGCACGCACTATACGAACGAACGATTCGGCCTTTAAGCTTGCCCCCCCAACCAGAGCCCCGTCAATATCAGGCTCCCTCATCAGCGAATCGATATTATCGGGTGTAACGCTCCCGCCATAAAGAATACGGATTTGTTCGGCCTTTTCGTTTCCAAAATGATCGCGGAGCGCCACACGAATAGCCGCATGAACTTCTTGCGCCTGCTGCGGCGTGGCATTGCGTCCGGTGCCTATTGCCCAAACCGGCTCATAGGCTACCACCAAGTGTGCCGACTTCTCCGCTGGCGCCTCGGCGAGGCCCGCTTGAAGTTGGCCAAGTACCACACGCATGGTGTCGCCGCGGTCGCGCTGTTCCAGGCTTTCGCCGACGCAGAGAATCGGCGTCATCTGGTTGGTGATTGCACCGGCGAGACGCTTGGCCACCAACTGGTCAGCTTCCCCAAAGATGTGACGGCGTTCCGAATGGCCGACGATGACGTGGGTGACGCCGAACGCCTTCAGCATCGGCGGTGAAATCTCCCCTGTAAAAGCCCCTTTGCTTTCAAAATGGACATTCTGTGCTCCGAGCAGGAAGGACGAGCCAGCTAGCGCTTGCGACACTGCCGGAAGCGTTACGTATGGCGGTGCCACCATCACCTCGCGGTCGCGCATCAGCGATGGGGTAGCCGGATCAAGCTCAGCTCGAAGCGCGGCGATCAAGGCACGGCCCTCTGCCGGCATAAGATTCATTTTCCAGTTTCCAGCAAAGAGTTTTTTGCGCATCGTATTACCGCAGCGGTTGTATTCCGTCGCCTGCTCCTAACGCGCAGGCGCAAGCTGCACCGTGCACATAGCAGATTGCACGCTATGACAAGTCAGCGAGCAAAATCCTGGACCTACGCGACTTCCAAAGCCTTAACCCCGGGAAGCTCAACTCCCTCGAGGTATTCGAGCGTGGCGCCACCACCAGTCGAAATGTGCGTGAACTTACTGGCCCATGGCTGGTTGACAAACGCTGCCGCGGTATCGCCACCCCCTATTAGAGTGCTTACGCCGCTCAGATTCGCTACCGCCTCTCCGACCTTGAACGTCCCCTCGGCGAACGCGGGAATTTCAAAAAAACCCAACGGGCCATTCCACACTATAGTACGTGCGCTCGCCAGGTGCTGGATGAATTCGACCACCGTGCGGGGACCGATATCGAGCCCCATTTTATCACCCGGTATATTGCTTACGGTCTGAACGCTGGCGTCGTCGGCTGCACTCGCTGCAACCACGTGGTCAACCGGTAACACAAACGGCACATGACGCTGCGCGGCAATAGCAAACAGTTCACGCGCAAGATCGACCTTGTCTTCTTCGATACGTGATTTGCCCACCGCAAATCCGCGAGCCTTCATAAACGTGTAGGCCATCGCGCCGCCGATAAGGATCAAGTTGACCCTGGTCAGCATCGCTTTGATTACACCGATTTTGTCCGAAACCTTGGCACCACCCAGAATCAGAACGTATGGATGAGCCGGATGTTCAGTGACGGCCCGGAGCGCCTCCAGTTCACGCACCATCAGAAAACCGGCGGCGCGTTCACGCAGGAATTGGGTCACGCCCACGGTTGACGCGTGCGCGCGATGGGCTGTGCCGAACGCATCATTGACGTAGACCTGCTTTCCCCGGGCCAACTCATGGGAGAAATCACGGTCGTTCGCTTCTTCCTCGGGGTGAAAGCGTAAATTTTCCAGCAGCAACGCCTCTCCCATTGAGAGGTCCCTCACCATACGCCCACTGAACTCACCGATGCAGTCCGGCGCGAGCGCCACCCGTTTGCCGAGCACCGTGCTGAGATATTCGGCTACCGGCTTGAGACTCAGCTCGGGCGTGCGTTCTTTGGGCCGCCCCAGGTGAGAGCACAATACTGCGGCACCACCGTGGCTAAGGATGTGGCGAATTGTATTGAGGCTGGCGTCGATGCGGGAGGCATCCGTAATCTGCCCGTGATTCACCGGAACATTGAAATCACAGCGGACCAGAGCTTTCTTGCCCTCGAGTGAAATCTGGCTCACGGGGATTGCAGGCATTGACGCTCACCATTTCCGCAGCGACAGTTGTGGCGAACCGCTCTGGTTACAGCCGTGCAGCGACATAGGCGGTTACGTCGGCCAGCCGATTCGAGTAGCCCCATTCGTTGTCGTACCAGGAGAACACCTTTACCAGTTTGTGATCGATCACTTTGGTCAAAGGTGCATCATAGATCGATGAATGGGGATTATCGTTGAAGTCGACCGATACCAGCGGCTCGTCGCTGTACTGAAGGATCCCTTTAAGTTCGCCATCAGCCGCCTTCTTCATCGCGGCATTGACCGATTTTTCGTCACATTGACGCTCAACTGTCGCGGTGAGATCAACCACCGAGACATTGCTGGTTGGAACGCGAACCGCGATCCCGTCGAGCTTGCCATTGAGGGCGGGCAGCACCAGGCCGATTGCTTTGGCTGCACCGGTCGAGGTGGGCACCATCGAGATCCCGGCGGCACGAGCCCGGCGCAGGTCCTTATGTGGGCCATCCTGCAGCATTTGGTCCTGAGTATATGCATGAACCGTCGTCATCAGGCCGTGCACGATGCCGAAGCTTTCATGCAGGACCTTGGCAATTGGGGCGAGACAATTGGTCGTGCAGGAAGCGTTCGAGATTACGTCGTGCTTCTTCGGCTCGTATGCGTTTTGATTCACGCCCAGGCAAACGGTAATGTCGGCGCCCTCGGCCGGCGCACTTATCACGACTTTTCGCGCGCCCGCACTAAGATGCATCGCAGCCTTATCACGTGCGGTAAAGAGTCCGGTCGATTCAACGACGACCTGAACCCCCAGTTGCTTCCAGGGAAGCTTGGACGGATCGCGTTCGGCCAAGACCTTGAACGCATGCCCATCGAGCATGATCTGGTCGCCTTCGGCCTTAATAGCCTGCGGCAGTACTCCATGCACGGAGTCGTATTTAAGTAGATGAGCCAGAGTAGGGGCATCGGTAATGTCGTTGACAGCGACCACCTCCAGATCTTTTTGGTGTAACGCCGCCCTCAAGAACATGCGGCCGATCCGGCCAAAGCCGTTAATCGCGATCCTGGTCGCCACGATAGATCCTCCTCGTATCCCGATAACTGGGCGGTGGCCGCATACGCACTCGAATTCGCCTGATCGAACGCGTAGTGATGACCCGCAACTTGCACGTCGATAACTGCCGCTTTCGGGAAGATGTTTGCCCTTTAGGCTAGCATAATTGTGGCATGATGCTATCGGGACGCTACGCCGACTTCACTAGTCGGGCTAGAACGGAGTGTTAGGCGTTGCAGACGGGCCGGGTTCAGGGGAGCCGCCGATCCCTGACTATAGGTCAGCAGCGCTGACAATCAGGGGACGTTGCAGTCGCAATAATGATTGACCAAAATGAGGAACATAAAGGTACGACCGCGACGCGACGAATTGCTCGCCTGCTCGGTGGGCTATGCGGCACGTTTCCCCCGCAGCGCTAGCGGAGCGCCACCGGAGGCGGGAAACTTGGCATAAATTGACTCACTCGAATTCGACACCGATAATAGCGTGGCATTTCAGGCAAGCAATCCTGTTAAGTGGAGTGGGTAATTGAGCAGTGCGGGCGGGCTTGGGGTGGTCGATATGCTGCTCGGTACAGGGCCGGTGGTCCAGGCGGTCCTGGTGTTGCTCATCGTTTTCTCTGTTGGTAGTTGGGGCATAATCTTCCACAAATTCGTTCAGATCTCACGCGCCCGCAGTCAATCCGAGCGTTTTCTCGGAATCTTCTGGGAATCGAAGAATCTCGCGGCTATTCACTCGGCCGGAGTTGGCCTCAAGCATAGTCCTATCGCCCAGGTGTTTCGCGCCGGCTACCAGGAATTGCTCCAGCTCACCCGTGCCAAGCGCCAGGTAGTAGGTGCCGAAGGCGGCTTTTCGACCGATTTGGGTGGGGTGGACAATGTTACTCGTGCCATGAAGCGACAGGAGAATGTCGAGCTGACCAAACTAGAGTCGGGGATTACCTTTCTAGCCACAACTGGATCGAGCTGTCCGTTCATCGGCTTGTTCGGAACAGTGTGGGGAATCATGACGGCTTTTCTCGGCCTTTCCGCCGCCCACACCTCGAACATACAGGCGGTGGCGCCGGGTATTGCCGAGGCGCTTATCACGACCGCGGTAGGGCTGGTAGCGGCGATTCCAGCGCAGATGTTCTACAACTTTCTCACCACTCGGGTTCGCTTGCTGGCAACCGAAATCGACAATTTCATCTCCGAATTTCTTAACATTGCGGAACGTCATTTCCTCTCGTAGCGAGAGTGTCTATTTTTCCTGCACTGCGTACCAATCGAAAGGAGCCAGGGTTCTATGTGCGGCAGTCGGGCACGCACGAGGGATTGCCGGTCTTCTCGCGCCTGATGAAATTCGCCAGCAGCGAACCGAAGTATCCGCCGGAGGGCTGGTATAATGAATCAGTTGAATATGACATTTAGCCGGCGGACTTTGAACCTGCAGCCTTCAAGGGTGCAGTTAATCGTTTAAGTTATGGCATTTGAGCAGGGCCAACGAGGCTCACTAGTCTCGCAGATAAACGTCACTCCGCTAGTCGACGTAATGCTGGTGCTGCTGATTATTTTCATGGTGACGGCACCGATTATTCAGCAGGGCGTCCAAGTCAGCTTGCCGAAGGTGAAGGCGGCGGCACTTCCCGGCAAGGAAGAACAGTTTATCGTCTCGATTACTCGCGACAGCCAAATGTACTTGA
>JAMXLL010000154.1 GCA_024281015.1 Candidatus Binataceae bacterium
GCGTGGCGATTGCTCGTCTTTCGTCCGGAGATAACGAAATGCACCAGCGCAGTCCCTTGACCAGGCTTGCCACGTCTCCCGGATCGACCACCATGCCGCAGCCGTCGCAGAGCATCTTGGCCCCGCAAGTCTCTGAGACGACTACCGGCAGCCCGGCGGCCAGTGCTTCGTGGACGACCAAACCCCATCCATCCCACCGCGAGGGCAAAATGAAGCCGTCAGCGACGCGGTAGGCATCGAGCACCGCCTCGCCGCTGGCCCCGCCCACAACCTCAGCACGGCCCCTACTGTGCTCGGCGTGCTTGCGCAGGAACTGTTTCATGGGACCGTCCCCGACATAACGGATGTGAAAATCCAAACCCTCGTTCCACAACTGCTCACAGGCGGCAGCCAGCACGTCGACGGCTTTACGCCGTGAGAGTTCGCCCATAAACAGAAGCCGGGGAGGATGGAGCGGGGGACGTGTCTGACCGCCCGGCGCCTCGGCAAGCAATGCGTCGGCCAGGTGATCAGGATATGGCAGCAGCGAAACCCGGCTACCCGGCGCCAGTTCAGCGAAGCGCTGGGATGCCAGTTCGCCGATGCCGAGCATGACACACCCCCTGTAAGCCTGGAAGATCGGCGGCAGCAACATCTCTCGCATGAGAATTCGGGCCTTGTCCCGCCAGCTCGTGGACTCGAAGGTTCGGCCAGGCGGCTCATGCCACAGCATGAGCGGGATTCGCCGGAGACGCGCAAGGTATCCAGCCGCGACCAGCCGTGACGTATTCCAGCCACGGAGTACCCAAACCTCCTCGCTCGCTCGGCTCTGCGGCAACTGTTGCTGGACGTAGGAGCGGACGCGAATCAGCTCTGGATCGTGCTGGTAGTTGCCGAGCAGGTGAAGGGAGCAGTCGAGGTCCTGTCGCCCGGCGAGCATGTCATAAAACGGCCACATTCGGGGAACCGTCATCTCGTCCCCGCGGATAATGAACCGCAATGTCAGCCGGCTTTCCGCCATCGCGATGGACCACCCCTGAGTAGGTTCACAGCCGTCAGGGACTTTCTTACGCGGTTATCGGCTCACAACTGCTGAGTGCCGGTGCCGACTTCCGGGAATTCGCGTAACATACCGTCGGTTGAAGGCTTCGCCGTTTGCGGCGACCCTCATTTCCTTATTATGCCGAGCTTCTCGAGGACGATTTCCCGTTTTAAGCCATTCCGGGCAACGAACTCCGTGTACGCTGCGAAAGAACCGTCCCACTTTTGATCTTCCGCGCAATCATCAACCAGGATAACACCACCTGTCGAGAGGTTGTGGTAAACCTTGGGGAGGACATCGGTCATCGGTATATAAAGGTCGACATCGAGCAGGGCGAATGAGATTGGGGCGATGCGGTCGAAGTCGAACTTTGTCGCGTCGATTTCGACCGATCTCACCGATTCGATGCCGGAGATTTGCAGCGAATAATCGAACCACTTCCTTTTGTTTAACGAGAAATAGGTTGCAAGGTTGCGATCCTTATCGCGGTGTTCGACTTCGTGGTTGACGTGTTCGGCAACAAACCCGCTGAAAGTGTCAATTGCGTAATAATCCTTCGCAATACCGTTCTCGTCCATGAATTTCCGCAGAAACGCAGTCGTTCGCCCTTTCGAGCATCCCACCTCAACGCAGCACCCTGGAATGTCTCGTGTCTCGGCCAGGCATCGAGTGAGGAAAATCAGCTGATTAGGGGAGAACATGTATTTATAGAGCGAAAAAATCGGGTCGTCGAAGAGCTTGGTTTTAACGCTCACCTGGTACAGCGCTTCGTACAATAGCATTGGCAGCGACCAACGTGGTCTGGTCGTTTTCCGGAGGTCGGCCGATCTTTCCGCCTTTGCCTTCCCCCCTTCAATTCCGGTTTGGCGCAACCCCGTTTTCATCGCATCCATTTCTTCTGTCGTTTTCTCCAATTTCAGCCAGCCGCGCTCAATAGAGAGAGGCTTTAAGCACTTCAAGTAAGTAGCAGGCGCAGATTGAGGATGGTGCCAGGTTCTGAGAACTACTGGCTCACGCGCGCACACAGGGCATCGATCAAAGTACCTACCGTCTCGAGCGCTTCTGCATCGACACCGGCTTCGCTATCCACCCCGGTTAGCATGATATCGATACCCAGCGCACTATGAATTTCCTCCTCGACGAACACCAGCAAGTTCACCACCGCCATCGAATCGAGTGACGAGCCTTCGGCGAGCAACGGCGCCGTTCGGGTGCGTTCGAGTTGTACGTTGGGTGGTAGCAGCTCCGTGAGGCGATCAATCGCAGAGAAGATTGCGGCTTCGATATTTTTGGCTGATGGTTTTTCCACGGACATCCTCAACTTCTGTCCGCTTCCGGGGACTCGCTTCCGTTCTCGGTGCGTACCTCGCGCCCGCTGCGGTCCGGGCGTAACCCGAGTAGAAACTGGCGGTAGGACTGGGCTTTGGCCAACGGCAGGTGCGCGGTCCCCACACGCTGCGGATCAGGTGGTTTGACCACCGCCTTGGCGGGAACATCCGCGGTAATTGCAGAGCAAGCCCCGACCACGGCCCCGTCGCCTATAGTGAGGGTACGGTCGGTGGCACTGGAGATAAGCGTGCAGGCGCCAATCCAGACATCCTTGCCGATTACGATTCGGCCAGGGCCCCGCAAATGCGCGATTATCACCGAGCGCAATGCGATCTGAGTCCCCTGGCCAATCTCAACGGCCTCCGGGTACTCGTTCTCCAGGTAGACATCGTCGCCGATGAACACATCGGCGCCTACCTTTACTCCGCGCAGCCGATGTAATGCGGGCCGCAGCGTGGTAGCACCAGGCAGAATACGCGCCAATAAGTGAAGGATGCGATTGAAGACGCGCCGAAGAACTCTCTTTTTTTTACGTTCGTCTGCCATCCGCGATACTCACGCCGACACCCGTTGCTTTGTTCGATTCTCGACAGTTGCCGGACCGCAGCCCGCTGCCAAATCTTCCAGCAGGCTATCGAGACCACTTAGGCTAACACAACCCGGCACCGGAGGAAGCGGCTCGAGAGCGAGCCGAAACAGCGATTGCTGAGTCGTTCCATCGCGTATCATGCCGCTGCTCTCGAAAAACTTAAGGCAAGGCAGGTTACGAGGTGTCGCAAGATATTGCGCCGATAGTTCGGTTGCGCCGAAGTGAGCGCCAATGGCCGCGAGTGCGCACAAGATTGTCTCTTCAACTCGGCGCCCCATTGCGCGGCAGCTCAGCACGAAGTCTTCGATCGCGGCGGTGCGCGCGGCCCGGTTCAGGGTCAGGCTCCCGACGCCCACCAGGCCGTAGTCGCCAAACCTGTCAGTCACCCGGAAAGTCGCCAGGTAGTTACATGCGCGACTGCTCCATCCAGCCAGTTCGCCGGCCGACAGCCGTCGTGTCCGCAAGTTCATTTGGTTAGTCTTGTTGAGGAGCTGGACGGTACGATCGAGGTTCGCTGCCGTAAGCGGCTCGACTACCACGCGCAACTCCATTTTCCGCAACCATTCTTCCAACGACGGAGCGCTGCGCCGTTCGTCTTCGCGGCGGCTATTGGCCAGATAAGTCGACGTACGGTTACGATCTTCTGCGCTAATTAAACCGGCGTCGAAACAATTCAAACCACGTAACGCGGCGGGAAAGTCCAATGGGTTCTTTGGCCACTCCGGCACCAGTACTTCCGGAATTGCCTCTCGTACGCGCGCGCGCTCGGCTGGATCGTCGTCAATGAAAACGGCTGCGTCACGGCCCAGGTTGAGATCGGAGATTAGGTCGATCACATTTCGTGCCTTGTCGTTCCAGTTTATCCGCCAACCGGCGAAATCCTCCAGTTTTAGGACCATCTCCGGATTTTCCCGAATCGCCTCCAGCGCTAGCGCCTCTTCGTTCTTGCTCACCACTCCCAGCAACACTCCGCGACGGCGCATCGAGAGCAGTGCCGACTGAAAGTCTCGAAATGCCTCACCCCGGGCATTATGGCCGCCCAACTTGAGGTCATGCCATCCGGTCTCACCGACAATGCCGTCCCAAAGCGTATTGTCCAGATCGACGATCAAGAGCTTGCGTGCCTTGCCGCTCAGGCCTCGCATAGCTGCGGCAAAGTCCGTGGCCGCTTCTCGAAACAACTCGGTGCTAAATGGCGTTTTCGACAGGTACCATAGTCTGGTCGAATAAGCGGCCTCGCCGACCTTGGCAATCCAGCGTGCCGCGTTGAAGATTCGAGTGCGCTTATCTGATTGGAGCACTCGCTGGAGTTCGAGGTTCATCCGCATCAGCGCGCCGGCGATTCCATAATCGTGGTCCATGTCAAGCGCGCCACGGCGGTCCTCTCCCGTCTGGATCGGAATGAAGGCTGGCACGAACACATGCTGGATTTCTGGCGGTATTCGCTGAAGCGTACTGGCAAACTCCGCAACGTCCAGCAACAGCCTGTCACCGTCAAGCGGCTCCCCGTCGACTGCCAGCCGGTAAGCGTTCGAGACCGATGCCGGAGAGGCCCAAACAATCGCGGCATCGTGGCACCCCCAGGCATCCGGTGCGAGGAGCGTTTGCATTACCTGACCATACGGCGCCGCTTCGGCGCGCAGATTATCGATGCTGTCGATCTTGTTCAGGATCGCGACGAGGTTCTGAACGTTAAAATCCGAAATGACGAGGAAGTCAGCCATACCTTTTGCTTCAGTGCCAAACGCGGATGAACTGGCGCGCGATCGATGCCGGCAAAAAACGTGCATTGCCGGCTAGTGCGTTATCCCTCAGTTCCGAAAGGTATCGCCGGGCGGCCAGTTTGGCGCTCGACGCAAAACTCGGTACAGTGGCTCTGAAGGGCGCGACTGGCCGACGAAGCACCTCGACTCGGCATTCGCCCTGCGCTTCAAACTCTACTTCAACGCGGTCATCAGCAAGCCGATATTCGGCCGGATAACCGTTTACCAATACCTCGCAAACTGCCTCCGGGTCGGTTTCGAGCTTGATCAGCTTACAGTAGCCCGATCCGTCGCCGGGGTGTTCGAACAACACCTCATCTGTATATGCACGGATTTCGTTACCTGAGCCAGAGATCCTGTGCTGCACCGCGGCTCGCAGTGTATGGCCAAGCGACGACCAGCAAAGGTTAGGCTCAACAGCCCTTAGCTGCGCCACGAACGCTGCTGCCTCATTATAGCCGGAGCGGAAGTAGGTGTGATGCTCCACGATGAGGACCTGTTTGCCGAGAAACAAATCCAGCGCAAACGGCAGAACATCTCCCGGATAATGTCTCTTGAAGAGAGGAACACCGCCATAGGCTTGCGACGCCGGCAGCAACAGATGCCTGATTCGCGGGAGATCCGGGCGATCTATGCTCGTGATTCCACTATTGACGGCTGCCAGATAACCTTCTGCTTCGAGGGCGAGCAGGCTCTGAGCGGAAAAGACCCCTTGGGGGAAGACCATCACGCGATCGCATTTTATTCCCGTGGCAGATTCATGAAATCTCATCCGCTCTAGTGCGGTGTGCGCTTTCTGCCTCAGCACCTCGATGTTTGCGGTTCCGAATTCGGCGTCAGTATGATCGCAACCATGTACGCACAACGACAGCATCTCAGCGTTTTGATTGAAGAGACCCGTCGTGGCTGCCACGCTTCGGGTGTAGTTCCAGGGAATGAACGCTATTGTGGTTTTGAAATCATTGCGGTGCATCGACTCCAACAGCGCCGCGAAACAAAGAAAGCCGTAACGGGGGCGTAGCAGCGGATCGTCGATAATTAGGCAGGCTTTCGGAGCGAAATTGCGCCAACATCGCTCGCCCGCCGCGCGTCGAATGAACAGGAGCCACGGCAGCAGTGCTGGGTAAGCCTCCCGCGGCAGTTCGCCACCTGTTGCTGGCGCCTCGACATCGACTATTTCTGACGATGCAAGGAGAAAGAGCTCGCAATTGTCACGGCGGAGCAGCGCGAGGAAGGGCATTCCATCCCGATCCATCACCCGACTGGTTCTGTCGCCGCTGATTGCGGTCATTAACCGCGCGGGGCGCTCGCTGTCGGCCTCGAACGAAATACCGGCGAGCTGCAATGAAACTGCGGAACCGCTTCGAGGTAAGTGATAACTATGGTGTGAATTTTGAACGGGCGAGGGGGCGTCGCCGATTAGGTCGTGTCCGAACAGTAGTCTTGCAGACGCGCAACATTGCTCCAGTCCGTAGATCAGTAAAACCCGCAGATGGCGGATAAGAGAGGTAAGGCTAGCCGGCCCGGCCCCGTTTCTGCTTAGCAAAGCTGCCAACGCGTCTGCACTAGAGATCAGCGCCCCGGTCTCAACCAACTGCTGAATGAACGAATCCCCAATCTCGCCATCTTTTGGAAGGGCGACTTCAGCCACTTCCGCACCCATAACCCGAGCGAGATTTGCTAGTCTGCGTTCAACCGCTCCAAGCTTGGTCGGCTGAATAAGGAATTTGATTGGAGAGCCGTTCACGTGGCGCCACCCCAGCAGGTCGGTGTCAAATCAGCCCTTAACCAGATCGATTCTCCGTGTCTCTCCGCCATGTAGTCAAACGGGCATCTCAGGCGAGACAGCAATCGCGTGCCCAAAAGAACTCATAGTGTACCGTCGAAACCCCCTAGCTGAAGTACCTCATACAGATAGCGAACCTTTCGTCTGAAAAAAATGACGAGAACGGCTAACCCTTCCATCCGGACAGGTCGCGTCCGATAATATGTTCGACCTGCTCAATCTCCGGCGTCAGTTGCCTGCGCAAATCGGCTGCTGTCATAGGGTCTAGCGGTGGCAGTTTTCGACCTTTGCCAAAAAGCAACCGCCGCAGCCCGATATGCTTACTAATCTTAAAGGCGGCCCTGAGGCGTAACGCCGAAGCAATTCTGGACATCACCCGCGGCACTTGAAGCAGCACATAGCTGGTTGGCGCGCGCAACTCTTCAGATCCGTTTACACGTAGCCGCTGGGAGGGATCCAGCACGAACCGGGGGATCTCGATGAAATCACAAACTCTGTCGACGTAGGCCTGCGCATCTCGTTCGATATCGTCATAGATAGTCACGAGTACGTTGGAACGGCCGAAGTCTGTTATCCACGCCTTGACATAATATCCATATCGCGCCGATTCGACCATTTCCTCACTGTGCGTTAATGCATATTCAAAGCTCCAATTGTTGCTGCCACGGTAGCGCAGATAGCGATAGAGGGAATATAGCCGTTCGACGGGATCGCGCAGCGTGCACATAATTCGCGCATGAGGCGCAAGGCTTTTAATGCGCGCTCGTGCAGCGGCCGAATGGAAATAGGTAGGCGCGACTTCGCCGAAAAGCAGGTTTTCTCGTGGCCGGCCAAATTGTACGCGGTACCAGCGTACTCCGCGCCTGTATAGAACATCGAGGAAGCGAGTTTCCTTTATCGGCTGCGGCAGATTAATATGCGGAGCGAGGACGTTATGAAGCCAGGTTGACGCAGTGCGGGCAGGACCGACTGCGAAAAATTGCGGAAACCAACTCGATTCCGTCGATAAAGAGCGAAATTCCCGGCCGGGCCTGATGTCCCCTAGCATGTCGTGTTGCCCTGACGGCAGAGCGGCCATCTGATTGTCAACTGGATATGTACTTGCCTCTTGCAGCATTTGCTAATCACCGGTTCGGAAGTGAACTCTCGTTATTGTCTCCGGCCATTACTGGTATTCGAATGAGAGCGAACCATCCCTTGCTTGTGCTGATCAAAGATTTAGCCAATCAGTTCTTGGCAACTCCGATCTCAGTTTACTCCCATTGAAGGTTCTAAATCCTGGTCTATCGACGTTATACTCAGGTGCGTCTCAATCCCACCCCTGCATGAGTGTACCTGGGTCCCGAGGTGGAAGATCGTACCTGCAATGATCTAAAAGTTTGGAGCGGGCGGCCGGAATCGAACCGACGATTTCCAGCTTGGGAAGCTGGCATTCTACCGCTGAATTACGCCCGCGCACGTTCAGTATACTCCTAAGGCACAATCTTGCAACCTTTTTTGGTCTTTCATTCGCTATTCCTGCGATTTAGCTAATAGCAGAAATATGACCAGTCAGAATTAAGCCCTCAAGAGTTCTGCAATTGCGGGATTCGCACTACTCAGTAGTTCTCGACGCACGACTCCCGCCCGGAATGAAATTGAAATTACCGTCAAAGCGTCCTGCCGTTCGTAAGAGCTGGCTGCGCTGTCGGGGCAACAAGACCAGCGAGGGGTCGTTTCACTGATATGCCGGCATCTTGTTTCACCGGTGAACGGTTCTTGTTGCTGTTCGGGGAGCCGGATTTTTTTCGGCCTCTAGCTCGTCCGCGCGCCGCTGGTTGGAGTCGAGCACTGCTTCGAGCAGCGGCGAGCTAACCACTTCCTTGAGCAAGTTGATATTTGGAATGACACAGTGGCCGCCGATAAACCCGGGGTAATACCGAGTGCGGGGCAGGAAATCAATTTCTTCAAAGAAATCGATCGCTTGGGCATAATCACCCTGTAGCTGCTCGGCGAACCGATTTAGCTCCTGAGCGAACGCAATCTGGACGCCGAAATAGGTGGTTTCGGCGAGTTTGGCCAGTTCAAGGGTCTCAGGCAGGGCCACCCGCCGTGTGTTCATCCCGGCCGCACGAAAATGCTCCTCGGCTTCCGAGGCGACATCATTATTCTCGGCCGCGACAAACTTATTGTACCTTAACAAGTCCTGCGTCATCCGCGCGTGCTTACCCCGTATCGGACTGTAAGCGAGCCGTGCCCCGCTAAGCTTCGCAATGCGGCGGGTGGTGCCAGGCACTACCGTACTGTTGATTATCGTAAGGTGTGGCCGAAAACGTTGAATGTACTCGAGTGCGGCGGGTTCGAATTGCTGGCGTGACTGGTAAGGGATGCATATATGCATCACCCCGATGGGATCGGGAAAATCGCGGCGCTCAATATCATGCCGAAGCAGTCCTGATTGAGTGCGTTCCAGCACCTCTGCCAGAGCCCCACCGACTTCACCCACTCCCACTACTAAGGTTTTGCCGTGTCGCAAGATTGCCCTCCCGCTTGCGATTTGTGATTGATTTGCGTCACCGGCCGCAATTCGCCGCTGCTGGTTGTCGACGGGCTGTCAAGTATTAGCAGCGAGTCGATGGCTTCGAACAGCCGGCAGCGCTCATCATCCCAATTAAGCTCGGCAGCGTTCTCCGTTGTTTTGCGGCTTAATTGATGGCGGTTCTCGCAATGGAGA
>JAMXLL010000155.1 GCA_024281015.1 Candidatus Binataceae bacterium
CGCCGATAACAGCACATCGCGCGGGCGGCGAAGCAACCGCCGGGTAGAAATCGTCCTATATCAGGAGAAGATCACTTCCGGAGGCTGACCGGCGTGGTGCTCAGTGCCGATTAATTTGCCGAAGAAGTTGATTAACGATCTTTGTTCATGGTGTGCGGTGACGTGTGCCTCGCAGAGACTGATTACCACTCACCTTAGCAGGGGCTGAGCACGCACGCAGAATAGCGAGGCGAGTACAGCGGATGATGGAGAGCGAATTGCCCAAATCTTTCTCGAAGATGCAGGTTGACCCGGCCTGATACAAATTCACGGCACTCCTCTGCACAATGCGTGGTGGTTATACGAGCCTAGTGTCCGGAGTTTGAAGTTCGCTACTTAAAAATTGCGAGATATAACTTCGTTTGTCATCCCGCGCACGGCTGCCGCGAAGCGTCCCGCGTTCTCATCTTACGTTTCGGGATTCCTCGCGCGCCAGACAAAACAGACGCACGGGAATGACAGATCGCTGCGACTTTAAAAGAGATGATTTGTTGCGCGGATTTCGAGTTCACCACACTAGCAGAGCATTATTACTCTTGGGAGACTGGCCGGATTCGAGAGAAAATTCCAATCGGTCTGAATTTGGGCTTTGGCAACCGGCTTCAAGCCACTCAATCAGCAGCGACGCGGCTTTCAACTTCCACGTGCGGACCGGCCGATTGGCTCATTTGTAACCCCACCAATCGCGCGACCAGGATCGCCATATAGAATTGTCCGGTGATGCCTTCGGCCACTGCGGCATAGCGAGCTTGCAGAGTCAGAGGAGTTATGTCTCCAAATCCGATGGTAGAGAGGGTCGTCAGGCTGAAGTAGCCGAGAATCGAAAACAGATGTACAGATTCGACTGGATGGCCGGCAGTCGTCGCTATAATGCCTCCGAACGAGTCCGGGTGCAGCTGAATCATGACGCTGTACAGCAGTGCCCACGTGAAGCCGAGCAACAGATAAACCGAGACAGCCATGCAGATGGTTTCACTCGTAACCTCTCGCTGCTTTAGAACCGCGCGTAACTCGCTCAACGTTACGAACAGCAGGAACAGCAGCCAGCAAATTGAACCCGCCAGATTGACTGTCCTATTATGCACGTCAAACATTAGTAAAAGGCGAGTCAGTAGTGCTGCAGCGGCGAGCAGCCAGCCAAACCGGCGCCTCCGTCTGCTTTGGGTCAACAGTCGACCCCTTTCGCCGACCATCTCATCGACGTTGATGTTGTAAAGCGCGACGAGCAGTACCAGCACCATAGCGACAGCAAACATGGCAGAGGTGGCTCCGGTATCGCCGACCAGTGGGCGCGTAGCGAATGCAACTATAATGGCCACCAGTAGGACGCTGTGCCTGCGCGGCGCAACATGATGGCGGAACCATCTCCGCACTTCTTCAGAGATGCTGTGTTGGGCTTGCATCTATTCCCTCATGACTCGACATAGCAACGAGCGTTAGAGTGAGCTGTGAGACGAAAATCTTCACCGGTTGCTGCCGCGACTTAAATCCAGACGGAGCGGCTCTAGCCAAGATCAAGCGGGGCCGGAATGTCAATCGAAAAACGTCAGACGCGCTGATTATAGATACTGCGGGCGCGCTCGAGACCATCGCTGATGATACTCAACACTGCATCTCCCGCTCGCTCGAACACCGGCTCCAGCAGCCGCAGTTCGTCATCTGTGAGCGGCTGAAGCAGATAGTCAATACTGCCCTGGCTTGCACCCGGATGAGCGATGCCGATTCGTATCCTGATGAAATCCGGAGTACCGAGCGCTTCTGTAATCGATCGCACACCCCTGTTACCTGCATCACCACCGCCGCATTTGAGGCGAAGCTGGCGCTCGGGAAGGTCCATTTCATCATGAATCACTATGAGGCGCGCCGGCGGAACCTTGTAATAGCCAAGCATCGCGGTGGCGCACTCGCCGCTGCGGTTATAAAAGGTCTGCGGCATAGTCACGATCACGTTGCCCGCTTCCGTGGGCGCTTCGGCGAAGAAGCTGTTGAACTTACGCCGGCTCAAATCGCAATTAAAGCGCGCAGCAAAGCGTCGCGCCGTCATGAAGCCGAGATTATGCCGCGAACGGCGATACTGTTCGCCAGGGTTGCCGAGACCCATGACAATCCAGCGAATGGCACTGTGGCCGGCAGGCTCGCGCTTCGATGCCGCTGGACGAAAGCTTTCAAACAGACGGCTTAAGCGGCTCATTTGCCTTTATTGTTTTGGAAAGCGCGTCTCTTGCCCGACCCGCCCGGCGGGCCAAGCCAGGGTCCCTGGGAGGCTGGCGTTGTCGAACTCGGTTGCGAACTCTCCCTGCCATCGCAATATTTCCGTCGATTCCGGCCATGGGTCGTATTAATCCTTCAAGCGTTCTAAACAGCACCGCCATCTCCGCCGGAGTGCCGATGGAAATGCGCAGAGCGTCGCGAAAAACAGATTTAGGAAAGTGCCGCACCAGGATTCCTCGCCGCCTTAATCCTCCTGCAACAGCGCCCATATCTTGTCCCTGGATCCGGGCCAGCACGAAGTTCGCCTGCGAGGGCGGAACTTCGAAACCCATCTGACGCAGTCTGCTTTCGGTGGTCGCGCGTACCACTTTGATGCGCTCGACATTGCGCCGCATCCAGCCAATGTCCTCCAGCGCGGCGGCAGCTGCCGTGACGGCCAGACGGTTCAAATTATATGAATCTTTGACTTTCAAGAGTTGCTCGATCACTGGCCGTTGCGCAAAACAGAGTCCGACGCGCAGTCCTGCCAGTGAAAACGATTTCGAGAAACTGCGTAGCACGACCACGTTTTGGTGGCGTTTGAGTAGCGGCAATGAATGGCTTGCGGCGAAGTCGACATATGCCTCGTCTATCACCAGGAGGCGGCCTTGGAGTTGACGCGCCAGCTTGTCCAGTGCGGCAGGTGCGGCCAGGGATCCGCAGGGCGAATTGGGGTTACAAACAATCGTCAACGCCGCTCGCTGCCCCGCGAGTGCTTCCAGAGGCTGGGTAAATCCGGCTCCGAGTGGAACGGCAGCAACGCTTGCCTCCTGAATCGCGGCAAGCGTGTCGTATAGCGAATAGGTAGGCAATGCATAGGCGACCTTATCCCCGCGGGCCAACGTTGCCCGAAACAGCATTGCGAGCAATTCGTCAGAACCGTTGCCGGCCAGGATCATGTCGCGGGAGATTCGGTAAACGCGGGCGGCCGCATTCACCAATGCATCCGCGCGGGGAGGCGGATACAGACGCAGCGATGCCCCAGCAGCCTTGACTATCGCGGTGCGCACCTGCGGCGATGGCGGGTACGGATTTTCGTTCGTATTCAATTTTATCAGGCGCTGGCCGGGTGCGGGTTGCTCGCCTGGAGTATAGGGCGCCATTCGTTCAATCGCTGCGCGAAACATTTTTTTCATTAATTCAACGTTCGGTGAGGGGTGAACTGAAGCCCTTCCGGCTAGGCGAGTAGCTGCATCCAGCCTGGCTTCAACGTTGGCTGCCCTGAGAGTGACCGGATCGGCGCTTTGTGCTTGAGAATCGCGCCAGCCATCAGAGGCGAACGTTTCGGCGCCGGGGCCGCCCGGAGGGCGACCGTATCGCCAGTCTGGTCGACTGAGCCAACCATGAAAGATAGGGCTTCGAGCCAGCCGCAATCGTCATCGCGACAATTTCTGGGACTTCGTAGCTGTGGAGCTCGCGGACTCTACGCTCGAGCTTGGCAAAATGGCGCACGGCCGTCTTGATGATCAGCATGTATTCGCTGGCCTGCTCGATTGCTCCACGCCACCGATAGATGGAGCGTACCGGACCTACAATATTGACGCAGGCCGCGAGCTTTTCCTCGACCAGTGCCTGCGCAATGCGGCCCGCGCCATCTTCGTTGGCCGCCATCACAAAGGTAATGCTGAACTTGCGCGCCGCCGCATCCATCAAAGCCTCTCTTCACGGTACTCTACCGGCGCATCTGCAACAGGCCAAGCTGAATCAACACCTTTGCAGTTTCCCGGCACGGAAGTGCCCGGCGCTGAGCAAGCCGATACAGATGCTCCGCCAGCAGTATCAGGTCGTCCCAGCGGTCGACGTCGTACCAGGTCGGCGCCATTGCGGGTTGAATGCCAACTCTAGCCAGCCGTGCAAGGGTTTGCTGCAATACCCGCACGCCGCCCCACTGGATGCCCCGGAACATGTCCGGGACGGAGCCATGTACCCCTACCAGGTAGTAACCACCGTCGAGGCTGGGTCCCAGTACGACTTGGCTGTATCTGATTAAGGATGCGGCCCGTCTCAAAGCGGAGCCCGGCAACGAAGGCGTGTCTGTGCCGATCAGCAGCACTCCTGTGGCCGCAAATGGCGCCAGCACGTGCGCCATCCTGATGCCCAGGTCTCCACTTCGCTGGTCAATCAGACTTGCATTGAAGCGACGAGCCAACGAGCGAAAATAACGATTGTCATTCAGATTGTCGGCCGCAGTACCAGCTATCACCAGAGGCAGGCCGAGGTCGCGTGCCTTTGCTAATGCGTCATGCGTGAACGCTTCTGTCAATGCAGCGGCATTTCGGGCACCCAGACGAGCGGCCAGGCGGGTCTTGCTCGAACCGGGGACTGGCTCGCGCGTAAAGACGATTATCGTTGGGCGAGAGCGCATGTCATGCCGCTTCGATTCGCCCGATGCCTTAGCCCTACTGGATGGTATTGGGGGCGATGATGTTGATCGGTAATGCGAGAGTTCGAAAGACAAACTCAGCCACCGAAGTCAGCGGCTTTGGCCGGATACCAGGATTGTCAGTGGGTCCGTGCACCTGGAAATAGGCACCTACCAGATGTTGGGTCGCGCTGCCGAGGTGTTTACCAACCAGGGGAATGTTGTTGATGAGCCAGTTAACGGTCTGCAAAGCCAGCAGGTCAATCTCCATATCCATTCTATTGTTGGCAAAATCGATATTGCCACGGGCAGTGATATCCATCACTGGACCGTTAAGTCGCAGATTATCGGTATAAAAGTTACCGCTGGTTCCACGGAAGTCGGCATCGAGAGTTTTGAAGGGAACCCCGGATTTGCGCGGGTCAGGGAATTGGGCCGTCAAATAATTTTTGAGATTTACCAGGCTCAAGATGCGCTTCATCAGCGTAAACCGGTTGAGGGTGCCGTCCCTCATGGTGAGGGACACGTTCCCCGCGAGAGTATTGAAGAAGTCCGTATTGGTGTCGGCCCACAAATCTCCGGTGGCGCTGAACTTGCCCAATATTGGTGGCTCGCGGCGGGCGTCTGACAGTAAAAATAGCGGTCCGGCATCCATGTGCCGTATGGTGCCCTTCATGTTGATCCAGTCGTCCCGCGCCCGTCCCGAAATGTTCAGCGCTATGCTGCCGTTGAATGCGGCCGCGCGGAAGTTGTCTACTCGCCAATTCCGGCTGTCATGGAAGAAATCGGTTGAAATGTTATCCATCGCGAGCTTGTCAAAATTGCCCGCATTTGCGTCTATATGGCCCGCTACCGGCACTGGGAAGAATTGCGGCGGTGTGCTCTTTGACCACGGTAGCCGAATAAAGCGCATGACCTCGAAATCGATACGCGCGACGCTCGCATCGATCCGAACTTCCGGGTGATTTAGATCCGGTACGGCGAGGCGGAAATTGAGGGGCTCACTTTCCAGCTGCGAGGCGGGCAGGTTGAGGATCAAGCCTTGGCCATCAAGCACCAGCGTGCCCGAATGGGTAATGACTATCGGGTTGCGCAAGAAACCGGGATGTACCGCGCCATGATCAAGGGTCAGCTTCCCCACGACGGTCGGGATCTTGAGCCCGGGCTTGCTGTTAAGCACGAGCCGACCGCCAATCGGTCCCGATACGGAAATGTCATGAGGATCGACCATCAGCGCAATCCATTTCTCGGAAGCGATTTGATGCAGTTCCACGCTGAGGTCGCGGAATCGAACCACGCTGGTCTGGGGCAGGATCCGGCCGTTAACGACAACATTGCCGGGTTGAGCGAGGGGAACCGCGATTACTTTCCTCAACCAGATGAGGCCGGGTTGCAGCTCGACACTGCCGCTGTTCAACGAAATGGCACCCGGCATCGCATGTAATTCGAACTGGACGTCGCCTAACCCGGCGGTGAGAAAGTAATCTTCGGGAATTTCCGGGCGTAATCCCTCGACTATGCCTTTGGCCTGCAGCCGAATCGGCGTATGGCCATGAACCCAAATCAGTTGTTGCAGCAAGGTACGCTGCCTCGGCGGGATGAAACGGGGTGCTGCGCTGTACAGTTCGCCCGCATCCAGCCAGGCCGCCATTGTCAGCATATAGCTGATGCTGCCAGGAGCCTTTGACAGGTTCACATCCAAGCTCATTTCCGAGATGGAAGAGCCGCCTATTTGGCTGGTGGCCTGTGAAATTCGAGCCCGGTTTCGGGAGTAGTTTAGTTGGGCGTCCAGTTGGTAAATGGTCGGCAACCTGACCTCGGGTGGGGGTATATAACTGACGCCAGTCAAGGCGGCGTTGATGTCCAATCCCCGGGCGAGCTCCGGCAAATTCAGCGTCTCAAGTTGTACAGGGTTCTTGAGGGCGATCTCGTTCACCATCAGCGTGCCCGACCTAATCCGTTCGGCTAAATGCAGTACCGGCTCAGGTACATTTCTGAACCACTTAAGCCAATTCGGCGTCTCGCTAAGCTCGACCCTGAGCCCGCCGGCCGAAAACGTAGCCGCGCGGCGGGAATCGTAAGGGTTTACTACGGTCGCGCGACCTTCCAGCATGGGCAACTGCTGGTGATGTAATTCAAGGTTGGACAGCTCCGCGCGACTTACAGATAGACGATAATCGCCGCGCCACGAAAAACCGCCGAGCGCGAGCTCAGCCTTGAGCGCAGGCCCGCGAAGGTGAAGGTCCGACGTTGCGATGGTGAAAGTACCAGTAGTTTGGGCATCGACCGTAACGGCGAGCTTCACGTTTCCGTCGAGATGTGCCGAAGCAACGAACCCACCGAGCTTCAGTTCGTGCAGCGGCAGCTGGCAGAAAACTTCTCCCGCAGCGAGACTTCCCGGGTTTGTGCTATCGACCCCAAGTTCCAGGTCGCCTGTGAAGCGCGCCCCGGTTAGGGGGCCTTGACCGGCGTCCGCGCTGAAATTGACAAGCCACGGCCAGTTGCCATGCCGATAGTGTGCTCGGTGAGCGACGAGGTTTACGTGTTCAGCAAAGGCCCGGTGATCGTTGTCCGAAAAGGAGATGTCGAGCAACTCAAATTGGCGTGATACCCCGGATAAGCCGTCGAGATAATGCACGACCGTTTCCAGGCGGCTGGCCGCCGATTGGGGCTCGGGCGCCTGCTGTGGTCCGCGGGGTACGACGATAGTTCCGTGCTCGAGAACGAGTGAATGAAGCGGCAAACCGGTGCGGTGGAGTAGGGTCCAGTAACTGAATACTGCTCGCACTGCGCTGAGCCGGGCGGACTCCCGATGGGCGAAGCTGACGCGTGCATCTTCGAGCACAACGACCAGCCGAGTGCCCAATCCGAGCCGGCTGCCCGATGTTTCGATGGAAAGACCGGTGCGCTTTTCGACTTGCGCCAGGATCAGGTTGACAAGTTGATTCTGATGCTTAACCGCGTACCAGAACAGCCCGCCGATGGCGAGAAGCAGAAGGAGCATCCCACCGGCCAGCACGCGAAGCAGTTTCATACCACCACTGGAGTGAGCTTTAACGCATGATAGTAACGGGGCGAGGTCAATCGCTTTCGGCAACCTGGAGCGAAAGATTGTCGGTCCAGGCTGCACGATGCTTGCTGCGAAGCGCCGTCTGCAGGATGCGATTGCGGATCCGCACGGATTTGGGCGTTAGCTCAACCAGTTCTTCCTCGTCAATCCATTCCAGCGCCGCGTCGAGACTCATCGGACGCGGCGGTGTCAGGCGAATCGCTTCATCGTGTCCGGCGGCACGAATGTTCGTCAACTTCTTCTCGCGACAGATATTGACCGGCAAATTAGTCTCGCGCGAATACTCACCTACAATCATTCCTTCATAGACAGGCTGGCCCGGCTCGACAAAAAAACGTCCACGTTCCTGCAAATGGAAGATTGCGTAACCGGTCGCAAGGCCTTCGCGGTCGGAGATCATTGCGCCGTTCTGACGCGATCGGATGGTGCCGCACCATGGCGCGTACCCGTTGAAGATTGCGTGAATTACGCCGAGCCCACGTGTCTCGGTGAGAAATCTGCCTCGGAAGCCAATCAGGCCCCGCGCCGGGACGTCGTACTCGAGCCGCACACGCCCCCGTGAGCAGGTCTCGATGGTGCGCATTTTCGCCTTGCGCGCCGACAACAGCTGGGTGACTGTACCGATGAACTCTTCGGGTACATCGACCACCAGAAACTCCATGGGCTCCTGAATTCCGCCCTCGGCCTGCCGGGTGAGTGCCGTCGGCTTGGAGACCTGCAGCTCGTAACCTTCTCGCCGCATCGTTTCCAGGATAACTGCCAGTTGCAATTCGCCGCGTCCCATCACTCGCCATGCGTCAGGACTGAGTTGTTCGACCCGTACACTAACGTTGCGCCGTGCTTCGAACTCGAGACGCTCGCCGAGCTTGCGCGACGTTACAAAACTACCCTCGCGTCCCGCCCACGGGGAATTGTTGATCGAAAACGTCATCCCGACGGTCGGCTCGTCGATGTGGATGGGAGGCAAGGGCTCAGGATTTTCCAGGTCGGCGATCGTGTCGCCAATGGCGATATCCTCTACACCCGCGATTGTAACGATATCGCCCGCCTGGGCAGTTTCGCGCTCAACCCGCTTCAGCCCCTCCCATCCATAAATTCGCGCAACCTTGCAAACGGTGCGGCCGGTCTCGTGACATAGCGAGTAGCTCTCACCTGCGACTAGCGTCCCGGCTATAACCCGGCCAAGGGCCAAGCGGCCGACATAATCATCGTAATCAAGATTATTCACCTGGAAGCGGGGGGAAGCTTCGGGGGCCACCTCCGGACCTGGCAGCTGCGCGACGATAGCCTCGAAGAGCGGGCTCAAGTCAGTTCCGTCGTTTGCAAGCTGTGAGGCCGCGGTGCCGGTACGCGCGTTGGTGTAGAGCACCGGGAAGTCAAGTTGCTCTTCGTTTGCATCGAGGTCGATAAACAGGTCGTAGATTTTGTCGAGCACCTCGGCGGGACGCGCGTCGGCGCGGTCTATTTTGTTGATACAGACCACCGCTGGCAGGCGAGCTTCGAGCGCTTTTTTCAGGACGAAGCGCGTTTGCGGCAGCGGCCCTTCGCACGCATCGACGAGCAGCAGGATGCCATCAACCATGGAAAGTGTGCGTTCGACCTCTCCGCCAAAATCGGAATGACCGGGGGTATCAACAATATTAATCCGGACCCCTTGCCACACGATTGAGGTGTTCTTCGCGACAATAGTGATGCCGCGTTCGCGCTCGAGCGCGAACGAATCCATTACGCGTTCAACTACCTGCTCATTAGCTCGAAAGATCCCGGATTGTCGCAGCAATGCATCCACCAGGGTCGTCTTGCCGTGGTCGACATGTGCGACTATCGCAATATTGCGCAAATCTTGCCGTCGCATCGTATTAGGTGGAAGCAAACACTGAAACGAGCCCGTGGAATGCGTTCAACATACCTCAGGTAGTAAAAAACGCGGCCGAGCCAGTTTGCCTCGCGGCCGCGCCACACACCGAGTCTACCGGCCGCCTCTATAAACGCAAGATGGTCAGTGGGGAGTACGGCCGCGATGTAATGGATGAGTATCGGTTACCCGTTTCCGGCTACCGTCGACTTGTCATGGCGACGGATTGGCGAATTGGTTCGGTTGCTGATTTTTCAGTTTTTCCAACAATTGAGCGACGTTTTTGACCTGGACGATCTTCCACCCACCAGGTTCGCGTTCCATCCGCACCTCCCATACCTGGCCCTTATGATCCGTCCACTGCGTATATGCCGTATCGTCGCTGTGATGCAGCAGCAGAGTTGCGCCCGCTACCGCGGCAGCCGGCATCTGGAGCTGCTTTGCACCGTCGTTGACTTGCTGGACGGCCCATTGCTCAAGCAGCGCCGCCATCGGTCCTGAAAACAGGTCAACCGCACCCTTGCCGACGAATTGGGCGATGATGTTAGACGCATCGGTACTAGCCGCCGACGCGCTATTCTGATTCTGCACCATCTCGTAGCCGGCATTTTGTACAACTTTTCTGAAATCGATGAAGGCGGCAGCGCCGCTGCCGTTTCGTGCATCAATCGCCTGCTTCAATTCGAAAATCGCGTATGAGGGCGTGCCGGGCAGGTAAAAGATGGCCCAGGCGGCGATAAGTAGGACTAGCAGGATCGCGGTCCAATGCCGAAAGGCGAAACGCATGATGCGCTATTCTGCCGCATGCTGGCGGGCCGATGAAAGATAGTCGAAGCTCACTTAAGGGCACTCGCCGCGGCTTTGTCTATTAGCCATACGATCTGACCGCTGCGCGGTTTCACGAGCTGTGCAGGAAATTGCTCCGAGTCTGCGGGGCCTTGTAGCACGTTCTTGACGGCCGCCGCTTTTTTTTCGCCGCTGACGAGAAATATTACGCGATCAGCATTGTTAATCACCGGCATGGTGAGCGAGATGCGTCTGCTCGGTGTTGCATCGACTTCGACCGCCAGCGCCAGCCGGCTCTGCTCCTGCAATGCCGAATGGTGCGGGAAAAGCGATGCCACGTGCGCATTTTCGCCAAGACCCAGTAGCAGAAGATTAAAGCAGGGCAAATCGTCCGACTGCTCCAGGCCAAAGGTCCGGCGCAGTTCGCCCTCGTACTCAGGCGCGGCCCGCGCTGGTTCATCCTCGCCATGAATGCGATGGATCTGTTCGGGCCGCAACGGCAGGCGGGAAAGCATCGTCCGGTTTGCCATGCCGAAATTGCTGGCCGGGTCATCGGGCGGCACGCAACGCTCATCACCCCAAAAGAACTGCACTTCTTTCCAATCGACGCTCAGTTGGAAGCGTGTCGCCAGGAGTTCATAAGTGGCGGCCGGCGTAGTCCCTCCCGTCAGGCATAGGGTGAATTCACCATGTGTGCAGATAGCCTCGCCCGCAAAATGAGCGATTTCCTCTGCTGCGCGCGTATACAACGCCTGCGCATCATCCATAACTGTCAACTGTGCCGGGTTCATTTGCTGCTGATCCTGGAATACGATTGAAAACGAAAATCAGAGTTGATCAGTGAGAACGCAGGAAGGCAAATTACACTTCCGTTGGCGCTCTCGTTCCGGACTCCTCTTCGGCTATTTTCTCATCGGCTGGCTTCCACGATCGCTTGTCTCAAGACGTTAACCGCGGTGTCCGTGTCGCCGTGCAGATGGATGCGAATCAATCGCCGATTATGATTCTCCAGGGACTGATAATCACCGAGATATTGAGCCTGGTTCAAGCTGGCGAACCCATACGCGGCTCCCGGGATGACCGGGTCTTCATCGTGGTCCTGGGTTATCTGCAGGAACAGGCCTGTATTGGGACCGCCCTTGTGCAGTTGCCCGGTTGAATGAAGAAACCGGGGGCCGTAACCGAAGGTGGTCGCGACTTTGAGATGGTCGCGGACCGCGATTCTCATGCGAGCTATTTCTCTTTCGATGGCAGCATCTCTCGCCGTATACGCCAGGATTGCCAAATAGTCGCCGGCGCGGGCGAGCTTGAAGAATCCCTGAAGTAATGCATCGAAGTCGCCGGCGCTGCTGCTCGTGCGAATCGCGGCGGGACAGTACAGCGATAGGATTCCGTGCTCGGCGGCAGGCGCAGAACTCGGCAATCTCCGGCTCTTCTCAAATTCTCGCAGCAGGCGGCCAGTATTATCCTTGCTCTCCTGGACGTTTGGCTGATCGAATGGGTTTATTCCCAGCATAGCCCCGGCGGTCGCAGTAGCGATTTCCCACCGCATGAACTCGTCGCCGAGGTCAATGGGATCGGCGAGCGATATGCGAATAACAGGGGCGCCAGAACGCTCGAAGGCGTCGACGGCTCTATCCTGCACAGGGTCGGCGCCTTCTTCCAGTCTCAAATAAACGAACACACGATCGTTGCCATAATGTTCCGGAGCCCCAAGAGGCTCGTCGCAGACAGGAATCAAACCGGTCGATTCCTTGCCCGTACTCTCAGCAATAAGCTGCTCCAGCCAGAGGCCCATTGCAGCGATGCGGGGCGACATCACCAGCGTGATCTTGTCCCGCCCGGCCTGGTGCAAGACGCCCAGCGCCGCACCGAGGCTCACTCCACCGTTGGCCTCGCTCCGAATGCATCCGGCAGAACTATGCTGCATGCGAATCGCGCGATCGAGCAGCAAGCCGAGATCCATTCCGATAATAGCCCCTGGCACCAGCCCAAAGTATGACAGAGCCGAATAGCGGCCACCGATATCGTGCGGATTGGTAAATGTGCGGCGGAACCCTCGCTCCTGAGCCAGCTTTTGGAGCGGCGTACCGTGGTCAGTAATCGCTACGAAGCTGCGCCCGGCAAGGCTGCCCTGCCTTTCCTTCACCTTTTCAAAAAAATACGCGCATTGTGACAGTGTTTCGACCGTTGAACCCGACTTGCTCGATACCAGGAACAAGGTTCGAGCGATGTCAATTTTCTTCTCCAGCGCGCGGATTTCAGCCGGGACCGTCGAATCGAGTACATGGAGCCGCGGATAACCGGGCCGACTATAGAAGGTGCGGGCGAAAACCTCCGGACAGAGGCTCGAGCCGCCCATCCCCAGTAAGACCACGTCGGCGAACCGCGCCTTTATTTCGCCGGCAAAGTTGTCCAAGGCCGCGACCTGCTCGGTCATCATCTCGGGAATGGTCAACCAGCCCATTGCGTCGCGTATTAACGCCTGATGGGCGGCGTCCTTTTTCCAAAGCATCGGATCTTTGCGCCACAGCCGCGCAGCAAATTGCTCCTCGTCGAGCCGCTTCCAAGCGGCGGCGAGCTGCGCTTCATTGCCAGGCGCTCGTATAACCTGGCGGTCCGAGGAGCCTGCGGTGAGGGCCGCGCGGCGCCCCTCAATCGTTTTCAGCAGGTCAGCGAACGACTTATCGAACGACTCGAGCCCTTCCTGCTGCAGCTCATCGCCTACTTCGATCAAATCGATGCCGGCTTGGCTGAGTCGACGGATGGTTTCGACAGCTTCCGTCAGACCCGTTTCCAGCGTCGCGCGCGGTTTCCCATGGTTCCGGAAGGCGTCCATCGTTGCCGGGGGCATTGTGTTGACAGTATCGGGTCCGACGAGTTCCTCGACGTACTTGATATCGCTATAGGCCGGATTCTTCGTCCCGGTGGAACCCCAGAGCGGACGTTGGACCCGTGCTCCTTTCTCCTGCAGCTGGCGGAAACGAGTGCTGCCGAAGATTTCCTTGTATCGTTGATACACCAGTTTTGCGTTAGCGACCGCGGCGGTCCCACGCAATCCTGCGAGTGCCTCATCCGGAACCGCTTTGAGTTTTTCCTCGAGGCGTTTATCTACAAGCGTATCGACGCGGCTGACGAAGACACTGGCAACTGATGCTACATTCGCCAAGGGTAATCCGGCTTGCGCACGTTTTTCCAATCCACGCAGGTAGGCCTCGGCGACTGCGTCGTAATGTTTGAGGGAGAACATCAGGGTGATGTTGATATTACGGCCTTCGCTGATTAACTGTTCGATGGCCGGTAGGCCGGCCGGCGTTGCGGGAACCTTAATCATCAGGTTGGGGCGGCCGATCAGCTGGAAATAGCGACGCGCGGCCGCGATGGTGCCCTCGGTATCGTGAGCCAGCCGCGGCGACACTTCGTAGCTGACGAAGCCATCCCGCCCTTCGCTGGCGTCGTATATCGGACGCAGTGAATCGGCCGCGTGCTTGATATCCTCCGTTGTGAGCATCTCGTAGAGCTCATCAGTGTTTTTTTGTGCGCGCACCAGTTCAGCGAATTGCTCGTCATAGTCATTGGAGCCGCCGATCGCCTTCTCAAAGATGGTCGGATTCGAAGTCATCCCTTTCAGCCCATCTTCGTTAATCAGGCGGTCAAACTCAGGCGATAACAGCAGATGGCGGCGAATGTAATCGAGCCAGAGGCTTTGGCCGAATTTCTCCAACTCGCGAAGCGGATTATTTGAATTGCTCATTTAGTAACTCCTGGCAATTGCGCAGAATCGGAGAAAGCAGATTTCAACGCCTTAGCAGTTTGAGCGCGCGCTCGACGACATGCTCGGGCGTAAAATTGAAATACTTGAGCACGGCAGCGTATGGCCCTGACATTCCGAACCGATCAAGTCCGACAATATCCCCATCCAATCCAACCCAGCGGTACCATGACAGCGTCGCGCCCGCTTCAATCGCAAGACGTCGTCTGACGGCAGGCGGAAGGACGGCGTCACGATAAGCCGAATCCTGCTGCTCGAACAGCTCGAAGCTCGGCATACTGACCACTCGCACCGCATGACCGCGCTTTTCCAACTCCGGTTTGGCGGCCATCGCGAGCTGAACCTCGGAGCCGCTCGCAATCAGAATTATCTCGGGCAGTTTACCGGGGCTGTCGGCAAGGACGTACGCTCCACGTGCCAATCCTGAAGCGGGCGCAATCTGTGAGCGATCAAAGGTCGGCAACTTCTGACGTGACAACGCCAGCATAACCGGTCCGTCCTTGTGACGCATTGCCACCCGCCACGCTTCCACTGCTTCGTTGGCATCCGCCGGCCGGATCAATGTCAGTTCCGGAATGGCCCGCAATGCGGTGAGATGCTCGATTGGTTGATGAGTGGGCCCATCCTCACCGAGGCCTATAGAGTCGTGGGTAAAGACGTAGATAACATGCAGGCCCATGATTGCCGCCAGCCGGATCGAAGGGCGGCAATAGTCGGTGAAGACCATAAAGCTCGAGCCTATCGGTATCAGCCCGAACAGCGCGATACCGTTGAGGATCGAGCACATCCCATGTTCGCGAATTCCGAAGTGCAGGTTACGGCCGGAATAAGCTCCGCGCTCGAAGTCGCCGCCGTCTTTGATATCGGTAAACGTTGATTCGTTGAGATCTGCGGCACCGCCCAATAACGCCCACACTCGCTGTGCGATTACCTGTTCGGCGCGCGACGCTGACTCGCGCGTGGCTAGATTATCCTTGGTCGTAAATTGCGGTAAGCCATTGTCCCATCCGGCCGGCAATTCACGGCTGAGCAAGCTGCGAAATTCGGCGGCCTCTGTTGGGTTTTCCTTCGCGTATTCGTCAAACCGCCGATTCCAGTCCTTCTCGTACTGAGCACCGCGCTCGATGCATTGTCGAAATTCCGCGAGCGCTTCATCGGGAACAAAAAAATCTGGTTCCGTCGGCCATTCATAGAACTGCTTGGTCAATTTGACCTCGTCAGCGCCGAGCGCTTTCCCATGCGCCTCCGCACTGTCCTGCTTATGCGGGCTGCCATATCCGATGTGACTGCGCAGGCGAATCAAAGACGGACGATCGCTCTCGGCGATGGCGTTGTTGACCGCGGCGGCAATGGCTTCGAGGTTATTGGCGTCGTCTACCGCCTGGGTATGCCAGCCATATGCGTCAAAGCGTTTGCAGACATCCTCCGTCGCAAACGAGAGCTCGGTGCTGCCATCGATAGTTATGTGATTGTCGTCGTAAACGTAGATAATGTTGCCGAGTCCCAGGTGACCAGCAATCGAAGCTGCCTCGCTGGCTACTCCTTCCATCAGGTCTCCGTCGCTGACGATTGCAAAGATGCGCGGCTCGAACAGCGCCGAATCGTGCCGCTCGAAACGGGCGCTGATGTGCTTGGCGGCGATCGCCATCCCGACCCCGTTGCCGAAGCCCTGCCCCAGCGGTCCCGTAGTCGTTTCGACGCCATGGGTGAGGTAATTCTCCGGGTGTCCCGGGGTCCGGCTGCCCACCTGCCGAAACTGCTTGATGTCGTCGAGCGTGAGGTCGTACCCGCTGAGATAAAGACTGGCGTACAGCAGCATCGAACCGTGTCCCGCCGACAGCACGAAGCGATCGCGTCCATACCACTTGGGATTGCGCGGGTTGTGACGCATAAAGCGGGTAAACAACAGGTAAGCAGTGGGCGCCATTGCCATCGGCATCCCGGGGTGGCCGGAATTCGCCTTCTGCACGGCGTCCATTGCCAGCACGCGAATCGAATTGATGCAAAGCTGGTCGAGCGTCAAACGAGACAGTTGCTTCTCTGGTGCAAGCGCCACGATGGTTGTCCCTTGGTATTGGTTTTAACGCGGATTGGACCTCGTTGTTGATGGTTGTCTGAAAAGCGTGAACACCCTCGCACCCACGCCATTGAATTCTTCCAACATCAGATATGCGCCCGATGGCGCGAGCATCATGAAGCGAGTCTGATGAGCTGACTATGATTTACGGGGATAAGGCCAATCACCAGTCGCTGTTAGGCTCATCTTTGGGATCGCCCGCCTTATGGCGCATGATATTGATCGCGTTTTTGGCGCTGTGCTTATCGCCAATCTGTAAAGCATTACTGAACTGATCACTAAGTATCCGCATCAGCAGAGCTTCAGCCGGGTCGAGGTTGCTTGCGAGTGCTGCCAGCCGCTGCATTGCACCCCGGATAATGTCAATCGCACCAGGCGTGTCGCCTTTTTTCTGCAGCGCCACTGCTTCGGACAGTCGCGTTCTGACCTCGGCGATGATCGGACGTGCCGCCGGCCCGATGCTGACCTCGAGTTCGCCAAGAGTCTCGCCGAGCCTGACGAACGAATCGAAATTGAGGGAGCCGAACGTCACAGAAAAATTCTTTCACTTATTGGCGAGTCCAATCAAGTTGAGCGGTGGCGGAGGCCGCGCGGGCAATCCACATGCCACTTTTCGCACAACCGAATTCTCCTAACGGCGAGCAGCGTAGAGCGAACTGCTATTGTTGCAATCATGGATGGTCATGCACGACGGCGAAGCGCCCGGGCAGAGGCCCCCGCGAGGCGCCCAGGGGCGATGTTTTCCGGCTGCCGTTCTGATAATTAAGAACAATATCGCGTTATGGAGGACGGCGGTTTTCCCGATGAGACGCAACGTTGATCGGCGAGTGGTCGTTACCGGTGTTGGGCTGGTTACTCCGCTGGGTACCGGCATTGAGAAGAACTGGGAGGGGCTGATGGCCGGCCGTTCGGGAATCGGCATGATTACACGATTCGAAGCAGCCGACTATCCTACCCGGATTGCGGGCGAGGTACGCGATTTCAATCCGCTGGATTTCATCGAGAAAAAAGATGTCCGCAAAATGGATCTCTTTATCCAATATGCGGTCGCCTGCGCGGAACAGGCGATGCAGCAATCGCAGCTCAAAATTGACGAGTCCAACGCTGATCGCGTCGGCGTCCTGATTGGCAACGGCATCGGTGGACTATGCACGATCGAGGAGAACCACCTGATTTTCCTGCAGACCCGTTTGAAGCGAATTACCCCCTTCTTCATTCCCAAGTTGATTGGCAACCTGGCCTCGGGACAGATTTCGATCCGCTTCGGGGCGCGTGGCCAAAATATCGTGACTACCAGTGCCTGCGCTTCTGGCAGTCATGCGATCGGCGAAGCTTATCGCATGATTCGACACGGCTATCTTGATGCGGCAATTACCGGCGGTACCGAAGCTGCGCTTACCTCACTCGGCCTCGGCGGCTTCATCGTGATGCGGGCGTTATCCGAGCGCAACGATAATCCCGCCGCTGCCAGCCGGCCGTTCGATCGCGAACGCGATGGTTTCGTGATGTCCGAAGGCGCGGGTGCTTTGATCCTGGAAGAGCGCGGCGCGGCAATCGCACGCGGTGCTAACATTCTGGCCGAAATAGCCGGTTACGCTTCCAATTCTGATGCCTACCATATCACCTCGCCGTCGCCCGAAGGGCAGGGTGCTGCGCGGTGTATGCAGCTTTGTCTGGAAGATGGGGATCTCGACCCGGCTGAGGTTGAATACATCAATGCCCATGGCACTTCGACTCCGCAGGGCGACGTCGCCGAAACCCATGCGATCAAGCACGTGTTCGGCGAGCATGCGGCGAAGATTGCGGTCAGTTCCACCAAGTCAATGACTGGCCATACGCTGGGCGCCGCCGGCGCCATCGAATCCGTGTACACCATCCTGGCAATGCAGCGCGGTATGCTGCCGCCCACCACCAACTACGACCATCCCGATCCTGACTGTGACCTGGATTACGTTCCTAATCAGCCCCGGCCCGCCAAGGTCCGGCTGGCTCTGAATAATTCGTTCGGCTTCGGCGGCACTAACACTACCATCGCCTTCCGCCAGGCGGCAGTTAACTGAACGGTCAAACATGGCTTCCAGAATCGTCGCTACCGGGCGCGCGACACCTCAGACTTGCATCAGTAACCATGACCTGGCCAGGCGCATGGCGACGTCCGACGAATGGGTGAGATCGCGGACGGGCATCGCTCAGCGTTACGTGATGGCCAGCGGTGAATCGCTGGTGGATCTGGCGGCTGAAGCGAGCCGCACCGCACTCAGCCGCGCGGGCATCAAGCCTGCGGAGATCGATGCGATCGTTGTTGGCACGATCTCGTCGGACTATGGCTTTCCATCATTCGGCTGCCAACTGCAACATCGACTTGGGATTGATACGATTCCGGCTTTCGACGTGGCCGCCGCCTGTTCCGGATTCGTTTACGCGGTCAGCGTCGCCGACGCCTCGATACGCGCCGGCGACTGGAGGCGGGTATTGGTGATTGGCGCGGACGCGCTGTCAACCATGGTCGATTGGAACGACCGGGCGACCGCGGTGTTGTTTGGCGACGGTGCAGGGGCGGCAGTGATGGTCGGCGAGCCCGGACCGCGCGGCGTGCTGGGCAGCCTGTTGCGGTCCTCAGGCCAGTATTGGGATTTGTTGGCGGTGCGCAATCGGGGAGTGCAGACGACGATTGATGGCGAAGCGCGGCGCCAAAGCGACGACGCTATCAAAATGAAGGGGCCGGAACTGTTTAAGCTTGCCGTTAAGAGCATGGCTGATGTGACGTTACAGGTCGCGCAACGAGCCGGCGTGCGGCTTGAGGACCTCGAACTGATCGTGCCGCATCAGGCCAATCTGCGCATCATCAACGCGGTTGCTCAGCGGCTGGGGCTGCCGCCGGAAAAGGTTTTTACCAACGTTGATCGATACGGCAACACCTCGGCCGCCTCGGTACCGCTAGCGTTGGACGAAGCGCTGGAGAGCAACCGCATCCGCAGCAATGACTTAATCATGCTCAATGCCTGCGGCGGCGGTCTGACCTGGGGTGCCAACCTGCTGCGTTGGTAATCCAAAGCCGGACTGGCCGCTGCGAGCGTCGGTTGCCGCCCGGGTAAGAGGCAGCATCCGCCAATTCTTTCTCCGGGCGACTCGCAACGAGCATCTGTCCCCTCCTGCGCGGCTGGAACTCCGCGATGATGGGGATACTCATTTCAAGGCCGGCTGTTCGCGGTGAGAACGGCAAATATGGGTGTTTGCGGTTGCAATTTCTCCAGCCAGCAGGCTCTTTCGGCATAACTCAGTAGCACAGGTTAAAAGGCTCGTTATGGCATTCACGAATCTGGCTCTGGCAAAAAGCGAACTTATTGGGACTCTGACGCTTAACCGCCCGGAAAAGCTCAATGCGATGACTCCTCACCTGATCAGCGAATTCGGTGAGGCGCTTACCGAAATCGAAAGAGACCCGGAGATCAAGATCGTGGTTATCCGTGGCGCAGGCCGGGCATTCTCGACCGGCTACGACCTGAGTGGTGGATGGAGCGGAGGAGAATCTGAACGATTTACCATTGACCATGACCAGCGATTTCTGCAGGGCTATATCGAACACTGGTTGCGGCTGCGCGATTTGCCCAAGCCAGTCATCGCGATGGTTCACGGCTATTGCCTTGCAGGCGCAACTCAGCTCTGCGTCAGTAGCGACATTATCTTTGTTGCAGAAGATGCTCAGATCGGCTTCCCTTCCATTCCGGCGGGGGCCGGGTATGTCAGCTCGTTCTGGAACTGGATGGTTGGTCCGCATCGCACCAAGTATCTCGCGTTTCTCCCGGGCAGCCGGATTAGCGGTAAAGAGGCGGAAGCGATGGGCTTTGCAACGCGCAGTTTTCCTGCCGCTAGCCTGGAAAAAGAAACCTACGATTACGCTCGTCGAGTGGCCCGAGTACCGGCCCAGAAGCTGCGTCTGGAAAAACTCGCGATCAACCGTGCAATGGACCTGCGCGGCTTCCGGGTTTCAGTTCAGGCGGGCAGCGAGTTCGATGCGATATTTCATTTTGGGCCAGGCAACGAGGAGATTCGCAAAATTCAGAAAGAGCGCGGTTTGCGCGGTGCCATCCAGTGGTACGAAAATAAGTAGCTTTTCGTGAGTTCACGCTCGGGACGCCTCGGGTGCTAAATGCTGCGCGCCTTAACCCTTGCCGGGTGACGCTAAAAACACCGCAATTCCACCTGGATATACGTCCTCTTCCTGTGCTCCGCGAACTGGGCGCCGAGCGTAATAGTGGAGTGCGCAGTGAATCGGTGGGCAATGGACAAGCCAAAGGATTGAGTGCCGGAAGCCTTTGTGTGGCCGTGACACTCGATGTATTGAAGGAGCTGAGCTACGACATCAATATTCTCTCGCTATTTGGCGGGTCCATTTGCTCCTTCTCCGAGAAGAGGCTCTTGCCGGCAATGACCATGGCCATCATTGCGTGACCAGCGTGCCCTGGCATGCCGTGGACCGGGGGCGTATTGGCCAGAAGTGTCGCCAACCCTATGACGACGAGCAGTAAAATCACTGACTCCACTCCTACGTTACGCACCAAAGCAACGCGCGTAGCGGGATCGTCGACCTCAGCCACCAGCCAATAACGATTGTAGGCACCGATCGTCAGGACTCCCAAGACAACAATAACCTTTCCGAGGAGCGTGCGTCCGTACGCCGAGAAGAGCAGGTGGTAGACGTCAAGTCCGATACTGGTATACGCCGTGTACAGTCCGGTGACTACAAGGGCAATGACCGACCAGAAAGCCACGGCCGAGACACGCCGCGCCGCGTGGCTGATCCAAACATGAGAAGGATTTCCGTACTCCATTACGATCCAGAACGCGAGCAGAGCGCCGACCCAGAACCCGACGGCGATGTCGTGCAAAAAATAAATGGCGATAGCCAGCGCTCCCTTGTCGATCGCATGACTTAGCAGCACCGTAAGGAACAGGAGAACTCCTGCCAAGAGAAACAGCGCCAGGATCCTGGCGAATTGCGGAAGCGGAATCCAGGCACTTAAGAGAAACACCAGGGCAATGGGCAGAAACCATTCAAATACATGGCCCGCATGAGTTTCCGTCAGCACCTGCGGCACGAGCGCGGCGGCGCTCGCCCACGAAACGCTCGCCATGTCGGCCGTTATATTTACCAGCACCAATATGGACGCTGGAAAGACCACTAGAGCAAAAACTCGCCACGATCGAACGAGTGCAGCTGCAACGGGCTGATCGAAGCGTTCGTCAGCCGAAACGACTAAGAAGCCACTAGTCCCGAATACGGCAATGAGCGACGCGATGAGCGGCCACGCGAGTAAGGTGCGGTCGACGTCGGCTGTCACGAGTGCGGCCCCTCGACCGTAAATGAGTACGATCCTTGAGTATGGTGGGTATCGATGCACACCACCCGCCATTGGACCGTGTATTCGCCGGGTTGAAGTTTGTTCACCGGAACCGACAGCTTCCATCCGTCAGAGCTGACCTCAGCCGGACCGGTGGCCATGTTTTGGCCGGCGGAGTTGAGCACCTCGAGAGAAGCGAACAACTTCTCGATCGGTGCGTCGTACTTGATGGTCACCTGGCCCGGCGCTTCGGTGATCGTCGCTCCTGCCGAGGGCGTTTCCTGCTCGGGAAAAGAATGGGCGGAAGCCGTTGCCATCGCGCCCACAATTGAAGCGAAAAGGATGACGTTCAGGAGAACCAAATCGCTCCTGTTCATTCAGGAAATCCTCTGTTGATTGTCCAGTTGCCGACGCGGGGGATTATCGAGTCGTAGAAGATATCCAGCAGACCCAGCACAGCAGCGTGCGTGCCGGGAACGCTCGCGTTGTTGAGCGCGAACTGAGTGCCGAGCGCCAACTCGAAGTGATAGCTGACGTACGCGAGTCCTGGGGTGGCCAGCAGGGTAGGGAACGTCTCGCCAGAAGGACCCGTAATCAACTGGTCGTAGTTGATTTCGTTAAAAAGAAACAGGTTCCGCAACGGCCAACCTAACCCGATATCTCTAACGTTGTTACTGAGGTATGGGAGGGCATACTCGATTACAGCGTCGGCAAACATGTGGTGACTGGTGTGTCCGCCGAGCGCGGGCACATACCCAAAATCGCTCTGAATGCCGAACGGTCGAAAATATTTAAACGCAGGCGAATTCGGAAGGTCGCCCATCCCCTTCTCCCACAGGAATACCGGACCTAGACTCGTATGATTTTGCTGTTCGATGTCTTTGTCCCCGGTGGGCAGCTGCAATTGTGCAGCGAGAGTCAGCATGAACTCGTGCTTTAACGAATAGTAGAAAGCGTACTTGCCGAACAGAGTAAGATCGTCAAACCCCTCCCTGCTGTGTCCGTCGAAAGGTGAAATATGGTTCCAGCCGCTGCCGCCTCCGATGCTGAATCGGGGTACGTATTGGTCATCGAGGTAAAGAATCTTTTCTATCGAGAACCCGATGCTGTAGTTGTTTGCATCGCTGCTCCGCACCCATGATGGTTGCAGAATGTCAAGTTCATTCGCGGGAGTGGGGTCCTGAGTGATGAGCGGTTCCAGAAAAATGTAGTCTCCAACCACTCCATGGGCCGAGGCTAAAGTGCCATGGCTCACGATTAATAAGAAGAATGAGATTGCACCCAGTGCCCTCATAACAGCTCCATTTCGCGAGACGGTCGAGAGTTTCCGGCATAGCCAGTGCGGACGGAGCGTGCGCGCGCCGCTCACCGTCGCCATGAAAATGACCTATGTTGCGTTAGGGCAGGTCTCTTTACACGAGGGCTTTCGGCGGGGGGCTGTCGGGTGCGATGCTCAAATTGCTCAGCGGCTTTGGCAGGCCAGGCACGATCCGTCCGTGTTTAAAAAGAAGGAGTTGTGGCGGGCTGGTCGCAGGCCTGGCAATGGGAATTGCCGATGCGCCTAGGGCGGCAGACGGCGGGTCACAAACATTAACCAACGCTGTTGGTTGTCTCGGATGACCAGCGATTATGATTCCGGAACCGAGCGGGATGCTTCCAAGGAGAATAGCCAAGGCAACGGCAACGCTCAAAAAACGTTCGTCGCTTTCGGTAAACCGCTTCACGGATCTGTTGCACCTTAGAACAGCTGACGATTGTGCTCAAGCTCCGCCGGATCGATCTTGGCGGTTTGGCCGTCCGTCTTAACGGAGAGCTGTACAGGCACGCAGGAGGCCAGTCCCTTCGACATCACCGCCAATTTGTAGCGGTTGCCGCAAAGCTTACAGACCAAGTATCCGTCCGCTATTAAATAACCCTTGTGGTAGGTGTAGCAACGCTGGCAAGCGTCCATGGCTGCGTGGAGTGAACCACCAGAATCTCGGGCCAAAAGGAAGCGTAGTTCCGCACCCGCCCGGTCGCGGTATGAATAGAACTCGACAGAACTTGGTTTCAAATTGCGCGTCACGATTGTGAGCATGCTGTCGCCGGTGACCCGCGTGAAATGAGGATCCTGAGCGACGTGCACTAGTGCTGCCAGACATATCGCCGCTAAACCGGCGATGACGACGAGAGGCCAGAAGCCGGGATGGTTTCCCTTTGAACGCGACACTTTGGGAAGTTTAGAGTCGAGTATGGAAAGGAGTCAACTCGTTGTGTCAGCCGACTAATCCCAGATGGCGCGACCGCGAACCAATGTAACTTGGCACCATAGTCTGCACCTTTTCCACTGGGCGTAGATTGTCCGTTACTGAATGACGTACTCTCGGGTCTCAGAATGGCTTCGGGTATGGGGAAATCGCATGGCGCAGAGATCGAAACGGATCGCCTTGGTAACCGGCGCCAACAAAGGTATCGGGTTCGCCGCACCAGTCGAGAAGTGCTTTACCGCACGCGCATATGCCATCCGCGTGTTGCGGTGACGAATGGTAACAGTAAACAATTCGATGAAGGGGCGGCTCGCACGTTCATGGCAGGCCTGGATAGTCGCCCCGTAGCGCCTCGAGGCCGGCGCGGATAAGCGCGGGCGGCGCTAACATCTCATCGGTCAGCCGGTTGCCTGCTCGCCATTCGTAAAAGAGCCCCTCCCCGTTTACGCACTTAGATCAGCACATAAGGCAGGTTATGTGCTACAAACTACGAAACAAACCACAGGGCAGGGTGCCACTTTCCCGGGTAATTGTCATAGACCTTTCCCCGCTATATGGCGTACTCGAGCTGATTCCGTGGAACATACGCCCCGCGATTAGGTCAGGGTGAATTCGACAGCTGACCTCCAAACAAGCCGTCGAGACGGAACGAATATCCAATACCGAAGTAGTGGTCGACCGTGCTGCTGTTCAGGCCGAAGCCGAGATGAAAATCGAGCTGTTGTATTTTGCCGAATCGCCAGGCGCCGCCACCGTCAATAAGCTGTGCAGGCCGGTGGTGGTAGTAGTCGCCTACATACTCGATGAACATGTCGGCGAAGGGCCTCAATTCTCTTTCGACCGATAGGGTGGGTTCAAAGGTCGGGTTTCGCGATGAATCGCTCGGGAACCACATAACGGTGAACATCCCTTCTACGCTCCAGCCACCCGTTATCCTGTGGGACCAGGGGAACTGTATGTAGGGCTGATAGCCCGATCCCGGGATGTTCGATCCCGACGGAAAACCCATGCCAGCTGCCGCCGATAAATTGAAGCCAAATGGCACGGCGAACTGACGCTTGAAAGAGACAACCACATTCGAAAAGCCGGAAGACCGGGGTCCATTCAATAAGGTGAAGTAATTAGGAACGTCGATCAGAAACTCGGTGCAATGAGCGACGCCTAAGCGGAGCCGGCTATTCGTTCCATCTATCACATTCGATCCATGCTGGGCGCTCCAATCTACGCCATTCTCTGCCTGCAGGCTTCCAACCGGAACCACGAGACTCGAGTTGGTCACGTCGGGGCGGTCGGTCGCAATCTCATCGGCGGCGGTGGGACAGGAATCCGCGGCGTTTGTGATAGACCTTCCGCCAACGACCGCAAACAGAAGCAGCACACAACAAAAGAGTAATCGAAGTTGTAAGCCTGACCCGTTCTGCATTCCCGGCCTTTTCTGGCCGGGCAATTGTGCGGTGCGAGCCTCGGCCAGATCTTTATCTGGTCCGAAGGTCTCGTTCGCCTGGTGAATGATGAGGCGGGGGACCGAGCCCGTAGGCTGGTGTGTCGATCTCCCCTACGCTGTTTTTAGGTCAGCGTGAACTACTCCCCTTTGGAGCGCTGACAAGCTAACCACTGCAGATTGCTTGCGTCAACCTCTGGTCGCCGGCACCGTTCCTGCCGCCGTGGCGAGAGCCTTAGAAGGGCTTCCAGCCCAGTGCCGGAATGATGTTGTCGTAGAAGATTTCGATGAGGCCGAGTCCCGCCACCCGGTCGCGACTTGGCGCCGCGCGGTTGAGCGCCACTTGGACGCCAACGCTCACCTGGCAGTATTCATTTTGGTAAGCGAGGCCGGGTGTTAGCCGAACGTCCGGCTTGGTCGTCAGGTTCGACGTGAAAAACGACTGAGCGTAATTGAACTGCACAAAAGGTACAAACTCGACCAACGGACGTCCCAGATCCATTCGCTCGACGAAATCGTCCATGTAGCGGAGCGAGTATTCCAGTTCGAAGTTGCCGAAGACGTCACTGTTGGCGGGCCCTTGGATTCTCGCGGCGTAACCGCCCTCCGTCTGCAAGGCGAGCGGCCGCAGGTATTTCAGTGAAGACGAATTCCGCATATCGCCCAAACCTTTGCCGAGCAATATCTCGCCCCCAAGATGTGCATACCCTTGATCGGGGATCCGTTGATTGCCTATAGGCACCACCAAAAACGGACTCATCGTGACTTCAAGTTCGTGCTGGGGCGACTTGAACGCCGCTTGGCGAAACCAAATCGACAGGTCGCTCGCGCCGCTCTTCGACTGACTGCCCGCCGGGTTGATCCGGTTCCAGCCCCCCGTGAACATGAGGCTTGAATTGTCGCTCAGCTGCTTTTCAAACTCGGGCAACAGCGAGAATTCGTAAGCACTCCCGCGTGCGGTCAGACTGCCGGCATTATCGGGGAAGGCGTCGTTGCCAACGATTGGACTCAGGAAGATGCGGTTCCCGACTATGCCATGACCGAATGTGATTTGCGGGCCGAGCAGAGTGGTAATTATTACGATCACGCCCGCCTTCAAGCGCCACTCTCTTAGCAGCGAGTGGCTCGCCAGACGATAAAACCGGCCGTTCATAGACCAACCCTTTCCGCAACTGAAAAACGAGACTCGCCGGCGGAGCTCCTCACATGGTTAATGCTGCGGTCTGCCGGGCAGATCTCCGCAGAGATGCCACCGGTCAGCTGGCCGGTGGCTGCGACTTCAGGCTGGAGGGGTTGGTCAGGTCAGCAACGCAGAACGGTTGTGGAGTAATGGGATTTCTCGAAGGCGGGAGATCTCAGAGCGGATACTCTCAAGGACCAAATCTGCGCAGAGTCGATGAGTCTCGAAACGACAATTAGTGTTGCTGCTGCTTGCGGGGCGAAAAGCTGTGAATTGTCGGTTCGATGCGAATCAATGCTCAAGCGAAAGTCCTTGCTTCCCCTGGGGCATCCATCGGCTGGCTTGGGCGCGGGGTGATCACGTAGCCGTAAGTCATCGGGATTATTCTGGCAACTCGTGCCGATGACCACTTCGAGATGGCAATGGTTGTGCGGCCCCAGGCACAAAAAGGTGTCCGGTGTGATTCCGAAACCGCTCGCCAGCAAAACCAAGACGAGCGTATGGGCAGCGTTTCGCATTGACCATCTCTCACCAAAATGGTGCATCGGGCTCTGATGAAAGGTCAACAACAAGCAACCAAAAGGACGGGCGCGGCCATAGCTGAAACCGACAGCCGTGAACAGTTTAGATTTTTATTCTCTCTACTTCTTCGAACGATAGTTCCTCGCGAGTGCGGTCGTACAGCTTGGTTGTTCGTGGGGATTCGTGATTAGCGATAGTCTGCGCGTGCTCCAGCGTGCCCCCGTTCTGGAGATACGTGGTAATACCGGTGGCCCGGAACGTATGGCAGCATGTGGAGTAGGGCAGGGTAGCTGCCTCGGCCCGGCGCTTGATCATGTGCAGCACATCGAATCGAGACATCGGCCTGTCGCCGAGCCGGTCACCCCTGCTCATGATGCGGAATAGTGGCCCCCTTTTGTCGCGGGAGATTCCGGCCGCTGCAATCCAGGCGTTCAGGTACTCCTCGAGGCTTGGATGGCAGGGTACCTCGTGGCGCTTGCCGCCTTTTTCATGCAATCGGAGCCACCATCGTTTGCGATGCTGGAAATAGTCGCCGACCTTCATGCCGATGGCCGCGCCGACCCGGGCAAAGCTGTAGACCATGGTCCCGATCAGCGCCTAGTCGCGTAGTCCAATTAAAGTAGTACTTTCAATTGAGTCGAGCAGTTTGCGCGCTTCCTCGGAGGACAGCACAGGGGTTTTGCCCCGCCGCACGACGTATTTCGGCCCGCGCACCGAGGCCGCCGGGTTAACGTCCAGAACCCCGCCGGTGGTTAGATAGTCGAATAGCTGGCGGATTGCAGCGAGATGCTGTTTCACCGTGGGCTTACTTGCGGTTGTGCTGAGCTGTTCGATGTAAGTGGCGACGGTAATTGCCTCGATGTGCTCCAGTTTAAGCCGGCGGTCGTCGCACCAGTCCAAGAACTGCTTTACCGCGCGCGCATACGCCATGCGAGTATTGCGGTTACGAATGGAGGCGGTAAAGAATTCGATGAAGCGGCGGCTGGCGCGTTCGCCTTGGGCGCGGATAATTACCGGCAGCGTCTCGAGTCCGGCGCGGACGAGTGCTGGCGGTGGTACGATCTCATCGGTCAGCAGAATCGGCTGCTTTGGCAAGGCTTCTGAGCCCTCCCCGTTTCACCTTAACATTTAGCACATAAACCAAGTTATGTGCTACAAATGGGTAAAACGAGAGCAGGGCATGGGCTTGAACAGAACTGCCGCTGATCGCGGCTGTCGTCAGCTTGAGTGTCCCCGTATCATTTAAGCTGGTGCTGGTGGTCGAGTTCCCACTGCTCGATATCGTGGAAAATGTGCCTCAGGATTCCAACCGTGTTAGACAGCTCTATCCCGTGATTCGCCGTCAGCACTCCAGTTCTGACTAATTCGGTCGAGGCCTTCGCGACGCTCTGAAGGTCGAAGTCTCGAAGTCCTTCCCGTAGCATCGCGATAGCGACCTTGGCGTTAGCGTCTGCGGTTTCCATGATTTTTTCCATCGCTGAATGAGGTTGGTCTCGAATGCTCAATGATCAGTTAAGCCGCCTTCGCGAGGGCTTTGTGCTGCGCGTCGATATGCGACTCTAGAGTGACACGGCTTCGTTCGACGCCTGGCAGCAGGCGCGCGGAGTTAAGAATGAAGGCCATTTCGGAAGCAACGTGAATGAAGGCGGCGAGTGTAGGATGCAGCAGACCAACTGCAGCGAGGGTGATTCCGACTAAATCGACCGCGATCGTGCCTGTGAAGTTCTGCCAAATAATCCTCCGAGTCCAACGGGCAATCGCAACCGTCTCGCTGAACTTCATCAGGTCGTTGCCCAGAAGCACCACGTCCGCACTCTCGCGCGCAACGTCAGTCCCGGAGCCCATGGCCACGCCGACATTCGCCTGCGCCAGAGATGGCGCGTCATTGATTCCATCGCCGAGCATGGCCAGGACGCGTCCCTCCGCGATGAGATTCTTGACGCGCGCCGATTTCATTTCCGGCAACAAATTGCCCTGCGCCTCGCCAATTCCAAGTTCGCGGGCAACCGCATCTGCAACCGGTTGGGTATCGCCCGTCAGCAGCAGCGGTCGGATTCCCATTCGCCTCAGCGTCTCGATAGCTTGCCGGCCCTCGGGCCGAATCGTGTCGGCAACTGCAATCGTCCCAAGAAATCGACCGCGTCGGGCGACGAATATTTCGGGGGAGCTATCTGCTCGTGCAAGGTTCATTGGCAATTCAATGCCATGACTTGCGAGCAAATGGCGGTTGCCCACGACGACGCTGTCGCCACTCACGACAGCCCCGATCCCCTCTCCCGGCGTGTATTCGAAGCGTTCGGGCTCATGGGGCGAAATATCTCTCTCCCGCGCGAGCTCGACGATTGCTTTGCCTAACGGATGCTCCGAGCGCATCTCGGCTGATGCTGCGGCGTCAAGAACCTCAGCTTCGGAAATCCCTGAGACTGGCGCGATCGACTGGGCTCGGGTTAGTCCGAAGGTGAGTGTGCCGGTCTTGTCCAGCACAACGGCATCCACTCTGCCAAGGGTTTCCAGATAGAGGCCCCCTTTTATTATCGCGCCGAGACGCGCCGCGCGGCCGATGCCACCCAGAATGGCCAGTGGGGTGCCAGCGGCGACGCCACACGCACCTGCGACGATCACCACGGAGATGGTGGAACGCATGTCGC
>JAMXLL010000156.1 GCA_024281015.1 Candidatus Binataceae bacterium
AGAACTTGACCCAATGATGGTCGAGCCAGGCAAAGACAAAAAGATAACCATCACGCCCCTTAAAAATACCGGCTGGACATAAAGCGGCGTAATGCTGACCGGTGCGCTGCGGCCGCACGGCACCGCCGCTGGCGCTCACCATTTGCACATTCAGGTCGTGATAATGGAAGTACGCGTCGAGGAGCGAAATATCGAGATACTGTCCTTGACCTGTGCGGTCCCGGTAGAGCAGAGCGCAGGCGATCGCGGCAAGTGCGTGCACTCCAGTCGAAACATCGCCAACTGCCAGCATGGGCGGGTAATGGGGGCCGCCCTCTTCGCCGCTCAACCACGTCACGCCGGCATAGGCCTGGCCTATATAATCATAACCAGGATCATTCGCGAGCGGCCCATTTTGTCCGAAAGTCGAGACCGAGCACATGATGATCTGAGGATGCAACTGACGGACGTTATCATAATTGAAGCCAAGGCGGCCGATTACGCCGGGGGCAAAATTCTCAACGAGGACGTCGACCTTAGGTATCAGTTCGCGGAGGATGGCTTTGCCGGCCTCGGTGCGGACGTCGACACAGAGACTCATTTTGCCCCGATTCTGCTGGACGAAGTATCCGCTCCGTCCGTTCTTGACATAGGCAACACTGCGGCACCTGTCGCCGTCTGGAGCGAATTCCACTTTTATTACTTCGGCGCCCATTTCCGCCATCAACTTGCTGACTGTGGGGCCGGCAACGAACTGCGTAAAATCGAGGACTTTAAAACCGTCGAGGACGTGTCTGTGTTGATTCTCGGTCATCCGCTCGATCCTCCAAAGGGCCGGGAGCAGAGCTACTAATCCCCGTGTACTCACAACCGATGTAGCAACTGCGGGAGGTTGGCTGCAAATTGTTTTGAGTGCCGGCTCGATAAAAGAGACTCAGCAGGAGTTAAACTGAGTAGGTCGCTCGGCCGAGCCCGAGCCGGTATCGCGCTGCATCGATCAAGTTCTGCATCAGCGCCGCCACCGTCATAGGCCCGGTCCCTCCCGGGTTTGGGGTGACCCACGCCGCAATCTGCCGAACCTCCTCGAAATCGACGTCGCCGGCAAAACGGCCGTCAGCTAACCGTCTAAAACCAACATCGATAACACAGGCACCCGGCTTCACCATCTCGGCTGTGATCAGGTAATCCTGACCGGTCGGAACGGTTCCCGCACACGAGACCAGAATGTCGGCTCGGCGGCTAACTTCACGCAGATCGCGTGTATGCCGGTTGCAGCACGTTACCGTAGCATTGCACAAGTAACCATTAAGGATGAGCGATAGTGGCTTGCCGGCAATATCACTCCGTCCGATCACCACGACTTCGGCGCCATCGACCGGCACTCGATAATGATCCAGCAAGGTCAAGACGCCGCGCGGGGTACATGGAATGAATCTGTTCCATCCGCCACGATAGAGACCTACGATGCTGGCGGAGCCGACGCCGTCGATGTCCTTCTCCGGGGCGATGGCGTCAAACAGCCGAATAGCATCTATGTGCGCGGGGAGCGGCAGTTGGATCAGAATACCTGTCACGTCCGGATCAGCATTGAGTTGAGCTATCTCAGCCGCGAGGTGTTCGGTAGTAGCCTTATCCGTCGGCAGCATCAGCAAGCGACTGCGGAAACCCAATTCCTCGGCGAGACGGCGCTTGTTGCGCACGTACTGGCGGGAGGCGGGATCATCACCTACCTGGACGGCAGCCAGGCAGGGCGGATTCCCGTGCACGTGCAGCAATTCATGAGCATAGCGGCGGAGTTCAGGTTTTAAGCGGTCGCTTAAGGCCCGGCCGTCCATGATTATTGCTGGCATTTCCGTTATCGGCCCGTTCGTAGTACCGGTTCACTGCTCAAGGCTTCGGCTCATTTTGAGCCCCGATTCACGCTTCTCCGATGCCAGTCTAACTTGCAACAATCGGTAAACGGAGGGGCATAGATGCTTCAGTATTATCGGAGCCGATTCTGCGCTTTGCTAAATTAAGCGCCATGCCAACCATGGTCAAGCGTACCCCGCTCTATTCATTGCATCGCGTGCTAGGCGCGCGCATGACGGAGTTTGCCGGCTTTACAATGCCGCTGAGTTATCGCGGCATCATCGAGGAGCACCTGGCCGTCCGCTCGGCAGCCGGAATTTTCGACCTGAGCCATATGGGAGAAATCGAGCTGCGCGGCGATGCCGCACTCGCGATCCTTGAACATACACTAACGAATTCTGCCAAACGCCTGGCCGACGGTCAGGCCCAGTATACTTTGCTATGCACTGATGACGGCGGCACACTTGACGACCTCATTCTCTATCGATTCGAGGCCGACCGCTACATGTTGTGCGTGAATGCGGCTAATATCGCGAGCGACCGGGAATGGTTGGGACGGCAAAGCCGTCCCGGCGCTGAACTCGTCGACATGAGCGATGATATCGGGCTCCTTGCCATCCAGGGACCCAAGGCTGCGCTGATCCTGTCCAAAGTGACGCCACTTCCACTGAACCGGATACGCCGCTTCCATGCTCAGAGCGGCGACGTTGCAAGCTATTCGTGCCTGGTGGCGCGCACCGGATATACCGGCGAAGACGGCTTCGAAATTTTTGTCGCGGCGCAATATGCTGCCGCAGTTTTTGCAGCGTTGCTGGATTGTGGGGCCGCTGAAGGGTTAATTCCTTGCGGCCTTGGGGCGCGCGATACTCTCCGGATGGAGGCGGGACTGCCACTTTACGGCCACGAATTGAATCGCGATATCTCTCCCCTCGAGGCTGGGCTCGCGCCCTTCGTAAAGTTCGGCCGGGGTTTTATCGGCGAAGCGGCACTAGCTGCGCAACGTATCCAGGGTGGCATTCGGCAACTGGTCGGAATACAAACCGATGATGGGAAAATCATTGCACGCCAGGGTCATCGGCTGAAACAAGACGGGAAACAAATTGGCGTGGTGACCAGTGGCACTTTCGCGCCAAGCTTCAAGCGCCCCCTGGCTATGGCCCTGGTTCACAGCAACGCGAAACTCAAAACAGGCGACCGTTTAACAGTGGACATCCGCGACCGGAGCGCGGCGGCGACGATTGTGCCGCTGCCTTTTTATCGGCGCACGTCATAGAAGCAAACGGAGGATCGGACGGGCTTTCCCGTTATTATTGGAATGTCACGCAGTTAAGCTTCAGATCGGCGGAGGGGGGAGCGAGTCGAACCCTCCGGCGTTCTCAGACTAAAAAACTCCTTTAATTTCCAAGACTTTTTCGGGCTCGAACGCGGCCTATTCCGCTTCGGTCGAACTGGCTTCGGTGTGCTCGGCTGCAATCGCGTGAAGCTCGAGTCTGTCTGCCGCGAGCTCGGCCGCCCGTTTCGCATCTGGCGTATCAGAAGGCAGCGCGGCCGTGTGGCTTGGTCGATCGTGACGGGGGGCTTGCTCGTGTCGCGCGAGGCGTACGGCGAGCAGGTCAAACGTTTCTATGTGCGCGGCCTGGCGCCGGCTGCCGAGCGCAATAGCTGGCAAATCGAAAAAGTCCCTCACGAGCGCGGTTACGACCGTCGACGCTCGCCGCGAGCCTGGCAGGGCAACGTGTCCCTAGTGCCGCCTGAGTTCTGGTCTGAGCACCAGCACGACAAGCGGACCGTGAACCGAATGCTGGCGCATGCCGGCGATCCAGAGAGCGTGCGCGCCGTGATGGACGTGGTTTCGAATGTCGTTCGCGAGCTTACCTATAATCGCGCGGCGAAGCCGCTACTGAGCCGCGAGTCCGTATTGTCGCACTACCGCGAACAGGCAGCGCGAGTGCGAGCCAGGAACGGTGCGGCGCGAGCCGCCACCGTAAATTCTCCAGGCCCCCCTTCTGAGGGGGGTCTGCAAGTTCTGTACATTCTACTTTTGATGGAAGTAGCAAATTGCTATCGGATGCTGACTTGTCTCGGGCCGGACCCTCGGGCCGGCCGCTTTGGATCGAACGCGCCCTAAAAGATCAGAGTGCACGCCGCCGGTGCCAAGCGGCAGCATTGTCTAAGATCCAGCGCGAGATCATGGAAGCGATCTCGCGCACCCAGGCCAGGGCCAGCGAACGCCAACAAGGACCGTAATCTCATTGCCAAGGACCTGCGTTTATAAGACCGGGCAACCCCTCGGGCAAAGCGCTCCTCACCGCCCACTCGCAGGAGCAACCCGTATGTTAGCCGGCGCCGCGGCCGCCTACGGTTGAAGGCAATAATACTTGTCATGATTAGTGTTATGGCATTAGTGCAGCCGCTATGAAAAACGAATCACGCGTCGGCGCCCGACTTTGCGAGATCTTGCTGATCCTGTTCGTTCTCTTGCCAGCGCCTGGGATACCTTGCTTTCCTCAGAGTTCATTAAGTTCTTCTTCGATAGCTGGGTCCCGGTTCCTCTCCGCAATCGAAAATTATTTTGTC
>JAMXLL010000157.1 GCA_024281015.1 Candidatus Binataceae bacterium
CGCGGCGAGACCAGGTACTCGCCCGATGGGAGCAGAGCCTGCGTCAAGGCATAGCAGTGCTCGGCTGCCATACCCCGGCTGGTTCGCGTATGGCCGAGACGCTCGCGTTCTTCGAGTTCCTGCAGAACGAACTACCGGCGCTGCTGAAAAAATGGCGCGAGCACAAGCTAAAGCTGCGCGAGTCGAGGGGTCAGCGCGGAGCGATCAGTTCGGGGTTCGACCAGAATTCAATCGGCAGACGGCGAGGCGCGGCCGTCCGACGGCCGCGCCGTTTAGATGACTAATTGATGTTGTACAGACCGGCGGCGTTTTCGAATACTATTTTCCGTTTTACCTCTTCAGGCACCCCGGCAAAATCGCGCTCGACCACCTTGCGTGATTCCGGCCAGGTCGAGTCAGTATGCGGAAAATCAGATGCCCACATATAGTTAGTGGGACCGAAGAGCTTATAGGCTGATGGCCCGACCGGATCGTCCTGGAAGGTAGCAAACATCTGGCGCCGGATATATTCCGACGGCTTCAGTGGCAGCGGCTCGCTCAACAGCGAATTGAATTTCTCGTAGGCATGGTCGAGCCGGTACATGTAATGCGGTATCCAACCGACGTCATTTTCCGCCGAGATTATGATCAACTTGGGAAAGCGCTCGAGTACGCCGCCAAAAATTATTGCACTCAGCGAGCGCTGCACTTCGTGGATTAGGTTGGCGTAGATTTCGCCAACCGAGGTCTTGGGGCGCTTCTCACCGGAGAAGGCGTCGCCGACATTACTTTCTTTGCCTTTGCCGGTGATGACGTGCAGCGATAGCGGCATGTGCAAATCGGATGCGGCCTGCCACAGCGAATCGTAGACGCGACTGGAATAGGGCCGATCTTCTGGCGGCGAGCCCCAGATCATTGCCCCGCGTAAGCCCTTACTGGCACAGTGTTCGAGCTCTTTTACGCCAGCCGGGATATCCTCCAAAGAGATCAGCGCGGTTCCAATCAGCCGCTTGGGATTGTAAGAACAGAAATCAGCCAGCCATTCGTTGTAGACGTGGAAGCAGGCACGCTGCAGGTCGGCATCCTGGAGGCCGAACAATGGCATTCCAAGGGTGGTGTAGAGAACCTCAGCCTCGACCCCGTCAACGTCCTGATCCTTGATCCGTTCAGCCGGGTCCCAGCCGCTCGGACGTGCGGCTTCGTAGCCCTTCTTCAAATGCTCTTTCAGTTCGGCGCCGCTTTTGCCGATGCCAAATCCGCCGGCCACCGGAAACGGATTGATATCAGGCGCGGTAAAAATCAAGCCTTTGCCATCCGGACGTGACACAACTTTGGGGGCCCGATCACGAAATTTCTGATCTAGCCGCTCTTCCCAGAATCCCAATGGTTCCATCACGTGCGAGTCGGCCGAAATCAATCGCAAGTCCGCCATAGTTCCTCCGATGCGCGATGCGCATTAACGATTGTTGCTCTTTCGGACTTATAGCACAGCCGCCGAAAGGTGGGTTATCGACGTAAGTTTTGGATCGACGCCAGCACTGGTCCGTGTGGCCTGGCTCACGTTGAACCGCCACCCGGTTTGCGGCATGCAAATGGTGTCTTGTTCTATAATAGGTGGCTTTCCCGTAGGCGCCTTTGCGGTCATACGCCGCGATTCGGTCGAGATGCGCCTGGCAGACCGATACTGCGGTTGCCCGGCCACTCAGGTAGGCGGCGTGCAACGCCGCGATCGAGGTCTCCTCTATCGGGATTGAATCGGCCCTGGCCATGACAGTCCTCATCGTTGCAATGGGAGTGCAGGATATACCCTATTGGTGGAAATGGTTTGCGTTGGTACAGGGTAGTGAGTAGCAGGAGCTGAGCACCGCATTGCCGCAGAACTTTCTGTCGGATGGGTTTTCGCTCCCGCATTCGAGCACGCATATCGGCACCCTCGAAATTGATTCAGGCTGAACGGGCTGTTTGTAGCACTAAACATCGGGTGAGGACTACCGACAACCCGTAGGTCTGACCGACGACTAACCGCCAAGCGAGCCAAGTTGCTCTCGCACAATCTCGCGAGCATCTTTATCGCTGCGCAGAGGCAAGCGCGGATGACGCGATCGATTCTCAGCCGTCCACTCAAATTCGATTCGGGCGACGATGAATAGATGCAGCCAACGGCAGGCCGTCATCTTCGCGGCGGTCATACCTTCGCCCGAACGTCCCTCTCCGTGATCCGGGAGATTTGACGTGGTATTTGTAGCTCTGCAAATGGGGCAGCATGGCACGGCGGAACTCAGATGGGACCAGCTCGAACACTGCCTGTACATGAAATGCCGGCCCTCGTAGTACCCGACCAGTGAATCGATGATGTCGCCATTGGGGATGTAGCCGCCGATCACGAGCTCCTGCCCTCGATTAGCGCGCCACTTTACCCGGTCTGCGCACCGCCCGCCGGAGCGGTATCGACTGCCGGCGCGCTTGGCGACTATTCCTTCGAGCTGATGCTCTCTCACAGCCCGCATCAGATCAGAAGGTGGTACATTGAAGTTTTCCGAATACCGAATCGTTTCGAGCAAAATGAGGATAATTTCGCGAAGCTGCTCACGGCGATGATGGACTGGCCGAACCCGCACATCCCTGCCTCGCAGCATCAGAAGGTCGAACGCATAGAGCAGTATCTTTTTTGGGCATAGCTAAGGCGCCATCGCAAGCGATTGTGATTAGGAGGAGCGTATGTCTGCCGAAACGATCAAGGCGATCGCCCAAGTTGTAGCGGCGCTAGCATGGCCGACAGTCATTCTTATCCTGCTCATACCTCAGAGAGGCATCCTTGGCCAGGTTCTCAGCAATCTGGAGTCAGTACGAT
>JAMXLL010000158.1 GCA_024281015.1 Candidatus Binataceae bacterium
AATGCGGGGCCGCAACTGCTCCAACCAAAGGCATCCTAACCTCCCGTAACTCGCAAGTACTAGACTATGTATTGTGGCACGACACAACCTGTCAAACCTCTGCGCAAGGCTATACAGGTCGAACAGCCCGTCGCCAGATTCGCCTGACGCCCTCCGGCCGCGTTGTCGCTCAACTATAGTACCCTCGGGTGCGGTCACAAATGGCCAAACGCTCTTCACCCACCTAAGCTCGCTCGTCGCCTTTGGATACGGTATAACCCCGTAAACGCCTGAGCGTTAATAAGGTGCCGCTTTAGCGCGCTTTTTGGTCGTGATCGGATCGGCCGCGGAGAAACAATGAAGTCAATACCAACCGGCTCGCATTGGGGCACTTATGAAGTCGAGGTTGCGGACGGGCGCATCCAGCACAGGTCCATCACCGGACGATCCTGATCCCGGCACGATGTATGGCGCGCTGCCTGAGATAGTTGATCATGCGACACGCGTGCGGACGCCGGTAGTTCGCGAATCCTATCTGCGCGAGGGGATCGGTTCAAAGCGCACCGGCCGCGGAGCCGAATCATTCGTTCGGGTCAGTTGGGATCGCGCCCTCGATATCGTGGCGGCCGAGCTTGAGAGGGTTCGGCGCGAGCATGGCAACGATGCGATTTTCGCCGGTTCTTATGGCTGGGCCAGTGCTGGTCGAGTTAATCATCCCCGCACTTTGCTTAGACGGCTGCTCAATTTACATGGCGGATTCACGGACCACGTCCTCGATTACAGCCGCGCCGCCGCAATGGTAATCGTGCCTCACGTGGTCGGGAGTGAAGACCCAGTCGGTGTGAAGCTCACCTCCTGGGATAGCATTATCGAGCACACGCAGCTCATTCTCAGCTTCGGCGGAATGGCGCCTAAGAACTTCCAGATCGACAGCGGCGGCATGGGCGTGCACCGCGCCAACGATTGGATGAGAGGTGTGCGCGCTGCCGGTATTGAAGTCGTATATGCGAGCCCAATGCGCAGCGACATTTCAGACCTTCTCACTGCGAGTTGGCTACCGATCCGGCCCAACACCGACACAGCGATGATGCTGGGTATGGCGCATACCCTCTATACCGAGGAGCTTCACGACCGCGATTTCCTCAGTCACTATTGCGTGGGTTTCGACATATTTGCGCAATATCTGACCGGAGAAAGTGATGGAATCGCCAAATCTCCGGAATGGGCCGCTTCCATCTGCGAAATCGAAGCGGGGGTGATCCGCAACCTTGCGCGGCACGCCGCGAGCCGTCGAACTATGATTGCGCTGGCGTACTCTCTGCAACGCGGAGACCACGGCGAGCAGCCGATTTGGATGGGTATCACACTTGCCGCCATGCTCGGCCAAATTGGCCTTCCGGGTGGCGGGTTTGGCGTCGGCTACGGCTCAATGGGAACCAAGGGGATGCGGCGCGCACCAGCGGCGGTACGCAGCATTCCGACGGGCAATAATCCGACCGGCCGCTTCATTCCCGTGTCGCGCATTGCCGACATGCTTCTATCGCCGGGGGAAGCCTATGATTTCAACGGCAAGCGATACGCCTACCCGGATATCCACCTGCTGCTGTGGGGCGGCGGTAATCCGTTTCACCATCATCAAGATTTAAACAAGCTGCTGCGAGCTTGGCAAAAACCGGATACCATTGTCGTGCAAGAAATCTTCTGGACCCCGGTGGCCCGGCATGCCGATGTTGTATTGCCGACATGCTCAACGCTTGAGCGAGATGATGTGGGCGCCGGATGGTGGGACAACGTCGTATACGCAATGAAACAGGCTATCCCGCCGCTCAATGAATCGCGGTCTGATTATGCAATTGCTGCCGCGCTGGCGGAGCGTCTTGGTTACGGTGCAGCTTTCACGGAAGGTCGCGACGAGATTGGGTGGGCGCGATTTCTTTACGAGCAGCTTACCGAGGAGCTTGCTAAACAGCAGGTCATAATGCCAGACCTCGATCGTTTTTGGCAGGACGGACGTAGCGTTCTGCCTGAGACCCCACCGTTCGTTCTGTTCGAAGACTTTCGGCGTGACCCAAAGGCTAATCCGCTCCAGACTCCATCGGGCAAAATCGAGATTTTTTCGTCGACGATTGCCGGATTTGGGTACGCGGATTGTCCCGGACACGCGACGTGGCTTGAACCATTGGAATGGCTCGGATCGACGCAAGCTCATCGTCATCCCCTTCACCTGATCTCAAATCAGCCCGCAGCCCGTTTGCACAGCCAGCTTGATCCATCGACGCTAAGTCTCGCGCAAAAGATACAGAGCCGTGAACCGTTGTGGATCAATCCGGCCGATGCCGCGCGCCGCGGAATAGGTGAAGGAGATCTGCTCCTCATCCGGAACGATCGTGGTTCGTGCCTTGCCGGAGCCCATATCACTGACGCGATCCGGCCAGGCGTGGTCCAGCTTGCGACTGGTGCTTGGTATGATCCTGACGAGGCAGGACGTGTCGGCACACTCGATAAACACGGTAATCCCAATGTACTCACCTTCGACAAAGGGACATCGAAACTGGCACAAGGCCCATCTGCGCATTCGCTCTTGGTTGAGGTTGAGCGCTGGGATCGGCCGGCTCCGGCAGTCACGGCACACGAGCCGCCGGCGATTATCGACCGCGAAAGCCCTGACGGAGCAGCTACTCGTGCCAAAATGTAAACTCCTGTCCGGATTTGGGATCGGATATGCGCAAAAAAAGCGAGACCAACCGGCCTGGATGGGTGACGTGTGACATTGTTCAACGTCGGCGCGAGAGCTTTACGGGCGGCTTGCTTGCCGGGAAAGTACTCGACTAACAGAAAGGAATGATGAGAGAAAAGCCCAGCATCGCAATCATTGGTGGTGGCATAGGTGGACTAACGGCAGCTGCGAGTCTGACACGACTTGGTTTTAATGCCCAGGTCTATGAGCAGGCGGAACAATTCGCGCCTATCGGCGCCGGAATTCAACTCACCGCAAATGCCATGAAAGCGCTCGGCGGACTTGGCCTAGCCGAATCGCTGCGCTCCGAGGGTTTTGCGCCCGCAGCCTTTCACAGCCGGGACTGGGACACAGGAAATGTCACTAACGTCTTGATCATGGGGGAACCCCTTGAGCGGCGCTATGGCGCGCCCGATCTAATGATCCACCGCGGGCGCCTGCACTCAGCTCTCGGTACGCTGGTGCCGCGCGACTGCATCCACTTTGACAAAAGGCTTGTGGCAATCGAGCAGCGCGAATCCAGCGCCATGCTTTCGTTTGCTGACGGCAGTCGCGTAGAAGCGATGCTAGTCATTGGTGCGGACGGCGTTCATTCCGTGGTGCGAGAGGCCCTGTTCGGTGCGGAGAAGCCACGCTTCACGGGCCGCGTAGCCTACCGCACCGTTTACCCCACGGCGCGAATTAACGGCATTGCGATCGACGAGCGTGCCAAGTGGTGGGGTCCCGATCGTCATGTGGTGCATTACTTTACAACCCGGAACAAGGACGAGATCTACTTTATCGCCGTTACGCCTGAGCCCGACTTCCGGGTTGAGTCCTGGTCAATGAGCGGCCACCGAAATATGCTGCTGGCGGCCTTTGCTGGATTTCACCCAACCGTGCGCGCCATTCTGTCGGCGGCATCAGCTGTGCGCAAATGGGCTCTTGTCGAGCGCGATCCTATGCCGTCCTGGTGGAAGAACGGCATTGTGTTACTCGGAGATGCGTGCCATCCGATGACACCCTACATGGCGCAGGGTGCGGCATCCGCGATCGAAGACGCGGTCGTCCTCGCGCGCTGCCTTGATCACGTTGGCCGCGACGGCATCTCGAAAGCGCTCGCGGTTTACACTGCCAGCCGCAAGCAGCGCACTGATCGAATGCAACTCACTAATCGTGAAAATACTTGGCTCCGCGAAAAGACGGACACGGACTGGGTATATGAATACGATGCCTGGCGCACGCAGCTTGCTTGGCCTGAGAATTCTCCGGCTTGAATCCTAAAAGGAAGCGAAGTTGCTGGTTTGGAGGGAGTTGGCGTCATGAACACGTCACAGTATGCGTTTGCTGACCGAGCACAAGAGCAGCAGCGTCTGGCGAGCTAGGCTGAGTTATCTGATCCGTTGACTGAGCGTCTCTTTCGCACTGCGGGTCTCGGAAATGGGATGCGGGGAGCAACGGATGGCTCGTGCATCGCCGTGGCTTTGGTTTAGACTGATCACGAATGGGGCGCGGTGCGAATGAAAACCGATATTTTCAACCACTTCATTCCGAAAGAATATTTCGAGCGGTTGCACGACCTCATTC
>JAMXLL010000159.1 GCA_024281015.1 Candidatus Binataceae bacterium
TCGATCGCGCGGTAAACATCACTCTGGGTTTACCGTTCATCCGTACCTCGCCTGATCACGGCACGGCCTATGACTTGGCAGGGCGGGAACTGGCGAATCCCGCTAGCATGATCGCGGCGATTGACTATGCGGCGAAAACCGCGCGAGGCCGCCGCACCAGGGCTGGCCGTAAGCATGCTTCATTGCCGCGATAATATGAAAGCTGCTGGGGGATGAAGACGGCGCGGTGAAACGGAAATGGATCGGATAATCATCAAGGGCGCCCGCGAGCATAATCTCAAAAATATCGACCTGGAGCTCCCGCGCGACCGTCTGGTAGTGATAACCGGCCTGAGCGGTTCGGGCAAATCGTCGCTTGCTTTCGACACCATCTACGCCGAGGGCCAGCGCCGCTACGTCGAATCACTCTCGGCCTATGCGCGCCAGTTCCTCGAACAGATGGAGAAGCCGGATGTCGACTCGATAGAAGGGTTGTCGCCCGCCATCTCAATCGAGCAGAAGACTACCTCGCGCAATCCTCGCTCAACCGTCGCCACTATTACCGAAATCTACGACTACCTCCGTCTCCTGTTCGCGCGGGTCGGTCATGCCTTCTGTTATAACTGCGGGCGCGAAATCACCCAGCAGAGCGTGCAGCAGATAGTGGATCGCCTGCGGGCATGGCCGGAAGCGACCCGGATTCATGTACTGGCTCCGGTGGTGCGCGATCGCAAAGGTGAATACAAAAAGGAATTGAGCGATTTGCGCCGGGCGGGTTTCGTACGCGCCAAAATCGATGGCAAGCTGGTCGAACTTGGCGATGAGATCAATCTGAACAAGAACCAGCGTCATACGATCGAAGTAATGGTCGATCGGCTGGCGATTCGCAGTGGAATCGAAAAGCGGCTATCGGATTCGCTCGAAGTAGCCTTCAAGTACGGCAACGATTTGCTCAAGATCGAGCGGCTCGACAGCGACGCCGGCGAGACCTATTTCAGCCAGCGTTTCGCCTGCGTGCAATGCGGCATCTCATATCCGGAGATCACGCCGCGCATGTTTTCCTTCAACAGCCCTCATGGGGCGTGCCCGGAATGTTCCGGGATAGGCTCGATCATGTACTTCGATCCGGAACTGGTGGTGCAGAATGAAGACCTGAGTTTGTCGGACGGCGCTATCGCACCCTGGGCGACGATGAACTACATGCAGCCAGTGCTGGAGTCGCTCGCTGGCCATTACGGCTTCAACCTGGATCAGCCCTGGAAGACGATACCCGCCAAGGCGCGCAAGGCCATTTTGAACGGTTCCGGGAACGAGGAAATCGAATTCAGCTACCAACGCGGCGATCATCGTCATGGTTATGCCCGCCCATTTGAAGGCGTGCTGGTATGGCTGGATCGCCGCTACAAGGAAACCGAGTCAGAGAGCATCCGCGAAGTATTGGAAGCCTACATGAACATGCGCCCGTGTCCGGGCTGCGACGGGACTCGCCTTAAGAAGGAAAGCTTGTTCGTGCGCTTCAACGGCAAGTCGATCAGCGAAGTGGCAGCGATGCCGATCAAGCAAGCGCTGGCGTTCTTCGATCAACCTAAACTGAGTGCGCAGGAGACCGAGATCGCGCGGCTTATTCTCAAGGAAATCCGCGAGCGCTTGGCTTTCCTGACCGGCGTTGGCCTCGATTACCTGACGCTCGACCGCAGCTCCGGCAGCCTTTCGGGCGGGGAAGGTCAACGCATCAGGCTCGCCACCCAAATCGGGTCGAGCCTGGTGGGCGTGCTCTACATTCTCGACGAGCCATCAATCGGGTTGCATCAACGCGATAACCGCCGGCTGTTGGAAACCTTGAAGCGCCTGCGGGATATTGGCAATTCGGTACTGGTTGTCGAACACGATCGCGACACCATGCTCGAAGCCGATCATCTTATCGACATGGGTCCGGGCGCCGGGATTCATGGCGGCCACGTCGTGGCACAAGGTACCCCGGCCGAGGTGATGGGGAATACGGCTTCGCTGACGGGCAAGTATCTTTGCGGCGAACTGGAAATTCCGGTGCCGTCGCGCCGCCGTCAGCTGTCCAAGCGCTGGTTGACGATTCGTGGTGCGCGAGAAAACAACCTGCGCGATATCACCGTCTCGTTTCCGCTGGGCGTGATGATATGCGTGACAGGCGTTTCAGGTTCAGGCAAGTCCACCCTGGTGCTCGATACGCTGCATCGCGCGCTGGCGCAAAAGCTCAACGGCAGCCGGGAACGGGCCGGCAGCTACAAAACGATCGAAGGACTTGAGCATCTTGATAAGGTGATCCACGTCGACCAGAGCCCGATCGGGCGCACCCCACGCTCAAATCCAGCGACCTACACCGGATTGTTCACTCACATCCGCGATCTCTTCTCGCAATTGCCCGAGGCGCGGATGCGCGGCTATGGCCCGGGCCGCTTCTCATTCAATGTCAAGGGTGGACGCTGTGAGGCTTGCCAGGGTGACGGTATTATTCGTATCGAGATGCATTTCCTGCCGGACGTTTACGTCACCTGCGAGGTCTGTGGCGGCAAACGGTATAATCGGGACACTCTGGAGATTCAGTACAAGGGCAAGAGCATCGCCGAGGTGCTGAATATGACAGTGCTCGACGCTATTGAATTCATGAGTTCGGTGCCGCCGATTCGCCAGAAACTCGAAACTATGCGTGATGTGGGGCTGGATTATATCCACCTTGGCCAATCGGCAACAACCTTGTCGGGCGGCGAGGCACAACGCATCAAGCTGGCCAAGGAGTTGGCGAGGAGGGCTACCGGTCGGACGCTGTATATTCTCGATGAGCCCACCACCGGCCTGCATTTCGATGATATCAAGAAGCTGCTGGGGGTACTTGGCCGGCTTGCCGATTCCGGCAATACGGTGCTGGTAATTGAACACAATCTCGAAGTAATCAAGACGGCCGACTATATAATCGATTTGGGTCCCGAAGGGGGCGACCGCGGCGGCCAGGTAATCGCAAAGGGCACCCCGGAGGAGGTAGCCGCGGCGCGCGCTTCATATACCGGCCAGTTCCTCCGTGAAGTGCTGAATCATTCCGCCGCGGCGTGACTATTGAACTCAGTTAGGACGTTCCGCTCGCATTCAACAGCTAAGGCGCTGACTCGCCCGCGTGAACAGCTTGGGCAAGGCCTTCGCGGTCAAATACCATCAGCAGCAGTTTAAGCGCATCGCCAGGCGGAGAAGAGCCAATCAGCTTCCTCGGAAAGGGAAAGAATATCCGTGCTGCGGTAGCCCCGTATTTGCCAACCAGGGGCTGCACCCCTCGAAATGTACCGACTAGCCCGACCGCCACTTCACTCTTGTCCCAGCGGCCTAGAAAGAGCCCGTTATTCGTGCGCACGTCCGGATCGTTCACCCAATCCGCAGGCAACAAACCAAGGCTTCGCGCATGCATCGGGGTGAGTGCTGCCGGATCCCTGTTTTGCGCAAGGTAGTCCCGGGCCGCCCGGAGCAGCACCGCGAAACGCGCTAGATTGTTGCGCCGCTCCATTTCCAATGCAGAGAATGAGGAGCAAGCGGCGAGTTCGCCTCGCGCGGGACGATACATTACTACGCCACCGATACGAATCGGTGAGCGGTCAAGCGGCGCAAGCATGCGTTCCCAGAAGGGCGCCGCGAGTTGATTCACGATTATCGCGCGGACGTCATGCCCCGCCATGAAAGCGCATAACTGTGAGGTTATGTCCGGAAGATAGGTCCGGGTGAGCATTGCGTTCACAATCGGCCAGGTTTCGAACTCGTGCGGGGTAAGGCTGGTCCAGCCGCCTGCCATCCGGAAATGAAAACCTGCCGCGGCTTGCCACAGCATACTGGTGCCGTTGATCCCATACGGCAGAACCACGACGTTCTCTTCCTGCGTCAAATATCGTTGGTAATCGCCATGCTTGAAGAACTCGGGCGTATCATCAGTTCTGCTCCAAAAACCGGAATGCATGTTCGGCAATAAGAAAGTCAGCAGCAGCATTACTGCAGCAATCTTAACCACCGCACGCCGTGGCGTACTGAGCCAGATCGACGCGATAATAGCCAGGTCCAAACATGCGTAGACGGAAAACCGCACGGGCAGGGCATCGCGCAACAACGGCACGTGCAGGGCGATTTTCCATGGCATGCCCCACAATTCATGTCCATTCACATGAAGTCTTGGACCTGACATCAGTACGCAGACGATTACGAGGAAGGCAAGCAGCAGTTTGGCGAAGGGTTCCCGCCATCGTTCCCACGCAAACCACAACGTTATCGCCAGTAGCGGCAAACCGAAGTAGGCACCCGATTCCAGCGAGTTCGCGGCAAAATGGAACGCGGGACTGCCGCTGAGGCCGATTCCTCCCAGTGCGTTGACCGGCGTGGGCAGAACTATGTTCAGCAGGTCTGCCGAATATGCTCGCGGAGAGTTGATTGATGAACGCGGATAGCCGGGCTGGAAAAAATAGTAGAGATACGGCAGCACTACTATGAGCGAGACCGTGTATGCGGTTAGCACAGGCATCAGCAAGCGCCTAAGCCGCTCCCGCAATGAGCGTTCACCGAAAAAGGCTGCGAGCCCAAGAGCGATGACGCCAAAGAAAGTCATCGTAGCGTAAAGCTCTGCCCAACATAGGAAGGCCGTCACCAGCACCGCTGCCAAAAGCAGCGCGAACCGCCAACTGCTGATGCGTTCTTCGAGCCGCCGCAATGACAGCAGCAGCGCCAGTGCCGGTGGAAAGACCAAAACCAGCGGCAGGTGACCGCGTATTTCCGCCAGCATGTAAGCGGAAAAGCCGAACACGTAACCTCCTGTCAGCGCTGCCCAATAACGCGCCGTGAGGTGCCGGCATAGCAGAAAACCGCTCCACGCGGTGGCAGCGGGAGCCGCGATACAGAGCACGTTATAGGCGGCGACCGGCCCAAAGGCCCTGGTCAATGGCGCGGCTACCAGCGCCGGAAGCGGGATCGAGGTCGTCCACGCCAGGTCGAAACCATGCGGTGCCCAAACCGCATGAGTGAGCATCGGGTTCAACCCGTGGGCAATCGCATATGGCCACCAGCAGAGCAGCCACATGTAGACAGAAGGATCGCTGGTCCTCCCGATATAGCTTGAAGAGAAGGTACCTAAGACTGAGCGGCAGATGCCAAGCGACAGTCCCGCATATATCGAGAGCGCCAACAGGCCATAGCGATCATGCCATCTCGAACTCCAGGCGATTGTGCGGCGCTGCGAGCAGGGGTTGGCGCGATGGGCGGGCTGCAGAACCTTCCGTGAATCCACAGCCCAAGAGCTTAAATTGCACTCTGGCACCTTCCAAGTAGCGGTTCATGCACGCGATTCGTAAGGACAGCGCACGATTGCATTACACTGCCGAGCCTGAATTGTTGAGTGCACCGCTGACCAGAAGAGGCTCTTCACAACCTCGATGCGGGTTCCAGCCATTCGTGGGCGGCCTTTTCCAGAACGGACTGCGTTTCTTCAGGCGTGTGTGGAGCGCGCAGTCCGGTCAAGACGAATTCCTCCACGCCGGCATCACGATAGCGTTTCAGATCATCGGAGGTGATGGGCTTGCCCGAGTTGGAGACCGCCAATTCTACGTCTGTTCGCTTGCGCCCGTTAGCCTGGAGCAATTGTTCAATTCGTCGAATCTTGCCGGCGGCTTCATCAGGACTCAGGTTGAAGCCGACCCATCCATTGCCGTATTCAGCTACTCGGCTCAGTGCCGGACCGCTTTCGCCGCCGAAGAAGACTGGCAGCGCAGACCCTCGCACCGGCTTTGGATTTGAGCGAACGTTTTCAAAATCGACAAATTCGCCGTGGTAAGAACTCAATGGTTCGCTCCACAGCCGGCGCATCGCCTCGATATATTCCCGCGTCCGCTGTGCCCGCCGATCCCATGATATCCCGAGCGCACGGAACTCTTCTTGCAACCATCCCACGCCGACACCCAGCGTGAACCGGCCTTCGCTGAGGCAATCCAACGTCGCGATCACCTTGGCTAGTACCAGCGGGTTATGCTCCGGTACAAGGCAAATCGCTGTGCCGAGGCGGATCCTGTTGGTCACCGACGCTAGTGTGCACAATGTCAGAAAAGGATCGGCGATCGGCGCATCAGTGGGGGCCGGGAATTTGCCTTGGGCGGAATAGGGATAGCGGGACTGATACTGGTCAACCAAGACTACGTGCTCAGGGGCCCAGAGGGTGGAGAAGCCGAGCCTTTCGGCATGGCTGCCAAACGCCTTCATTACGCCCATTCCATTGACTCGTCCAAAAACAACAGCCATTACGCCTACCTTCATGATTGATACTCCTCCCGACGGTTTTTAACGAAAAGCAGGGCAGCCTGGAAAGACCTGTCTCCCAAAGACAAGCAATCGCTGGGGCGCAGGGAGGTCTATTACTGTTGCTGGTCTGCCAGGATTTGCTAAGTGTTGAGGGTATTGACGAGTGGTCGGCCACGGGACTCTCACGACCAGGAGGACAAGAATGGATTTCGGCATCTTTTACGAGATCCAGGTCAATAGCCCGCTAAAGCACCGCGAGCGTGAATATCAGGCTTTCCACGACGTGCTCAAGCAGGTGGACCTGGCGGAACAGGTTGGCTTCAGCCATTTCTGGACGGTGGAGCATCATTTTCAGACCGGCTTTGCGCACTCCTCCGCGCCGGAAGTCTTGTATGGCGCGATCTCACAGCGGACCAGCGTCATTCGTATTGGCCACGCCGTGGTGCTGCTGCCGTTTCCCTACAACCACCCGGTGCGAATCGCTGAACGGATCGCGACCCTGGACATCCTGAGCAACGGCCGCGTCGAAGTCGGCACCGGGCGCTCCGCTACGCAGGTCGAACTCGGCGGCTTCGGCATTCCCTACAAAGAGACCCGCGCGCGTTGGGAAGAGGGGCTCGATATCATCACCAGTATCTGGA
>JAMXLL010000160.1 GCA_024281015.1 Candidatus Binataceae bacterium
TCAGCTGTCGCCGTTCTGGATTTCGACCGAACCGCTCTCCTACATCGGCTGGGGCAAGACCACTCAGCTCGGCTACGGCCTCGGTCTGGCAATGGGCGCAAAACTATCCCATCCCGACAAGCTTTGCATCAACTTGTGGGGCGATGCGGCAATCGGATTCACCGGCATGGACCTCGAGACCGCGGTACGCGAGCGCATCCCAATCCTGTCGATCCTGCTGAATAACTTTTGCATGGCCATCGAATTGAAATTCATGCCTATCTCGACGCAAAAATATCGCGCCACCGACATCTCCGGTGATTATGCGGCGATGGCGCGGGCATTCGGAGCTTATGGGGAGCGCATTGTGGCGCCAAACGAAATCGTACCTGCGATACGCCGCGGTATCGAGGCAACTCAAAATGGTACGCCGGCACTGCTCGAATTTATAACGTCAAAAGAGACCAACATCTCCGAATTCCCATGAAGCCTGGGGTTTCCGTGAAACCTGGGTAAATCGCGGCGCGTGCCGCATTCGCAGGAAAGGGAGAAACGATCATGCTCAGTCCGTATCGCGTGGTCGATCTGAGCGACGAAGGTGCGATGATTTGCGGGCAGATGCTGGGAGACCTGGGTGCCGACGTGATCCTCGTCGAACCCTTGGCGGGGGCACGCGCAAGGCAGCTCGGCCCTTATGTCGACGATCTGTTAGACCCAAACCGTAGCCTTAATTTCTGGTCGCTCAACCGCAACAAGCGCTCGGTCACACTCGACCTGGGCACCTCCTCCGGCAGAGAGAGCCTGCTGCGACTGGCAAAGTCATCGGATTTCCTAATCGAATCTTTCGCGCCCGGCTACCTGGATGATCTTGGCTTGGGCTATCAGGCCCTTGCCCGAGTCAACCCCGGCCTCATCATGATCTCGATCACTCCCTTCGGACAGCATGGCCCGAAGGCCAACTGGGCAGCGACCGACCTGACCGTAACTGCCGCCTCCGGTGTCCTGTACATGACCGGCGACGAGGATCGGCCGCCGGTCCACGTCTCCATTCCGCAGGCCTATTTGAATGCAGGCGCCGAAGCGGCGGTGGGTGCTCTCATAGCGCTGCGCGCTCGAGAGCGCGACGGGCTCGGCCAGCACCTCGACGTTTCGGCGCAGACTGCGATGATGATGACCACTGCCTTCTACCTGCTCGCTCCCGGCTGGAACGATCATCCGGTAGAACGCGTCGGCGGAGGAATGAAGCTGGGGCGCCAGCGGTTGCGTTTCATTTTTCAGTGCAAGGATGGTCACGTAAATGTAACTTTTCTCTTCGGCACGGTGTTTGGTCCAAGTTCGCGCCGGTTGTTCGAATGGATCTATGAGGAGGGCTTCTGTGATGCCGGGACCCGCGACAAAGATTGGAGTACGTTCGGCCTCCACCTGATGAACGGCACAGAGGCGGTTGAGGAACTCGCCCGCTGCACTGAATGTATTGAGCGCTTCACTCTTAGCCATACCAAGGCCGAACTCGCGGAGGGGGCGACCCGTAGAAAAATACTGCTGGTTCCGGTCAATAATGTCGAAGACCTGCTCCGATCTGAGCAGTTAAAGGCGCGCGAGTTTTGGACCACGATCGAACACCCTGAACTTAAGCGCCCGGTGATTTACCCCGGGCCATTCGCCAAATTCAGCCAGACTCAAATTCAATATCGCCGCCGGCCGCCATTGCTCGGAGAGCATACCCTCGAGGTGCTCAGCGAAAGGCGGCCTGATCCATCGTTCACTCCCGGCAGCGACGGCGGTTTCCCGCCCGCATTGGAGGGCCTGAAGGTACTCGATTTCACTTGGGTGTACGCGGGACCCGCCTCGACGCGGTACCTGGCCGACTATGGCGCTACCGTTATCCGAATAGAGAGCCACAAAAAGCTCGACGCGACACGAACGGTTGCACCTTTCAAGGACGGCGAGGCCGGCATCGAACGCTCCGCAATTTATTGCAACCTCAATATCGGCAAGTACGGTGTTTCGCTCAATCTCGCAACACCCGAGGCGCGAGAGGTAATCAAGCGCCTGGTGACCTGGGCCGATATCGTTATTGAAAATTTCTCGCCAAAAGCGATGCAAGCCTGGGGGATGGATTATGATTCGCTGCGCAAGATCAAGCCCGATCTGATCATGCTTAGCGCCTGCCTTAATGGTCAAACTGGCCCGGAACGAATGTTGGCCGGCTACGGCACGATGGGGGCGTGCATGGCAGGGTTCGGCGAACTGACAGGCTGGCCCGATCGCCCTCCGGCCGCGCCCTTCTCCGCCTACACCGATTTCACCTCGCCAAAATTTATTGTTGCTGCCCTATTGGCCGCCCTGGATCGTAAGCGGCGCACCGGCCAGGGCCAATATATCGATGTCTCGCAAGTAGAAGCGCCCATCCACCTGCTTACGCGTGCGGTCCTGGAGTACACGGTAAACGGGCGCATCCAAAGGCGGATGGGTAACGGCTTGCGAGATTACGCTCCAACCGGCGTCTATCCCTGTGCCGGCACCGAACGCTGGGTGGCTCTTGCCGCGCCGACTGACCAAATCTGGCGAGCGCTATGCGCCGTAGCCGGCCAGGGGTGGGACGCTGATGCGCGCTTCAACACCGCCATTGCTCGTCTCGAGCACCGTGCGGCATTAGACGAGGCGATCGGTTCATGGACTATCGGCTTAGAGCCCGGTTCGCTCGAAGGGATCCTGCAGAGTGTTGGCGTGCCGGTTCATCGGGTTTCTAGCGCTGTCGACGCACTCGCCGATCCGCAGCTCGCAGAACGTCGTCACATTATCCTGTTGGCTCATCCGCGGCTGGGTCCTGTGCCGGTCGAGACTTCGCGGATGCGATTTTCGCGAACGCCTGCCGCCGTCGAGTGGCCTGGTCCTGAAATCGGCCAGCACAACAACTACGTCTTGCGTGAGCTGCTCGGGTTGAACGACGAGGAAATGACCGAGCTGGTCCTCGACGGAGCCCTGGAATGAGTAATCGGTGCGAGCCGCCTATGCCGTTTGTCGCAGGCGCGCAAGGCGCTATGTTAGCCTCGACGTCCAATCTGGAAAGTACCGAGAGCCTTGCACCGGAGGCCAACGGATCGAACGTAGGGAGGCGAAAATGAAGTACGCGATTGTGACGGGAGGGGCCCGCGGCCTCGGGTTGGGAATTGTGCGCGCCTTACTAAGCGACAAGGTGGTCGATCATGTAGCAGTAATCGATCGTGCGCTCGTACCTCCGCCGGCAGAGATCGCCGACCGCATCGAGGGATTCAGCGGTGACGTTACAGATGAAGCGCAAATACATGCGGTGGCGGAAGCGATCACGTCGAAGTTTGGCCCGCATCCCGACGTGCTGTGCAATAATGCCGGCGGCGGCGAATCGGGATGGTTCGAAAGCGGACGGGATGCGGAATGGCATAGCGCGGAGATCTGGCGGCGCTACGTCGAGCTGAATCTCAACTCAGTTTATATAGTTTCAAAGGAAATTGTGCCGCGGATGATCGCGGGAGCCGCGGTTTGTAATACTTCGTCGATTGCGGGGATGTTGGCGACGCCGTTCCTAGCTGCATACGCGGCGGCCAAAGCCGGCGTAATCTCGTACACCCGTACGCTGGCCCTGCAATTGGGACCCAAGGGCATCCGGGTCAATGCTGTGGCCCCTGGTCTCATTTACACGAAGATCTGGGAGGAGTTGGGTGCGGCTATCGGGGGCGGCGCCGAGCGGGCACGCAGTGCGTTCGACGCGGCGGTGCGCACCTTGACGCCCTTGGGGCGTGAGCAGACGCCCGAGGATATTGGCCAGACGGTCGCCTTTTTGTGTTCGGATCGCGCCGCGAATATCACCGGACAAGTGATGGCGGTGGACGGCGGAATCGTGCTGGGGCGTCCGCAGCGCACTTGAACAGTGGCGGTCCTCGGGAGCCTCGCTAGCTTCCCGGCTGTCCGGCATTCTACCGATGCGATCGCGTTGCGCACTCGCTCAGGATGAGGCATACCCGAGCGGGTTCGCGCTGGAGAGACCTCAATGATCGACGAAAAGCTCAAACTCGACATCTACCGCAAAATGGTTCTAAGCCGCAGGCTCGAAGAGCGCATTGCCGAATTGATCAAGATCGGACAGGCAGGCGGCTTTATGCATCCGGGTGTCGGCCAGGAAGCGCTTCAGGTAGCCGCCATCGCGGCGCTGCGTCCGGATGACTACATGATGTATGCACACCGCGGCGTCGCCTACTGGGTGGCACGCGGGATCCCGCTCGAGCGAATTCTGTGCGATCTGGCCGGCAAGGCAGGCGGCACCAACAAGGGTCGGGGCGGGGTGATGCACGTCGTCGATCCGAGCCGCGGCGTGCTGGGAGAGAGTGGAACCCTCGGCGGATGCTTTCCGATCGCGACCGGCGCCGGACTCTCGATTAAGCTCCACAGGCAGAACAAGGTTGTGCTCTGCTTCTTCGGTGACGGAACTTCCAATCGAGGGACATTTCACGAAAGCGCCAATCTCTGCGCAGTGAGAAAGCTGCCGGTTATATTCCTATGCGAAAACAACGGTTGGGCGGTTTCGGTCCCGACCACCACGTCCACCGCCAATCCGGACATCGCGGATCGTGCACAAGGTTACAACATGCCGGGCAAGACTGTGGACGGTAATGACGTCGCTCAGGTCTACGAAGCGGTAGCGGAGGCCGTCGCCCGCGCCCGCCGCGGCGAAGGTCCCTCGCTTATTGACGCCAAGACATATCGCCTCTGGGGCCACTGGATTGGCGACCCTGATGATTACCGCTCGCGCGAGGAGGTTGAAAAGGAATCGCGACGCGACCCCCTCGCGGTTTACGAGCGCAAACTGCTTGCGGAAAAGATCCTGAATGACGCTCAGGTCGAGAAGATCAACACCGACGCGAGGGCGCAGATTGATCGGGCCGTGGCCACGA
>JAMXLL010000161.1 GCA_024281015.1 Candidatus Binataceae bacterium
TTTCGGAACCAACTGCGAGGAACTCCCGGATGAGGCATAATTCACCCCTGCTTCGTGTTTGTCGTGTCTTTCATGCCCAAGAAGTCTAGCCTACCACCCGCCATTCGGGCACCTTTTGGCCCGTCTCGGGGGTGGTTTCAAAAATCACCTCGACCGCAGCCCCTACTGGTACTTGGTCCACGGGAGTGCCGGGGAGATGAGACAACATGATCACCTCGGGCTGTTCATCCAGTGCGATGGCCGCGACGTTGAAGGGCTGTCCCGGAATCAGCGAGGACGTCGGGGTGTCATATACCACCACACGGCTAATGATTCGGCCACGGCCGCTGAGCTGCCGCCACTCCACCGAGGCGTCGTTTCCACATCCGGTACACGCTGGCCGCGGCGGGAACTGATACCTGAGGCAATTGGCGCAATACTGGATTACGAGCCGCTCCTCGTTGCAAGCATCATAGAAAGGCTTGTCCAACGCATCGGGTATGGGGGACTGTTTGGGCATATCTTTTCGTCCCTTTCGGTTCCAAAGTAAGACGGCTCGAGCAAACTTGGTAGTTGCTACTTCGCTCGAAGCTCACGGAGTACCACCCTCCGATATCTGCCGTCAACGGTGGTCGTCTGCGATAGCGGTTTTCCTGGCCTGCGTCAGTAGTATCGTCCCGAACAACTGTAAACGGGAGGTCAACGCGGCTCCGCGCTTGTCTCGTGTTGACCCACAGACGGCGATAGCCGCTAACATCGGCGCAGGATCGCGCCTGCCTTGCGCTCCATTTCAGACGTATCTGCGAGATTATCTTGCCGTTCGCCAGCTCCGCCGCGCGTTCTCTTTGTTCGGGCAATTCACCTTCAAATGGACAACGGCAGGACGGAGCTGCAGCGATGAAGGAGTTCGTGCTTCAGCGCAGAAGACGCTCATGGGCAACCAATATGTGAGCACTGGTATGAGGTTAGGGCGTCGATATCTCCGCTTGGTACCCGACAGTCCTCATACGCTCGTCCGTGCAAATCCAATCGCGGTGCGCTATATGGCAAATTGCAGCTTGACCCTCTGATGGTCGAAATTGCGCATCGCAAAATCAGAATTGGGGGCTCGATATGGCAAGCATTGTCTTCAGGAATGTCCGGCTGATTGACGGTATCGCCGATCAGCCGCGCGACGGTGTCTCACTAGTCGTCGAGAACGATCGCATCAGAGCCGTCGGCGGCGGGGAAATTCCCGTCCCGGGTAACGCTGCCGTGATCGATCTCAAAGGGCAGACCGTCGTGCCCGGTTTGATCGATACCCATGTCCACACCACCTTGATGGACAAGGAGTCGCTGCCGCTGTTTCTTGCTGCCGGCGTGACCAGCGCGCGCGATGTTGGCGGCAAGCTCGAAAAGGTGCTTCAGCTCCGCACCGACCTCAATAGTGGCGCTCAACTCGGCCCCCGCCTGTTTGTGCTCGGTCCTTTACTCGACGGTAGCGACCAGAGCCTGGACGGTCCCTTCGCCGAACTGCTCGATAGTGTGCCATCGGTCGACGCAGTTCCCGAGAAAATTGGCGGTCTCCTCAAAGCCGGTGTCGACGGAATCAAGATCTATTTCTCGATGCCGCCGGATACGGTGCGCGCTGTCATCAAGTTCGTTGACAAGCGCGTGCCGATCACCGCCCATCTCGGCTACACCCATTCGCTCGACGCCATCCAAGCCGGTATCGATGGCCTTGAGCACGTCCTTATCTCGCCCTACAACGAGTTTTGTGCGGTTGGAATGCAGTTCGGTCTCGGTGCTTCGATGCTGGACCCGGCGTTCTTCCCGAAACTCATCAAAGGATGGGAGGCGGCGGATCTCAAAGCCGAAGGCGCGCGCACCTGGATAGGTTCGATGGTCGACAAGCAGGTCAATATGGGTACGACGCTCGACCTGTTGTGGCTGGCGAAATTCGGCATCGACGCCGCACGCCGTGATCCAGACCGCAAGTTGATTCCCCCGATGGCCCTCGCGCGCCAGCAGCAGATGGTCGCTCATCTGGGCGAACGGCCAGATTGGGACATCGGCAATCCGCTGGCCGAGACGGCGAGTGGCGTCCGTGCCCTCGAAAAGCATCAACTAGTGACCCGCACTTTGCACGAAGCGGGTGGACTGATAGTAGGTGGGACCGACTGCGGCGGCTTGTCGTATCCTCCGCCAGGATTTGCGCTGCTGCGTGAACTGGAGTTGCTGGCCGAAGCGATCGGCTCGATGGCTGCGATCAAAGCCGTCACCGCCACTGCGGCTCGCTATCTCCGTCAGCAGGAAAACCTCGGTACAATCGCGCCGGGCCGCTACGCCGACATGCTGGTCGTAGATGGAGATCCTATCCGTGACGTGCGGGAATTGCGCAGGCTGAAGACCGTCTATCGCGGTGGTGTTGCGCATGATCCCCAAGGGCTGCTCGCCCAAGTGCCGCAACGCGCCCGTGAGCAAGCAGCGATGGAGAGCACGAGATGAGTGAGCGGCCGGCTGATTAAAAAGTTTTGTCGAAGTTTCGATAGGAGTCAGGCGATTATGGCCCTGCAAGGCGGATGCTCGTGCGGAAACATTCGATATACACTCACCAACGCTCCGCTAATCGTTCACGCGTGTCACTGCCGCGATTGTCAGCGCGTCACCGGCGGTCCCCACGTCATCAACATTTGGATCGAGCGCAAGTTCGTGGAGCGCAGCGGCGCGGCACCGAAGTCATTCCTGCTTAAGGGCGGCAGCGGCAAGGATCACGAGGTGTTCTTCTGTCCTGACTGCGGGACGTACGTGTGGAGCCGCTACAGCGTGGCGCCCGGTGATTGTCTTTTCGTACGCGCCGGCACACTCGACGATCCAGCAGCGGTGACACCCGACGTTCACATCTTCACTCGTTCGAAGTTGCCGTGGGTGCGACTCCCTGAGGGCGTGCAGTGTTTCGAGGCTGCGTATAAAGATTTTTCCGCGGTATGGCGGGCTGAAAGCCTGAAGCGATTGCGAGGTTGAGTCGGATAGACGGGCGTTGGGTCTGCGCGCTTCGTCATACGCGTGCCGCAGGCCGAGTAGCTCCAGCGTCGAACGCTCGACGGAAGGACGCGTAGGAGGGTTGCCGTTTCATTAGTATCAGCCGGCCTCATCAGTTCAACAGCGCAAGGAGTTTCGTCTCGGTCTTATTCCACTAATGGCAGCGCGGGATACTTGTGGCCGCATGCATGTACGAATCAATGACGTAAAGCTGTTTTTTGACATCGAAGGGGCGAAACTTAGGGCCGACGGCCCTTCGATGCGCCAAGTGCCAACGCTTTTGTTGCTCCATGGCGGTCCCGGTTTCGACCATTCGCTGTTTAAGCCCGCCTTCGCTGAAATGGCAGCATTGACACAGGTAGTCTATCTCGATTTGCGGGGCCACGGCCGTAGCGATTCGGGAGCGCCGGATGAATGGTCCCTGGATCAGTGGGCCCAAGATGTGCGCTCTTTCTGTGAGGCACTGTCTATTGAAGCGCCAATCGTATTGGGCCACTCATTCGGCGGCATCGTAGCTATGCTCTATGCGACGCGTTACCCCGGCCATCCGGGTAAGCTGGTTCTCAGCAGTACTTCGACTCAGCCCACAGGCGCGCGCTCTTTCGACGTGTTTGAACGGCTCGGCGGTCCTGGCGCCCGTGATGCCGCTATTGCCTTTTGGACTCGTCCCAACGAGGATGCGCTGGCTGCTTACGAAAAAATCTGCGTTCCACTTTATACCCGCACAGTACCGGACCGGGCGGCATTCAAGCGAGTTATGCGCAATCCGGCGATGCGCCTTTTTTTCATTGAGCGCGAGTTAGAAAGGCTTGATCTCCTGCAGGAATTGCCTCGAGTCAAATGTCCCACACTCATTATGGCGGGAGAAGATGATCCGATTACACCTATTGCTGATATGGAAGATCTCGCTGCAGCGGTCCCCCCACATTTAGTAAAATTCGAGCGTTTTGCCGGGGCCGGGCACGGCGTCTATAGAGATCGGCCGGACGACTTCTTCCGAGTGCTGCGTGAATTCGTCGCGAATTGACCCGCATTGCCATCGCACGCGATCCGCCAGGAATGGCGAGACTACCTGGTACAGTGGATTGTCCCCCGGCCGCCATAACTGCTTGCACTCGTAAGGCGGTTCGCACCTCAGCATAATCGCCGGTTGCCCTGCGAAGACGAGACTCGGCTCGAATGCCCAATTAATGGCGCCGTTCCTCAGTGGTCGCGACTCATTTACTCATTGACCGCATTACTTTCGCCAGATGCGCTCGAACACGGTTCTCCCGTCGAGCATAACGCGGGCATTCATTATCGCGCGGGAATGCGAGAACCAGCTCGACGTCACTATCTCCAGTTTTCCGAGCCTGGCTGCGTTTGCGGTGATACGAGTATCCCCTTCGACGGCGGCCTGCTCCGGATGCTCTCGCTGTACCCTTGCTGTAGCGGTATGGTCGAGTTCGAGCACACCACCTGCCGGGATCGGCATCGCGCTCTTCTGGCCCGTAGTCACCGAAAGTATGCCTGTAACCAGATCGGTTTCAATCTTGTACCGTGGCGTCATAGCGACGGCTGGCCGGTTGGGGTTCGGTCGCGGCGGTGGTCCGGACAAGTCTTCGTGTCGATCGACGACTGGCAGGATGACCGACGATGCGCGTGCGCCGCCAAGAAAGACCTGCAACTCGGGGTTGCTGGGAGTTGGCCAGACATGCGGGAAATCGGCGCCCGAGATACTGATGCGCAAGCGATGGCCGCGACGAACCAGGTATGAAGTCGAGAACAGTGGGATACGGAATTCGTAAACGTGGCCGCTGCGCAACTCTTCTGGATGAGAGCTCCCATTGTGATGCGATGCCTTGAGCAGGCCAGTAGTGATCAAGGTTGATTTTCCTGCCGGTTCGATATCGCACAGCTTCGCGACAAGATGGGCTTCGTCACCACTCGTTACTGCTGCATAGATCTTCGCCTCACCGGCCCCGGTTACTTCCAAGTCCTCCTTGAGCGGTTCACTGGTAAAGGTCAGCGAACGTAAATCATCGCTGGTCTGATCCATCGGCATACCGACGCCCAGCGCGGTGGGATCCCACAGTCCGGCGCAGGTGCCGATTGTAGGATCGACTGTGTAGCTCTCGACTCTCTCCTCGCGTTCTGGGCGATCACCAAGGCCCCCGGTCCCAGAGAGATGGAATATTTGCGAACCCGTTCGGGCAGGTGGCCATTGGCTTTCGTGGCGCCATCGATCGGCTCCCTGCACGTAGATCGTCACCGGGGGTTCATCAACGATGCCGTTTTTGTCGCTGCGCAACCAATAGTCAAACCATCGCATCATCTGCGGCAGGAACTCGATTGGATGATTGACGGCGGTGTCCGGCATGGTATGCATCCAGGGACCCATAAGGAGTTTCCTGGGACCGCCTAGCTGCGGGTAAACGGAGGAGAATTCCGGAAAAATGTCGCGCCACCCACCGACGATAAAGGTTGGAACTCTGATCTTCGATGGATCAACGGCTCGTTGAGCCCAATAGCTATCGTGTGACCAATGATCGAGCCAAGGCAGCACATACGGCTGCCCGTTCTCCAGCCGCTGCAGCCACGCCGTGTATAACTCAGAGCCTGGGCCAGCACTGGTCTGCGGCATCAAGTTCATCGCGAGCATGAACGAACCCCATGCCCCGAAGGCGCCGAGACAATTCAGGCAGCCCCCTGGGAAGAGAAAATCGCGATAGATATCGGTGCCGCCCTCTATCGCTACAATCGCCTTTAGATGGGGCGGAGCCTCAGCTGCAGTTTTCAGCGAGGAGTATCCTCCATAGGAGATTCCCCACATACCCACATTCCCGTCACACCAACCCTGACGTGCTGCCCATTCCACCGCCTCGGCGCCATCGCTTCCCTCCCGCTGGTCCATCGTCTCCCACGGAATCCCCGACGAGCCGCCGACGCCGCGAAAGTCGACGAGCAGATGCGCATAACCACGGGCCGCGAAGTACAACATTGCGGGCTCCAGCATCGCCCCCATGAAGTCATCCTTGTGATAAGGATAAAAGCTGATTAGCGTGGGGAAGCGTCCGGTGCCAGCCGGCCGAAAAAGGTCGGCCGCAAGGCGATTGCCGTCCTTGAGCTGAATCGCGAGATTACGCTCGACCGTGGCCTGGTTAAGCTGTCGCTCTTCCATCGTTCATTTCCCCTTCGAGCCGCTGCGCCCCATTTCTATCATTGGAAAGCGCTTCACTTTTTTCCGGACTTATTACAACCGAGTCCCCTCGGCGTGAGCATCGATCGCGATATACGCCTGTCTCAACGGGTTGCCAAGGTTCCCTTCACTCTATTCAGAGACAAGCAGTTTCAGGTATTTGACCTAAGTGAAGTGTCGCGTGACACGTCCGTGCTGTGGAGCAATGGAATGGAGTTTCGCTGGCTGACGGCGGCGGGGCGCGAAAGAATCCTCCCCAAAAATCGCCGCGCGTCTGCTGATGCCGGTTAGCTCTACAGTTGATCACCGCCGACACGATCCTGGCAATTCGCCACTAAATGGCCGCTCATCGGCTGACGTGACCCAAGCTGCTACCGTCACGCATTGCGTTGGTCATTTCCCGCCAGACCCGTGTGTAGAGCAAAGCGCCTCCGTCGTAGTCAAACTAAGCCGGGTCAAACGCGGGGCGCGGCGAAGTGTGAGGTCTATTAAACTGGATCGGTTTTTGCGCGCTAAATCTCGCTGTACGCTCAATCTGCCGAGCAGGATGCATGAGTATATCCAGGTGACGCATCATGCATTACTTAGATGTACCGATAATACATCGTTTGCGTAGAGGTGGCGTGTTGAAAATCTCAACTCGGGCGATAGTACTTTTGGCTCTTCTAACGGGTTGCGCCTCAAGCAGAACCCTGACGATGGTATCGACTAATGACGTGGAGGTCGGTTACCCGCCTGCCCGACAGCGTGTGACCGGGCGAGATTGTGTGTACAATTTTTTAGGTATTCCAGCGAGTGATTTCGATAACCCATCTGTCCACCGGGCGATTGATAGCGCGGTCTCACAGGCTCCGGGCAGTTACGCGATGAGCGATATGACCGTCTCTCGAGAAAGGTTGATAATGCTCGCTTACAATCAAGCCTGCCTCAAAGTTGAGGGCAATCCGGTTGCGCAGACGACCGGAAGCAGATACCTCGACGGCATTCGAAGAGAATTCGACTGGAGTGACTGATCTTCCGCGGCCGGTGGAAACGTGCTCCCGGTCCATCTGCATAAGCTGCGAACGCATCGAAAAGGTTGATCTGGTGCGATGTGTTCCAAAAACGGACAATTCGGCGGCGCCCGGTGCAATCCGCGTCTGATCGAGCTTTATCCTTTTGATAGGGTCATCGGTCGAAAATAAGGGTCAATAGAGATGCCGGCCTCCATCGACGCGGAGGCATTCACCAGTTACGAAATCGGTTTCCACCAGGAAAAGCACGGCCTTCGCGATTTCCAGCGCGCCGCCCCACCGCCGAAGCGGCGTGGCAGCTATGACCTCGTCGTTTTCGTTTGGAGTCAGATCGGGAGGCGCCAGGACCGGCCCTGGCGCAACTGCATTGACCAAAACTTCCGGTGCCAGTTCCAGGGCAAGACTTTCGGTCAGCGCCAGGACCGCGGCTTTCGACGCGTAGTAAGGGACATAGCCACGATAATGCGGGCGTCCGCTCGCCGGCAGCCAATCGGCAAAATTGATTATGCGTCCGCCGCTTCCACCCTGTTTCATAATAGGAGCCACATTGGTCGAGAAGAGGAAGGCGCTACGGGCGTTCGCATCGATGTTGTGCGACCAATCGGCCTCGTTGGGATTCGGCGTGTGCAGGTAGATCGACGCCATATTCAGCAGGATATCGATGTGACCGAATGCCTCACGCGTTTCCTTAACCGCCTCAGAGATCTGATCCTCATCTACAGCATCGGCGCGAATAGTAATCGCGCGCACACCAGCGCTGTTCGCGGCACGAGCCGTCGCGTCCGCCGCTTCTCGCGAGCTGCGGTAGACCAGCGCCAGATTGCATCCTCGGGTGGCGAGGCTGTGAGCCACGACCTGTCCGATGCGCGCACCTCCGGTGACTAGCGCAACTTTGCCCTTTGGGTCCATGTCCTTCGCGCAAGCTAAACCGTTACAAACCGCGTCGCGTTATCTCGCGTACGCGGTTACCGTACAAGTACTTCCTTATAAAGGCACTCTCATTGACTTCGTTCCTCATTCTTTTCTCTAGACACTTGAAGGCCAAGGGTGCCGGTTGCCTGTCTGCTCCTGCACTTTCAGTGAACGTGGGAAGACGACAGAGAATCAGCCCGATTCTCTGGCCGATGAACCCGCCCAATGCATCGTTACACTCGCGAACCCATCCAAGTCAATCAACCAACACGGGCTTTTGCAGACCGCAGGACCCGCAAGGCTATTGCGGGTGCCAAAACCTCTCATCGAACTTATAGCCAAGCGTTGTCAGGTCAAGAAATGGCTTGATTCGCGACCTTGCTGATTCGGCGATCAATTTCGCCGCGAAGCACCAGGCTACGTACGAACAGTAATTTGTATATTTATGACAGATGACACGGATCAGCGACGCTCACGAAACCGAGCGACTCAATTACGCCTGGCGGCTGTTGCAGCATGAGGACGATCTGAGCAGCGTGGCCGGGCGATGCCGCACGGTTGTGCAATCTCCCTGCTCAAGCCCGGCGCCCATTCTGAGAGCATCGCATCAGCACCGGTCACATCGCCGACTTCAATCGCCGCTTTATGGTCAATTGCGTTGAGCGGGGTTTACCTGAGAATTGCGCAGAAACCACCGACAGAAACGTAGGTATCCAGGGTATTAACGATTTGTTATTTTTGGTAATCAAAATGTGTTGTCTTAAAAAGATCGAGAATTTTCACTTGCCCCACACCAAGCAATTCAGGAATGTGGAAAGCACCGGCGGTCACCAGTTAGGCTGGTGCGCTTCACGGTCGAAGGGGGGACATCGCCCGAGCGCGCCAATGACCGCCGGTGTTACCAACGTAACATTTTGGGACACAACCTGCCACTGATACCGGTGCTCAAGAAGGTGCTCCGACGATCTTATAGAAAGCAGCCATCGGCCAGCAGCGAAATGGCGAAAGAACCGCCAAGCGTAATCCAGCTACTTTATCGGCTCGCATTCGTCCTGGACACGGACTGGGATTCAGATGTGGTGCTAGCGAGAACGCATGCTGAGCGCCGATCGACCCGATGATCCAGTCTTGTGAGTTCCGCAACAGTAATTCGCTATTTGCTATTCACCTGGGCGCTCGCCACGAACTTCAGCGCCGCCGAGTTCATGCAATAACGTAGTCCGGTAGGGGGCGGACCGTCGTCGAAAACGTGTCCCAAGTGCGCGTTGCAACGAGCGCACAGAACCTCGGTACGCTCCATGGAAAGTGAATGGTCAGCACGGGTGATGATATTCGCGGCTGCGATCGGTTGCCAAAAACTCGGCCAACCCGTCCCGGAATCGTACTTGGACTCCGAGCTAAACAGCGCCGTTGTACAGCAAATGCATCGGTACAGCCCTTTGGCGCGCAATTCGTCGTACTCATTCATGAACGGGCGCTCAGTTCCTGCCTGGCGGGTCACGTAGTATTGCTCGGACGTCAGTTGAGTTTTCCATTCGGCGTCGCTCTTCATGACCTTGCGAACTGTAGAGAACCCGAGCGGAACACCGGAATCGCTGAATTCTGCGATCCGCACTTCGGTGATAATGCTGCCCGCCCCTTGCCGGGCGCCGTTATCTGATCCGGATGCCTGTCCTGCAAACGCAACGCCCGTCTTTATAGCGACGGGCAATACTAGCGCATCGACGATAAATCTACGCCTTGTCAAATTTCGGTCGTATGCCGTCTTAAGGCTATTCTTCATCTTAATCGCCAGGCCCGCGCATGGGAAAACCATCTGCAAAACCATTCGTCCTCATCAGGCGCTTCTTTATTGATAAGGCCCGATCATACATACTATGCCCAATCGGGAGCACGAAAGGATTGTCTCTCTGAATGTCTATACCCCTCACCAGAGCACAGCCTTTTCAGCGGACAACTACAGTCGTTTGCCATTTGTCGTATGGATTCACGGTCCGGTTAGCTTGCGCGAGACATACGATCCAACACCGATGTTCTCTGCGGGCAGACCGTGCGTCAACGCGCTGCTGAGGCCGTAAATCATTGCTGGGCGGGCGAGCAGACCGATGACGGCGAGCGCGGCACTGATTACGGGAGCTAGCCGCGGCATCGGACGCGAAGTCGCTCGCACGCTCGTGTCTGAGGGCTGGCACGTGATATGTGGAGTGCGAGATGCGAAGTCGGCACCCCCGGGAACATTGGCAGAGGTCGTCGACATGGGAGACTTCGAATCGGTTCAGGCCTTGGCCAAACGACTTCGTGCGCGCAATCAGCGGCTGGATGCGCTCGTCAATAACGCCGGCGTCTATCGAGGACCGTCGCGTCAGATTTGGGACGTTAACGTGCTCGGCCCACTGATGCTGACTCGGGGTCTGGAGCCTCTTCTTGCCCGGAATGCACGGGTGGTGATGGTGACGAGCGGTCTGGGGCGGCTCTCGGTCCAGCCTGCGAGCCTGGTCAAGCGTCTGTCAAATCCGAAGCTATCACTCGCTCAACTCGAGGTCTTGGCCAAGGAAGCCCCCGGTGATTATGGTGCGAGCAAGGCCGCGCTCACCGCAATGGCCCGCTTGTTTGCAAAGGAACTGAGGCCGCGGGGTGTTCTCGTAAACGCGATAAGTCCGGGATGGGTCCGGACCGACATGGGCGGGCCTAGTGCGCCGCGTTCAGTTGAGCAGGGTGCGGCTAGCGTCCTCTGGGGCGTACACTTGCCGCCGGACGGGCCGACCGGTGGTGTGTTCGAAGATGGAAAGCCGATCGAATAGCTTGAGCATGCCTGACAAAGCGATGAAGCCGAGGTCGCCTGCCTCTTCTAGCGGGCGATGATGCCTAAATATTGACAGTGGCTGATACATTCCGGATATGGAATGTTCGGGGTGGCGCAGGTGCCGCACGATTACCCAAACCGTTACGCTGCTTTGCGGTTGGAAGTCGGCAAGCGATTCGGTGACCGGTTCGTCGGATGATTACTGAAACGCAGTTCGATTCCGTCTTTGAACTCTCCCTTTGCGTCAACGTCTACTATGACGACTTCAGTTCATATTCATACAAATTAGATTCAAGCAGGCGCGTTCAGTGCCTGTTAATCAAGTTTTCGAGTTAGCCATATTTTCGAGAAGAAGATCCGCTACGCGTTGGGGAAATTGATCAACGATGAAATGGCCACCGCCTTCGATTTCGACGAAACGGTACGGGCCTTTGACGAATTGCGCGGTCAGCTCCGCAGCGCGCCGACCGACAGTGGGGTCCGCAGTCCCCCAGATGTACAAAGTGGCCACCGAGATTGGAGGAATCTGCATGGAAGCAATGTTGGACGCCCGATACCAGCTTATCGCTGCTTCTAACGCACCTGGTTCACCCAACGTCTGAAAGTATGCGTCGATATTCTCGCGGGTGACGCCCTCGCGCTCGAGAGCAAAGCGCAATACGTCGAAGTTATTCTGACGCAGGCGATCTACCGACTCGGGTTGGCGAAAAGCGCGGTGGTGTTGCGAGCGGCTGGCTTGTTCAGGGTCCTCGGTCATGGCCCGTGCGAAGGCGGCGGGATGTGGTCGCGATATAATCGTTAAGGTCGCGACCCGATCCGAATTTGCCGCGGCAAGCAACCAGGCGATCTGTCCGCCCCAATCATGGCCCACTAGATGGAACCGAGGTGCCCGGCAATTATCCATGAGCGCCAATGCATCGGCAACCAGCACGTCGCTTGTGTACGACTCCACTCCGAGCGGGCGCGCACCTGCTGAATATCCGCGTTGATCGGGTGCTATAGCGCGAAATCCCGCCGTTGCTAGGGCGTGCAACTGATGCTTCCACATTTGACGCGTCTGCGGAAAGCCGTGCAGCAGGAGAACGGGAGGCCCTGAACTAGGGCCGGCGATGTCAATGGTGAAAGAAAGCTCACCGATAGTTATATTTTGCGTTCGTATTTCCATTACGTTGTTTCTAGTAGCTGCCATCTGGCTTTGGTGAAACAGAACTTAGGCAGCCGACTCTGAGCCCTCCCCGCCCTGTTTGCCTTTTCCAGCTGTTTGTCGACTTAAGCTCATGACGAAACTCCGAATATCCATTTGAACTCCAAATACCCATCTAAAGTCGGCCAGGAAGAGCTTCAAATCTTCGTCTGAATATGCCATCAAGGCGAATCGAATAGCCAACACCGAAATACTGCGCGGCTGATACACCATTGAGAGCGGGTGAGCTGCGATTGAAGCTGCCACCCACATGAAAATCCAGTTGCTGTGTTTTGGTGAAACGCCAGGCGCACCCCCCATCGAGGAGGTGGGAGGGTGGTTGATGATCCCGCTCAACCGCGTAACGCCGGAAATGTGTTGCGATGTTGCCGGATTTGCTTTAACGGCTGCGGCAAACAATCGTCGAACGGGTGGCGCTCGTCAGTATCCTGCGCTACATGGAAATGAGAGCTCCGCCCCGGCTTCGAACGGTGAAAACCTGGGTCATCAGCGCGCTTTGGGCGCTCTACCGCCGCGGCGCGTGGGAGCAGCGAGCGGAGCGGAGGACAGGGTACATTCTTCTGAAACTACAGGAGGTTGGGCGCTGTGAAAGACGTTTTCAGCGTCGAAGGAAAGGTTACGATAGTCACCGGCGGCGGTACCGGAATCGGCATTTCGATCGCCCGCGAGTTTGCGCTGCGCGGAGCGCCGGTCCTGATTGCCAGTCGCAATGCGGGTCATCTCGAACCGGTTCGCGACGAAATACGCAAGCGCGGCGGCACCTGTGAGATGTTCGTCGTCGACGTGCGAGACGCCGCAAAGTGCGACGCCATGATCGCAGAGGCGGTCCACCGGTTCGGGCGCCTCGACGTAATGATCAACAATCACGGTGGTAGCATCACAACGCCCAGCCTGAACCTGTCACCCAATGGATGGCGAGCGGTGGTCGCAATCAATCTGGACGGTACCTTCTTTTGCTCAAAAGCAGCGGCGCGCCAGTTTATTGAACAAACGACCGGCGGCTGCATCATAAATCTGTCGTCAACGTCCGGAGTACACGGCTCCAGTACGATGCTCCCGTATGCTGCGTCAAAGGCTGGCGTGATCAAGTTAACTGAATCTCACGCCGGTGAGTGGGGCCGGTACGGCATTCGGGTTAATTGTATCGCGCCGGGACCTGTGACTACCGAAGGGGCGGCGGCGCGAATCTGGCCGAATGAAGAGGTGAAACAGATGATGCTACGTTCGCGCGCACTTGGCCGGTTCGGCACAGTCGAAGATGTCGCTTATCCGTGCATCTTTCTCGCTTCCGAAGCGGCGAGCTGGATCAGCGGTGCCACCTTGGTAGTCGACGGGGGCAACATCCGGCCGGCAGAGATACTGCAACTCGGCTTGTAAGGACAACGGAGAGCGCCCGGACAACCGGAGCTTTCCCGACCGACTCGCCCTTTGAGGTCCTTGTCCGCCGCGAACCGGTCGTGATATTTCGAATCGCGTCCCAAGGCGTCGCGCGGTCCACACATATGCGCGCGCCGAGTGAAATGCTAAGCGCTGACTACAAAAGGAAGGCTGTCCCACGTGGATTTCGGCTTTAGCGAAGAGCAGGAAATGCTGCGCCAGAGCGCCCGCGCGCTCCTCGAAAAGGAATGCCCCTCTACCCTGGTCCGCAAGATGATGGAGGATGAGCGCGGCTTCGATGTCGCCCTGTGGAAAAGAATGGCCGAACTCGGCTGGCTGGGCCTCGTCATACCAGAAGAGTACGGCGGCGGAGGCTTGAGCTACGTCGACCTGATTTTGATTATGGAGGAGATGGGGCGTGTGGTATTGCCTTTGCCCTTCATCTGGACCCTGATGTTCGCTGAAGCCATCCAGCGCGCCGGCAGTGACGGTCAAAAATCCACATTACTGCCGAAAGTCGCCTCCGGTGACTTGATCGGAACTATCGCCTACCTGGAGCCTTCAGCCTCATGGAGCGCTGACGGCATCAATCTGGCCGCGCGCAAAGACGATACGGCATATGTGCTCGATGGTACCAAGCTGTTTATCAATGATGGCCATATCGCCGACTGGATCCTGGTGGCCGCCCGCACTGCGGGTAGCGGCGAGCAGGGCATATCTTTGTTTGCGATCGACACCAATCGAGCCGGGATCAACATCACGCGGCTGACGACAATGGATCGGACCCGCAAGCTTGCTGAGATCAAGTTCAGCGGTGTCAGGGTCGAGCCATCTGAGATTGTGGGTGAACCCGGTAATGGCTGGAAGACATTGTCCGAAGTCATAGACCGGGGCAAGGTGATGCTGGCCGGTGAGATGACGGGGGGTGCGCAAAAGGTGCTCGACCTAACTGTGGATTATGCCAAGGTGCGCGTTCAATTCGGGCGGCCGATTGGCAGCTTTCAAGCCGTGCAGCACAAGTGCGCCAACATGATGATCGACGTCGAAGGTGCCAAGTCAGCAACATACTACGCTGCATGGGCGGTCAGTAACGAGGTCCCTGAGGCATCTCTGGCGGCGGCGTTGGCCAAGGCTGCTGCGTCGGACGCCTTCCGCCGCGTCTCGGCAGAGGGAATCCAGCTACACGGTGGTATTGGCTTCACCTGGGACCATGACATGCATCTGTATTTCAAGCGGGCCAAGTCATCGGAATTCACCTTTGGTGATGCGAACTGGAACCGCGAGCTCGTTGCCCAGGCGATCAATCTCTAAGTCCATGATTTTTTAATTTTTTGCTTTCACTTCCAAGTTCTGCTTGTCGCAGCGGAGGCTTCAGATGGCGATTGACAAGAGCGTTATCGGCAAGACAGGCAAGCCGTTTACGATGCCGATCGAGTGGAGCAAAGTCAGAGAATTTGCCCGTGCGATTCGCGATCCTAATCCGGTTTATTTCGATCCCGAGTTGGCCAAAAAGGAGTGCGGCGGCATTCCGGTCCCGCCTACTTTCCTCCAGGTTGCTGCGTTTTGGCAGGATTCTGACTCGATGCCGAGTGTCCAATTCGACCTCCGGCGTATTCTGCACGGTGAACAGGAGTTCGAATTGCACAAGCCAATCCTGGTCGGTGACGTACTTACCGGCAGCGCACGAATTGCTGATGTATACGAGCGGGAAGGTGGGCGCGGCGGCAAGATGACCTTTATGGTCACCGAAATCGAATACCACAATCAGAAGGGCGAAAAGGTTGCAGTTGCCCGCAGCACCCTGATTGAGACCGGCCAAGCCGTCGGAGGATAGGGCGGTTCCTATGTTATGACTGGCCAGGCGCGGCTTCGTGCCGCAATCGGAGGAGGCGCCAGAGGCGCGCCGCAATCACTTCAATGACATCGAAAATAAAATACGAATCAGTCAAAGTTGGAGACGCACTTCCGACGGTAACCGTCGAGAACGTCTCTCGGCCGGATTTCGTACGATATGCGGGAGCGTCGGGCGATTTCGTGCCACTACACTATGATCAGACCTTTGTCGAGGCGGCAGGAATCCCCACCGTTTTCGCCCAAGGAATGTGGACCGCAGGATGTCTGTCGCGTTGCCTGACTGATTTTGCCGGGGCAGGATACGTGCGCCATTTCAAGGTCCGCTTCGCGCGCCAGGTGTGGCCGGGTGACACCCTTACCTGCCGGGGTAAAGTGACCGGCAAGAACGAGAAGAACGGTGAGAAGCTGGTCGAGGGCGAGGTTGAAGTCGTTAATCAAAAAGGCGAGGCTACGGTCCGCGGTAATTTTGCAGTAGCCGCAACTTGAGTGCTTGTCCCGGGCACCCTCGCAGGGCTGGCTACGGGCGCCTCCTTGCCCGGGAGTCGCGGACATCGTCGCGATTAATCTTCGCTGGGCGGATCTCGGAGCACCTTGAACTGTTTCGGTTTTCTGGCCTTTGCCGCCTGCCTGTCGGACAGGCAATCGGTGCATACTGGTCTTCGCCGGTACAGCCAAATAAGCTGATTCTAAATGACTGAACCCCGCTACATCATAATTCATGGTCATTTCTACCAACCGCCACGCGAAAGTCCTTGGACCGGCATTATCACTAACGAGACCAGTGCCGCACCGTTCCCGAACTGGAACGAACGCATCCTCAGCGAGTGCTATAATGCCAATGCCCATGCGCAAACTATGGAGGGGTCGGTTGTTTACGTTCGCAATAACTACGAGACTCTGAGTTTCAATTTCGGCCCTACGCTTTGTTCATGGCTACAGCGCCATGGCAAATCCGCTTACCGGGCGATATGCCGTGCAGACGAGGCGAGCCGGCGGCAGCGCAACGAGCATGGCAACGCCATTGCGCAGGCCTACAACCATTCAATCCTGCCACTCCTCGATGCGCGCGACCGTGAGCTTCAAATTGCTTGGGGTACCCAGGACTTCGTCGCACGCTTTGGCCGGCCGCCCGAAGGGATATGGCTGCCGGAATGCGCGGTCGACGCCGACACCCTCGCTACAGTTGCCCGTGCCGGTCTCCGATTCGTGATTTTGGGTAGCGACCAGGGGCATTTCAGCCGCCCCGGACGTGACAGCGGTCCTTTTTCGTGGCGGCACGACGACCTCGAGCTCGTGGTATTTCGTTTCGATCGCCCGCTGTCCGGGAGTATCGCTTTTAGTGATCTGCTACGCGACGGAGCGGCGTTAGGCTCCGCGCTTGTTGACACCGCCCTCGAAATCGAGCCCGGTCAGGCCCTATTGGTCGCCTCCGACGGCGAGACCTTCGGCCATCATAAGCGCAGTGGCGCTGCCGAACTGGCGCGCGCAATCAGGCTTTTGGAACAGCGCGATGATGTCATCGTCACAAACTGCGGCGAATACCTGGCCAGCCATCAGAGTTGCGGTCGATTCGAGATCGACTCCCCCTCGGCCTGGAGTTGCGCTCACGGCGTCGAGCGGTGGCGTTCGAACTGCGGCTGCCGGGCGGACTCCCACACCAGCCAGGATTGGCGGGAGCCGCTGCGTGGCACCATGGATTTTGTCCGGCGCCATTGCAATGCGGTGTACGACCGCTTCGCAGCGCCCCTGGTGGCAGATTCAGGACTTGCCCTTAAAGATGCCGCGCGCCTCTTTGTCGACCCGTCTCCCGCCGTTCAAGAAGAGTTCTTCGCCCAGCATCGGGCGAAGGATGACGCTGCTCGCGAGCAATTGTTCCGGCTTTTTGAAATGGAGCGCGCGGCGCAGGCTGCGCTTACGAGCTGTGCCTGGTTCTTCGATGATTTCGGCGGGCTCGAAGGTCGGGTCGCCTTGCGATGGGCGGCGCGAGCTGTTGAGCTTGCCGCCGAGCTGACACCGTCAATTGAAGCGGAGGTCCTGCAGCAGCTTAGAGCAGTGCACTCCAATCGCCGCGACATTGGCGATGCTGCCACACTGTATCTTAGTATAAAGACGCGCGAGGCCCGCGGCAGGGTCTAGCAGGTCTAGATTAAATCGCGGCCTGCCCATTTTGTCCTGCGGGACGGGTCGCAGACTCTCTCGTCTGCTCGGCAAAAAGCGAGGGAGCGGATTGAGGAAGAAGCCATCTTTCCCAGGATAGCGTGGTGAGCGTCAAAGGGATCGTGATCTTGCCTTTTTCAATGCCTCACTAACGGCAGGGCTACCATTAGGACCAAGGCCGCGGAGCAAAAAAGGCCGCTGAAGGCGCTATACTCGCTGGTACTCGGGGAACCATGAGGTGCGTTCATAATGGCTGGCAACGAGATTACACACGATATCGAATCCATTTTGCGTGAAGGCCGCAAATTTCCGCCGGCTAGCGACTTTAAAGGTCAGGCCTGGATAAAAAGCGAAGCCGAGTACAGGGAGCTTTGCCGTCGTGCCGCCGAGAACCCCGAAGAATTTTGGGCCGAGCAAGCGCGTCGACTGGATTGGTTCAAGCCCTTCGAGCAGGTGGTGGAATGGAAACCGCCATTCGCCAGATGGTTCACCGGTGGCGAGCTCAATGCTTGCTATAACTGCGTCGATCGCCACTTGACTGGTTCACGCCGCAATAAGGCAGCTTTGATTTGGGAGGGTGAACCGGGCGATTCAAGGGTGCTGACCTACCAGATGTTGGCCAGCGAGGTTAGCCGGTGTGCCAATGCACTTAAGCATCTGGGGGTTCAATCGGGCGACCGCGTAGCCATCTACATGCCGCTGGTACCCGAGGCGGCTATCGCGATGTTGGCGTGTGCCCGTATCGGTGCGATTCACTCGGTGATTTTCGGTGGCTTTTCTGCCGAAGCCCTGGTGGACCGCATTAACGATGCGGAGGCGAAGCTGGTCATCACCGCGGACGCAGGCTGGCGCCGCGGCCAAAAAATCGATCTCAAGCAAAATGTTGATCTTGCTTTGAAGCGCTGTCCGTCAGTCCGGAAGTGCCTTGTTTTAAAGCGCATCGGCGATGACATCGAAATGCGCGAGGGTCGCGATGTCTGGTGGCATGACGTGGTCGCGGCACAGAGCAGTGTTTGTGAGCCCCTCAGCCTCGACTCGGAGCATACCCTGTACACGCTTTACACCTCCGGGACAACCGGTAAGCCCAAGGGGGTGGTACATACCATCGGGGGATACCTGACTCATACGCTGACCACGATGGAGTGGGTATTTGACCTCAAAGAAGACGATATTTACTGGTGCACGGCCGATATTGGCTGGGTGACCGGCCATAGCTATTCGATCTATGGGCCGTTGGCGGCCGGCGCCACGGTCGTGATGTACGAAGGAGCTCCCAATTTCCCCCAGGAAGACCGCTGGTGGTCAATAATCGAAAAGTATCGAATAAACATCCTCTACACGGCGCCGACCGCAATACGCACATTCATAAAATGGGGAGATGCGTGGCCCAAGAAACATGATTTGTCGAGCTTGCGCCTGCTTGGCACCGTCGGTGAACCGATAAATCCGGAGGCTTGGATTTGGTATCACGAGCTGATCGGCGGTGGCCGCTGCCCTATCGTTGATACCTGGTGGCAGACTGAGACGGGCGGCATCATGATTTCGCCGATGCCCGGCGCGATCGCAACTAAACCAGGCTCCGCCACAGTGGCCCTGCCGGGCATCGCCGCCGATGTAGTGACCCGCGAGGGTAATCCGGTGGCGCCTAACCAAGGTGGGTTTCTGATCATCAAACGCCCTTGGCCTGGGATGCTGCGGACAATCTTTCGCGACCCCGAGCGCTACCAACAACAATATTTCAGCCAGATTGAGGGCGTGTACTTCACCGGCGACGGCGCCCGGCGCGACGAGGACGGTTATTTCTGGATAATGGGCCGGGTCGACGACGTCATTAACGTCTCCGGCCATCGACTTGGTACCATGGAAATTGAGAGTGCGCTCGTTTCGCATCCGATGGTCGCAGAGGCCGCGGTGGTTGGTCGGCCCGACGACATGAAGGGCCAGGCGGTATACGCCTTTGTCACCCTGGAAGGCGGCCGCAAAGGCGATGATTCATTACGCAAGGAACTACAGCAGCATGTTGTGAAGGAAATTGGGGCGCTTGCACGTCCTGACGACCTGCGCTTTAGCGACACTCTGCCAAAAACGCGCAGTGGCAAAATCATGCGTCGTTTGTTGCGGCAAATAGCCTCCGGTGACGAGACCCTGGGCGACACCAGTACGCTGGAGGATCTGTCGGCCTTGGCAAAACTACGGGAAGAGGAGGAATAACTCCCGGACGGTTTTCAAGCCCGTGACAAGGAATCAGGAAAAAGCTGAGTGAAGCTCACTGCAGAAGTCCCTCGCTACTGAATCGGCCTCGTCTATTCACCAGCGCTTCCATCGCCCGGTTGTGGCGAAAGGCCATCTTGATGGCCGAAGTTGCGAATGGTATATTGAGCAAACTGGGCTGTATGCCCATTTTTTTGGTTCGTTCGCCGCTTGCTCCAGGACATTACGGACTTTCACTTTGACGACCGGGAGGGCGAACCGTCGAGGTATGGCCGGTGATGGTATTGCAGCTTGAACCGCTGGCTAAGAAGGTCGCAGATTTACTTGAACCGCATATTGAGCGGCTCGGCTATGAATTGGTCAACGTAGAGTTTCGCCAAGGGACCCGACATCATTCGCTGCTCCGACTGTTAGTCGACAAACCGGAGGGTGGCATAACGCTCAGCGACCTCGAGCGGCTCAGCCCGATCATCGGCGACTTGCTCGACGTTTACGATCCGGTTGATGGAAGTTACACAATGGAGGTTTCGTCTCCGGGCATTAATCGCCCCTTGGCAAAGCTCAAGGATTTTGAGGCATACCGGGGAAAAAGGGTTCGGATTCGAACTCATCGGCTGCATGAGGGCCGTAAGAACTTTGAAGGCGTACTGGTTGATGTGCGCCCCGACGGAATAGACCTTGAGGACCAATCAAGCCGTCAGCGTCACGCCTTCTCATTCAATGAGATCCAAGGAGCAAACTACGAGCACAAATTCGATTAATGCCGGCCCGCACCGCGGAGCCCGGCCTTGTGACAACAGCCGCAAATTGATCCGCAATCGTGCGCAAGCCCAAAGCTGGCTTTGCTCCTTCGGGTTCCTTCGGCTTGCAGCGGACACTACCGACGGCGACAGCCGCTGGCAACCGGAGGCGATATGGCAGTCGATCTGAACCGGGTAATCGAGCAGGTCTCCAAAGAGAAAGGGATCGACAGAACCATTGTCATCAATGCGGTCGAAGAGATGATGCATTCGGCGGCCCGCCGGACCTTCGGGCCCGAACGCAATATCGAGTCGCGGTATAACAATGACATCGGCGAAATTGAACTGTTTGAAATCAAGACGGTCGTCGAAAGGGTGGCCAATCCCGCCTCTGAGGTCGATTTAGATGAGGCTCACGACAAATACGATCCCGATGCACAGCCCGGCGATGAGATTCTGATTAAGCTCGATACCGCGACGATGGGGCGCATCGCTGCGCAGGCCGCCAAGCAGAACCTCATCCAGCATATCCGCGACGCTGAGCGCAAGCAGATCTATAACGAATTCAAGGACCGTAAGAGCGAAATCGTTTCGGGCATTGTCCAGCGCTTCGAGCGCAAGAATATGATCGTGAATCTGGGCCGCACTGAAGCGATTTTGCCCGAAAAGGAACAGATTCCGCACGAGCGGTATCGCCAGGGCGACCGCATTCGCGCCCTGATTCTGGACGTCGACTTGTCCGAAAAGGGCCTGTCAATCGTGCTTTCGCGCACAGCCAACCTGTTTCTGATGAAGCTGTTCGAGCAGGAAGTGCCCGAGATCTACGAGGGCATTGTCGAGATCCGGCAATGCGCACGCGAACCTGGCGGACGCGCCAAAGTGGCGGTCTATTCGAAAGACAGTGATGTCGACCCGGTAGGCGCCTGTGTCGGAATGAAGGGTACTCGCGTGCAGGCGGTTGTGCAGGAACTGCGTGGCGAAAAAATTGACATTGTGCCTTGGACGGATGATCAGGCCGAGTTGGTTTGTCGTGCACTGGCTCCCGCCAAGGTTTCCAAGGTGATTATCGACGAAGACGAGCACGCGATGGAAGTCATCGTCCCGGATGATCAACTCTCGCTGGCAATCGGTAAGCGTGGCCAGAACGTCCGTCTGGCCCACCGGCTCTCGGGATGGAAACTCGACGTGCGCAGCGATTCGGAGGCCGAGGAAGAGGCCCGGACGGCGCGCGCCTCACTGAACGCTATCCCTGGGATCGGAGACATTAACGCCGAGTTACTCTATCAGTGGGGTTTTCGTTCCGCCGAACAGCTCGCTGACGCCAACGAAAACAATTTCGAAGTGGAAGGGATCAGTCCCGAGCGGGCCCGCCAGGTCATCCATGCAGCCCGCGAGTGGGTCGGGAGGAAGCGCGCAGAGCAGGCCAGACCCTCCGATGCCGAAAATGGGGCCGAAGCAACAAATGCTGTTCCGAATCCATCACTGGAAGTATCGGACGCCTCTTCTGCCATCAACGCCGTTGACCCCGGTGAGTCGAGGACCGACGCTGAGGATGCGGAAGCAGAATGATGATGCACAAGCGGAATGAAGGGCCGCAGCGCACCTGTGTTGGATGTATGAGGCGCGACAGCCAGTCGCGGATGCTGAGAATTGCTGCCCAGGCAAATTCGTTAACGCTGGATGAAGACCGCCGGATGCCTGGGCGTGGCGCTTATCTCCATCACAACAATGGGTGTATAACCGATTTTGTTCATAGGCGAATCAGGGAATTGCGTTCGCTGAGGCGGAAGCCAAGCTTTGACGAGCGGCAAAAATTGGCGGAACTAATCCACGCGCGGCTGGATAGCAGTGCCGCGCTTAAATAGACTAGAAAACGATGGCGCGAAAGCGAATAAAAACACTCGCAACTGAATGGGGCGTTTCGGTCGACGAACTGCTGGCCAGTTGTGCCCGCCTCCATCTTGCTCATGCCCATTCCGAATCAAGCTTGCTCTCACCGGAAGAGACTGAGCGAATCAAAGCCGAGCTGGACGAGCGTGCCCAACGCGTTTCGACGATACCGAGCGAAACTGTGGTGGAAACCAGTGCTGGTACGGTCGTCGAGAAGCGCCTCAACGCTAACGTGATGCGCCGCCGCCATTCGGAACCTGCGCCGGCCCCTACCGAACCGGCTGAACCGTTCCAATTTGAGTCTTCACCCGATCAAGCCGAGGCGGCCTTTGTAGCGCCGGTAT
>JAMXLL010000162.1 GCA_024281015.1 Candidatus Binataceae bacterium
CACGGTCACCAAGACGCGGTAAACCCCCAGAAGACAGGAACCAAGGCGTCGGCCCATTACACTCTCACCATCGGAGGTGGCGAATCCAAGATAGTTCGCTTGCGGCTCAGTGATATCGCGCCGGGGGCGTGGGCTGCGCAAAATGGGCAAGGGGGCGCGTTCGCCGAGTTCGATGCCATCATGAAGATTCGCCAGCGCGAGGCCGACGAATTCTATGCCGCGGTCATCCCATCGTCGTTAAGCACTGACGAGGCCAATGTGATGCGTCAGGCGCTGGCCGGCATGCTGTGGTCCAAGCAGTTCTATTACTACGATGTGGACAAATGGCTCGCAGAGCACGGGGCCGATCCATTCAATCCTCGGCGCCAAGCCTCCCGCAATGAGCACTGGCATCATATGTACAACGCGGACATCGTCTCAATGCCCGATAAGTGGGAATACCCGTGGTATGCGGCATGGGATCTTGCCTTTCACATCCTCGCCCTGACGTTAGTGGACGAGGAGTTTGGCCAGGAACAGTTGGGTATGATGCTCGAGGAGTCGTACCTGCATCCCAGCGGGCAGCTGCCAGCGTATGAGTGGAATTTCGGCGACGTCAACCCGCCGGTGCATGCCTGGTCTACTATATTTACGTTCCGTTTCCGGCAGGCGAAGCACAGCAGCGACGACATTGAATGGTTGGAGCGCTCATTTCACAAGCTGCTTCTCAATTTCACGTGGTGGGTCAACCGCAAGGACCGCTTCGGAAAAAACGCCTTCGAGGGTGGTTTTCTAGGGCTCGATAACATCGGAGTCTTCGACCGCAGCGCACCAATGCCGACCGGCGGCTATTTGGAACAAGCCGACGGTACTGCCTGGATGGCGATCTTTTGCCAGAACATGCTTGAAATCGGTGTGCAATTGGCGCTGGCCAAACCAGCTTACGTTGATTTGTGCGTTAAGTTTGTCTTGCACTTTCTCTGGATCGCGTCGGCGATGATGCACGCGGGCCCGGATATCGGGATGTGGGACGAGGAAGACGGGTTCTTTTACGATGTACTCCGGCTGCCGGACGGTCGATCTCAGCGGCTCAAGGTTCGTTCGATGGTCGGTCTTTTACCTCTTTGTGCCGCTACAGTCTTCGAGGGCGAACTTCTCGAGAAAATCCCGGAAACAAGAAAGCACTTGCGCAAATTCCTCGAGGCGCGCCCCGAGCTGATTTCATTCATTCATGATCCAGTTAAGCAGGGTCAAGGTGGCCGTCGCCTCGCATCGATATTAAATGAGGACAATCTGCGCCGTGTCCTGGCCAAGATGCTGGATGAGAACGAATTCCTGAGCCCCCATGGCATCCGGTCACTCTCACGCTACCATGCTGATCACCCATACGTACTCCACGCCGCTAACCAGGAGTATCGGGTTTCGTATTTGCCGGCGGAATCGGATACCGGGATGTTCGGCGGCAATTCGAATTGGCGCGGACCAATCTGGATGCCGGTCAACGCCATGATCATACGCGCGCTCCTACAGTACTACTTGTATTATGGGGATAATTTCACCATCGAATGTCCCACTGGCTCGGGGCGGCAGATGACGCTCTATCAGGTCGCCGAGGAAATTTCGCGAAGGTTGGCGAGTATCTTTGTACGCGATCAAGATGGGCGGCGGCCGGTCTATGGCGGGACCCGGAAATTTCAGGAAGATCCCCATTGGCGGGATCTGCTGCTGTTCTATGAATACTTCCACGGCGACAATGGAGCGGGGCTCGGCGCCAGCCATCAGACCGGGTGGACCGGAATCATCGCTCGCGTTATGCATTTGTTCGCAACTACCACTAGCGAGCAATTGCTCCAACTGGGCAAAGCCGCGATTGTCACCGAAAGAGAGCAGCCACGCATTGGCCAAACCAATGGTCCTCCTCCCGCGAGCCTGATTTAGATGCGTGCGTCATCGTATCCGCTGCGCGTTCGTGCCCCGGCCGAGCCAAGATAGTGGATTGAGTTTGGACCGTGCCTGATCAGCAGCACCAGCATACGGCAGCCATCGCGCTGACTGTGGGAAGACGCCTGGAGGGCCTGTTCTGGGAGATGTTGCCGCCGGTGTTGTTTTTCTTCATCGCAATGATCTTGATATTTGCGGTGGTAAAGCTCCTAGCCTTGCAGTATTCGATACGCTTTTACGCATTCGCGCGGGCGGCGATTGGGGCGCTGGTCCTTGGCAAGGTGGTCCTGCTGATGGAAATGGCGGAACGAAAAAGCGAGGTAAGCAGGCACCCGCGGGCGATCGTCGTCGCATTCAAGACGGTCATTTATGCCATGGCTGTATTCCTCTTTGAGTTCGGCGAGCGACTTGTTCATGCGTCGTATGATAAGGGCAGCTTGCGCGAAGGTTTCATGGTGGTGAAAGCGAACGCCAACCTGGATCGCTTCATCGCGCTGCTCATATTAATTTGCACGATTGTAGCGATGTATCTGTCGATGGAGGAGATCAGTCACGCAATGGGAGAGGGAGCGCTGACGCGTTTGTTCTTCAAGCGCCCCGACAGGGCATGAGCATGAGAGCTCTATCGCCTGCTGTCGCGATAATTGACTAGGACCCCGCTCCGCTTACAGAACAGTCTGTACCGATTTCGGTAGGCCGCCTCAGATGGGCGGCACCTGATGAAAATCAAACGCCCAATTCTGTTTACTTTGATCGTCTGGCTGGCGATCGTATTCGTTGAGGCCTATTGGAAGCTGTTCTATGCGTGGCATGTCGGGAATCTCCTGAAATTCATAGCCGAGGATTGGCCACGACTCATCCTGATCCTACTTGTAGTTGTGGTATGCGAATTGTTCTATTTTCCTGATAAATAACCCCGCTCGCGATCATCCCTCTTCAACAAGAGAATTCGCGAAGGCACGCTGGTTCTTTGGTCGGAAAAGACAAGCCCAGCGCTTTCGGCCCTCCGAGTCACGCCAGCAATAGCCAAGGCCTTTGCTGGAGTAGGCAACCGCTTGGACCAGTTACCGCCAAGTTGCCGGTGCTCGTCGATTTGCGTCGTTCGTTGTTCAGTGGCAGGTATCTCATAACCCATTTGTCCGGTCTGCATAATTTGGAAAAGATGGGCTCCTAACGAGCTCAGCTGTTTCATCCTGCGCGAGGATAATAAGGCCTGCTGTTTGCCCCGATACACTCCTGCTGGAATTGATGGAAACTGCGCGGGCTGGATTTGGCGATTGGTGGGTTGGACCTGGCGTGCTGCTATAGCCGCCGCGCAAGAGAAAGGACACACGACGAGGGACCAGTGGTCCACGCGAAGAGTCGTAGGTCCCTTCTCGACCCGTTTCTTCAAAAAAGCACTCTTATGGAACCACTGACGATTAGCCTGATTACGTTTGCTTGCGTTTTTGGCGGCACCCTCGTGGGGATGCTGCTGCGGATGACGATACCCGAGCGCGATTTCAACCAGGAAGCACAGGATGTGCTCAAGCTCGCCCTGGGTCTTATCCTTACCATGAACGCACTCGTTTTGGGTCTACTAATTTCAACCGCAAAGGCTTCGTACGATACCAAACGTGGGTTGCTTGCGCAGATTGCTGCCGACGTGATTTTGGCCGATCGTTCGCTGGTTCTTTATGGCTCCGATGCCCAAGCAGCGCGCATCGCATTGCGTGAATTGGTCACTGGTTTGACCGAGCAGGTGCAGTCGGTGCACGACCTGTCGCACGAGAATTCATCGCCCAAGTTGAAGGTCAATTCATCGGTCAAGGTCAAGATCGGTGCGGCCGATTTTTACCAAATCGTCCGAGGACTATCCCCTCGTGATGATGCGCAAAGAGCGCTTAAAGCCGAGCTACTGCGAATCAGTATGCAAGTCGCACAAATCCGTGCGTCGGCGTTAACGCAGCAATCGACCACTATTCCAGTACCGTTTCTGATCGTCCTAATCTTTTGGCTCACTGTCGTTTTCATCGGCTTCGGCCTTTTTGCGCCTACAAACCTCACCGTGCTTTCCGCGCTATCTGTCTGCGCGCTCTGTGTTGCGGCCGCTATTTTTCTGGTGGTGGCGATGGACGAAGCTTTCGTGGGAATCATGCGAATCTCCACCGAGCCTCTTCGTAATGCCCTTGCCGTGATTGGCAAGTAAGCAATGCCTGATTTACGACTCTGGTTTATGATTACTTCAGGCTCTGAAACGCCAGCCGTACTTTGAAAACCTCAGTTGAGTATGACTCCACAGCATCAATTTGACTCCTCTCGCCCTCCAGTGCGGCGATCAAAGCTACGTAAGCGGCGTCGGCTTTGTTCATCAATTCCCATTGACGGCTGGTAATGTACTTGATGTGATCGCGGTTGCGCGCGATTATTCGGTAGCTATTCGCGACGATCTGGCGATCACCCGCCGAGAACATGAAGCTGTCTTCGGACCCACGCGATGCTTCAAGGATCGCGGCTAACTGGTCCGTTGCCGAAGAGAACACCGAGAGCAGCGAGTCCGGCTTTCGAGGATCGAACGCCGCATCCACGTCTTCCTGGGCTGCTCTAAATGCGGGCTCGGCATTCGGAAGCGCACGCCTCAGATACCTCCTTCGATATGCCTCGAGTGAAAGAAACGTTATGAGGTTTACCGCCGGAACACCTATGGCGGTCCCGCTTGCCGCTTCACTTATCGCCCCAGCGGTGAGTGCGAGCTGCCGCGTCGCGGCAGAAAGTTTCATTTCGGTTGCCGTCGACGACGTAACGTCGGCGACCTGGGCAATTGAATTGCCAAAATTGCTCGCGCCTCCGCCGATCTGCACAAGGCGTTCGACTTTCGGTTCCGGCACGCCCTGATCGAGATTTTCATATGCTGCCCTATTAAATAGGCTTAGTGACCGCTGGTTCGGCAGACTCATCGCAAGAACGCGCATAGCCTTCACCTCGGAGCGGATATAGGTGGTTTCCTCCGCCATCAGTTGACCGTGCTCGTCAAGTGAATGGCCGAACGTGATTATTGCCGACCTTTGCTCGATGCTGATACCGCATGCGGACAACCCGATACAGGCGAAGAGAACGAGCACCGGACTCAACCGCTCCCACGCACCCAGCGGGTGAAAATGATCAATCCAGAAAACTCCGTAATTGACACCAAAGCCGACGCCATCGGCCCGACACTTCTTGGGACGCTCGATGACCCAGCGGAGACCGAGCACGGACAGCGTCGCCTCATACAAAGCCGCGGAACGGGGTATTTCCGTGACCCCAATTCCCGTGTGGTCAATCATTGCGCTGTCCTCCGTCTCCCAATGAGTTGGCCCGAGAGACGTTTATTTTAACTGGCGGAGAACTTTAATCTGGATATGGCGTTTGAGAAGTCTCGATTGCGGTCGGCCATCCTCGATTGAACGAACGTGGCACTATGCAACGCGGTGTCGGTTATCCTAACCTCAGAGATGCCAGTGGGGCGGACGACGTGAGAATATTAGCAGGGGACATCGGCCACAGAGCATCGAGGTTGATGTTTTCAGCTTCTTAAGAAGGTTTTACCCTTCCAGTCATGGGCGGCGAAACACAGCCAGAGGCGACAGAATGGCCAAGCGAGCGACTTGGAGGCAGAGCAACTCGGAAATTACTATTCACCATCCTCGACTGATAACTACGGTGGTGCTGGGCAGGAAAGGTCTAGGGTTAGTGACCGGTACGCCGACTCCGGTTATGAAATAGGTGTGCCAGCCGAGAAAGAAGCGAATTCCGGGAGTAAGACTGAAATTCGTGAAGCTGCTCCTCCCCAGGAATTGGTTCAGGTTCGCCGACAAGTAGGGAGTCAGGTCACCGAACGGAGCCGCCTCATGACGGGTGAGTGTTTTTCCCGCTGCGAGATTGAGATCGAAGATTTCATCGAATCCTTCACCTCCATGAGTGGCGAAGTCCGCACCAATCCCGCCCCGCAACTGCCAACCAGCGGGCAAGTCCTGCCATAATGCGAGGCTTGGACTCAGTACCGTTTTATCATTGCTCGTCTTACTCTCGCCGGTCGGGGTGCGAATAGCCAGAAGAGCGGAGAGCGAGAGCGTTTCGGTCTCCTCCAACATCACTTGAGGTGTAACGACGACATCACCGAAACTGGTCGCTGAGGGTAGCGTGCCGGCACCCTGGAGGCTATCGACAAACGGCACAAACAGTCCGAGTTGAAATCGCCGGTTGAATGGTACGAACAGGCTGGTTGCGCCCACGTATTCATCGCGGGTACCCGAATTGCCTGCAAAGTAGCTGAATGCTGGATCTATTTCCCGGCTGAAAAAACCTGAAGCGGTATTCACCCAGCCGCCGCGTTGCAGATGTAATTCCCCGTTGGGAGGTGGAATCCAGGGCTCCAGCCAGCCATCTCCGAAATTCCGGAAGCTGAGCGGAGTGAAAGGCGTTTCGCTCTTACCGATCGCCGATTGGAACAGTACCTCGCCGAGGCTGTATGAACGAGCTGCGTTCTGAAGTCCCCCGCTCTGCATAGATTGACCAAACGCCGGACTGGCAACAAGCAAGGAATACAAGAGCACTCGGCAAAACGCGGACAGACGCAGGCAGGTCAAGTCTATAGTTCTTTTGCCATTCCACTTGCGAAGTACCATCGTCCGTTTATCTCTCCTCCAATCGCGGACCTTTGCTTAGCGATGAAGATGCTTCCGCCACTTCGACGTAAGCAGCTTGCGCCAATCGCGAGACACTGTGGCCGAGAAATCGAGAAAACGGAGCGCGGCAGACTACAAGAATGCCTGATTTGCCGCCAGATGCGACATCGCAGGTGTTACACGACGTGCGGGTGAATCAATCTCCGTCCCTAACCCCAACCTTCGAGCTCAAAGTGTCATCGTTGCTGCCATGTTGCTATAGGACCTTAGTCCGATAGTGAATCAGTACAACAAAGAGCGTATATAGAAAGATTACTTTGCGAAGCCTTAACGGCACAAAGAACCACTGGGCTGGTACGGAGAAGCGGCTCGCAAGTCGGTCGGCTGTGGGCAATTGGTGGCTATCATGAAAATATTAGGCCGTTTAACCTCGAACGTTCTGTTCATTTTGGTCCTGCTGCAGTTAAGCGCTGGGGATATACCGGCTCAACGATTTGAAATACCGCCAACTTTGCAGGCTCAGACTCTGGTGCCAGCCAGTCTGCTGTCAGGGGAAGGGTTCCGCGTTCAGCAGCAAGTACCGACCGATGGCCTCATGGCACATTTCACAATCCAAAGT
>JAMXLL010000163.1 GCA_024281015.1 Candidatus Binataceae bacterium
GCCTGCCTGTCTTGCATCTCTTGCCAACGCCTACCTGAAGCGCCGACGCGTGGCGGAAGTACTCAGGCGATACCGAACGCTTAGGGGACATGCTGACTTTGGACTCAGTGCAGCTGCTTGAGCTTCATACCGACGATTAGCCGCGGATGCGAGAGCTGGTGTGGAAATATCACGACTTACCGATGGACCTCGCAGACGCCGCTCTGGTCCGAGTGGCTGAACGTGAGCGGATTCGGCGCGCGTCTTCACCGTTGATAAACGAGACTTCGAAGTCTAGCGGCCCTATCGGCTCGGCCGCTTCGAAACCCTGCCACGATCCTGCGCTACCCGCCTCCCGTCCCCAGAGCGTTAATGGGCCGCGGCGGGGCCGGAGCTAACGCGGCCGCGCAGCACCAGAAACGACGGGATCATCAGCACAGTTACTATCGCGAGCAGGCGGTAAATGTCATTGAATGCCATCATCGCGGCCTGCAATTGGACCGCTCCATAGAGTGCCCCGAGTCCCTGCTTCTGCCCCAGGATAATTTGCGGCAGGTATCGGAACACCGGCGAGCCGGGCAAGTGCGGGCCAAATTTGCTTAATCGCCACGCATCGAAGATTGAGAAATGCTCGACCAGGCGGGCCTGATGGATCTGTTGATTGCGCACCAGCACATTAGTCATATATGCGATGCCGATGGCGCGACCCTGCTGCTGCAGCATGTTGAACAGGCTGGTCGCGTAGCCCATCCGCTCGCGCTCGACAGTTGATAATGCCGCCGCCGACAGGATCGGGAAGCTCATTCCGAATCCCAGCCCCATCACCACGTTGGTCCAGATCATCTGCCAGATAGTAACCTGGAGGTTCCAGCGCGACATCAGCCACAGGCCGATCCCCACCAACGTGAAGCTTACACCAATTAACCGTTTGTTATCATACCCGGCGCGCGCCACCTGCCCGACCAGCATCATTGACGTAATCCCGCCGACCGAGCGCGGGAACATCACGAGCCCGGCCTTCCACGCGCTGTAGCCCATGAATTCCTGGAGGAAGATGGGCATCAGCAGGCCGGTGCCGAACAGGAGAAAGCTGTGGATGATGGTCAGACACACGGCGATGGAAAACAGCGGTTTTTTGAGGATACGGAGGTCCAGAATCGGCGTCTTGAACCGCAGTTCCCGAAAAATCAGCGCGATCATCGCCAGCCCGGAGATGAGACTGGACCATACTACCCACGGCGCAGCAAACCAGTCGGAGCGCTGCCCGCGATCGGCGACGATTTGCATCAGGCCGAGCCACGCTACCAGCAATACCAGCCCGAGATAGTCAATCCGGCCGCGCTCACGACGCTGCAGATAATGAGGGTCGTGAACGAAGCTCGAAACCATTACAAAGGCCAGTGTCCCGAGCGGCAGATTGATGTAGAAGTTCCAGCGCCAGTTCAAATTGTCGGTGATCCAGCCACCCAGCGTGGGGCCCAGGATAGGCATGAACAACATCCCGACGCCCCAGGTCGCCATCGCCATCTGCTGCTCGGATGCCGGAAAGGTTTCCATCAGGATGGCCTGCGACGAGGGCAGCATCGCGGCTCCGGAGAGTCCCTGCAGCAGGCGGAACGTCACGATCTCGCCCAGCGTGCGGGCCGCGCCGCAAAGCGCCGAAGCAGCCACGAACGTGCAGACCGATGTCAGAAAATACCGCTTGCGCCCAACCCGGGCTGAGATCCAGCCCGTTAGCGGAATCATAATACTGTTGGCGACGATATAGCTGGTCAGCACCCAGGCGATTTCGTCGAGGCTGGCAGAAAAGCTGCCCTGCATGTGAGGCAGTGAGACGTTAACGATCGAACTGTCGATGACTTCAATTGCACAGCCAACCATGACGGCGACTGCGACCAGCCATTTATGTGAGGCGCCAGCCTGCTGGGGCTCTTGAGATGCCGTCGCTCCTGCGGCTTCCATCGAATCCTGCGGCGTATCTTAATTGAAGGATCGGACAAATGTTAACTCTCAGCATCCTTCATTTCAGCGGCATTGCCTGCATGCCAGATGTTTTTTTACACGCGAAAAAAGCCGGAGGATTAACCTGGAGAAGGGCCACGGCGCAGATCGTAACGAGCGACGGGGTGAGCTAGAGCTTGCACGCCTGGGCTTGGAAATGCTATCGGGAAGTCACTGGCCGCACGCTGGGGGACCAAACCTTCCCAAGCTCGGGGGATCGATATCGGGAGGATGACAGCGGCGGCACAGTGCTTCCCCAAAGCTTTCTAATTGAATGGCCGGCGGCGTGATAGTGGCACCTTTTATACTGGTGTCGAAAATGCCACGACTGCCCGTTAGCCCGCCACGGCGAACGCTGCCACGGATTGGCTGTTACGCTCCAGGTGCGCAAAATAAGCGCCTAATTCATGCGGGACACCTGCTGAGTCAGCCGGATTACCGCTTCGCGTACCGTTTCGGCGGCCGGGTGGTCTGGAGCCTGGGTCAGAAAACTCTGAAAATCGTCGCGCGCAGGGGCGAAGCATTCCATGCGCTCGTAGAGTACCGCCCGTTCCAGCAATTCTTCCAGCGAGCGCGGGTCGAGCATAAGAATGCGGTCGAGGGCCGACAGCACCCGCTGCCAATCGGCGCCCCGCGCGTAAATGTTCTTCAGGTTGCGTAGCATCCGGGCGAGGATATGCCGCGCGCCTACCGGCTTTAGCATCTCAGGGTGGACGTCCACCGGCTGACGATAAATCTGCTGGAGCCGGGCACGGATTTCCTCAAGGCCGAGAATTACGCCTTCATTGAACGGATCGATGATTAGCTCGCCGCGGTCGTCAACCGCCTTGACCAGGAAATGGGTCGGGAACGAAACACCGTAAAGGTTCAACCCCAGCCGGTGCCCAACTTCGATATAGAGCACCGAGAGCGAAATTGGTATTCCCAGGCGGCGTTCCAGCACCTGGTTCAGGAATGAATTACGCGGGTCACCGTACTGCTCACGATTTCCCTCAAACCCCTTGCCGCTGAACAGAAATTCCGACAAGGCCTGAATCTTTTCGACCGTGCCTTCGGCGCTGCGGACGACCGGTTCGGCCTCTCGGGCCAACGCCGCCAATTGATCCAGGTAATTTTCCAGGTCGAGGTCGGGGTACTCATCTTTGGCGATCAGCAACGCACCGCGCGCTAGCGGAATCGGCTCACGTGCCGCCAACGTCGCGAATTCATGCCGCAAGCTGTCGTTCATACCGCTACCCTCTTATTAACGCTCGAATGATCCCCCTCCAAGAAGAGTTATTCCATTTGGTACCCGCTGCTCAAGCCTCGTTGTAGCGCACGCGCGACACCATATTTGGGTACGTACGAAATTAGGGTACCTGCTAAAAATCAGCTTGAGGGGACTCCTATAGATTCAGCCTTTGCCTCGGTTTATAGGGCCTTCATTTTTCCACCTCTGGCTAGCCGCCGTGCTTTCTCTCTGTTCGTTTTTATAAGAAATCTACTCCGGCCTGCGCTTGAGGGACGAATAGCTGAACGCGCTAAAGGTGACCTCCTGATGGTCGACGTGTTCGGAGCATGCGTCTTCAACTCTGTGGTCGCCTCTTTTGGTCCGCTTGTTGGCTCCAATTTCGTGACAGCGGCAAAGAGATGCCGTAACGCTCTAGGGCGTTGTCGAACGGAGTAGCGCACGTGCTGTCAATGGCCCCCTGAGTTACGACTGGTTCATTTTTTGCCCTAGTGAGCTACCCGGGGCCAGAGAGACCTTTCGTGTTGCACTTCCGACTGCCGCATGACGGTGCCGCCTATTTCCTTAAATCTCGGTCACCTCAACCTAAAAAGCCTGAGGTTCGCTCAGTCCCGCATCGGTTAACCTAGCGCGCTTATACGCTCTACAAACATTAGTTCCTGGGGGGGACTCATGAAGGTCAGATGCTTTGGGAGGCAGAAGTATATTTATTCTGCGATGGGCGCCGTACTGGCGTTACTGAGTTCGGCCGTGGCCCACAGCGCCGCGACAATGATAGTGGCGCCGCAGAACGGCGCAACAGTTTCAGGTACGACACCGGTCACGATCAGTCGAGCGAGCAACGTGTCATGGGCGAATTTCTATGTGGATGGGCGCTACGAGGCATCCACACCGCCTGACACCTGGTATTGGAATACCACTGGATACTCAGAGGGAAGCCATACGGTTTCAGCTAGCGCATTCTCTTCCTCACACGCACTGTTGGGTACCGTCTCGGTTACCGTAATGGTTGCGAACAACCAGGTCGCTTGCAGCAGTCCTGGTTTAGCTAGCGGTCAAACAATGTCCGACGCGCAGGCTGCATCGGCAGTCGTACCGACACAGAAATCGCGCATAGAATCTGGGCCCGACGCTTCAGTCAACGCGGCGGCAAACTCATACTTCTACAACTTCGGTAGTTCCGCCAACTACGCGCACCAACTCGCGGCCTTCCACGCAGCGTGGCGAGATGACGCAGTGATGCAGCGGGTCGATGGTGCCTGCCTTCTGGGTCCACATCCTACCACTGCGGAAATTCTCCAGTGGGCGGCCCACAAGTGGGGATTTAGTCCCCTGGTGAGTTACGCGGAAGCGACGAACGACGGCCACTGGGACATGGCCGCGCTTGGTGACTCCGGCTGTTCCGTAGGCGTAGCGCAGGTCGCCTTCTGCAACAACGCCACCCACCGTAACCACGCGATTCGGGGGTTGAATATCGGACAGGGCGGCCATCTTCTGCCAAAGGAGAATACTTGCTTCAACGCCGACCTGCACGCGGCGTTCCTATTCAAGTACTACACGGGCAGCGGCTGTGCACATGATGATCTGGCGATGTCCATTCAGGAATGGGAGTCAGGGCAGCGAGCTTGTTCGCTACGGCGCTTCGCGCAGGTCAACTGTAACAGTATTGAGACCCAGGACTGGAACACGAGCTTTTTCAATGGAGCCCAAGTGCCGTACTGAAGTGGGGGCAGGAGGCGGTGAAGGCATCGCCCTCCTGCTTCATCCGATAGACCATAATATGTTTCAAGAAGTTGCTCCTTCGAGAATCTGAACTCGGGTCCCGTAGATAGGTTAAACAATCAGCGTCCGGTCTTGTCATTCCGACCAGCGAGCACCGCGAGCTCAGTGGAGGAATCTGTTTATCGGTGATGTAGGACCCAGTTTGCGGTTTGGATGTTTTGGGCATGTAGTCCTCGCTGGTTTAGCCGGATCCGGGTTTTCACAAAGCCTGCTGGCTGGGTTGTTGCTCCCCACCAGATCGCAGGCAAGGACGCGCCTGCGGTCGCGGCCGACTGGTCATCGCAGGCCCCAGGGGTTCACGGCTAACGCACTCTGTCGCCTTCATCGTTGGGGAGATTGTCAGTGGGCCGGCGACGACGGGGCGGATGACGCTGTCATCCGTTGCACGCAGTCCG
>JAMXLL010000164.1 GCA_024281015.1 Candidatus Binataceae bacterium
AGTTTTCATAAGGGAAGCTCGCTTCTTCGTCATAGTGTGCCGCTCGTTGGGCGAACTCGCCGGCCAATCCCGCCGCCAGATCGAAAAAACGTTGACCAGGGTCGCTGTCAAGCTGATTCACTGAGTCCATTGCAAGCCTCTCCCGATATGATGCACCGGCTCATCGATTGCCGGAAATGCCGGAGGGCGGCTCCTGCATCTCTGCTGTTAAGGCAGATACAACCGGTGGCCCCAGCGTTGGTCGAGTTCGCGACCGGGTGCAGCGCGAAGCGGCCGATAGGTAGTTGAACTCTGCCAACGGTGTCATCTCGCTGAGGGAAGACGAAGCTGACGGGGTCTAGTAACTGGAGCCAAGGCGGCGCAAATCCCTTTCCCAATGGTGGAGCTCAGGGGTTACGCCGTTCAACGACGAGCAGGGTTGAGTCGATCGATCGCGCGCGCGATCCCATCGATTCGGCACCCGAGCGCATATAATTGTCGATACGTCTTGAGCCGTTGGCGAGCCGTCAGGCCTTCGCAGAATATCCGTATTTGCTCATCCTCGTCGCGTTCATCGAAGCGCCCACCTGCAATGGCTTGATAGCCCAGTTCTTCCAAAAAGGCCGGGACGGTTTCGATCCAGACGCGGCGCCAATTGGCTGGCAAGGTACTCCATCGTGGCACCGTCAGACCGTTACGGGTGGCTCGCTCGGCCAAAATCTCAACGAAACGGGTTGCCAATTGTTCATTACTCATGCTCATAGCTTCCACCACTTAGTCGCGAACGATCAGTCCTGTCTACCATGGGATGCGAATTTCGTTTGTGCGGCCGTTGCCACCGCTTCCGCGATTCCCTTGCCAGGGCTGAACTCCGCGCAAATCTCACATAGCGCTTCTGTCAGAATTCGTCGAGCATCAGGCGGAGCCGAAAGCGCGGTGCCAAAACCGGTAGGGACGCATCAGCGGAGTCGTCAAATGAATTCAGACAGGAGTTTTCGCGGTTTGGTGGTAGGTGCTCCATAGCGCTAGGATGCGCTCACAGCCAACAACGGAGCTCGAATGTCATGGGCTTAAAAGCTCAATGCAATCCGAGCAGGGCACCGCCGCTGCCTCGGGATCGGGTGTAATCGGCTGATCATTGCCGCGATCGTTCGCGCGGCACAAGTACAGTCTCGCGGCACTTAGCCAAGGCTGATCGGGTGCTGCCTTAACAGAGGGACAGGGCTATGGCGACAAAGATCATTTCCGCTGATTCTCATTTCGTTGAGCCGCCATCGATGTGGGCCGAGCGTATCGAACGCAAATTCCGCGATCGCGCGCCCCACACCGAACGAGCGACCGTCAACGGCAGGGACGGCGAATATTTCATCTGTGAGAATATCACCCCAATTCCGGTCGCCGGTTTCTTCGGCTCCGGTAAAAGCGCAGAGGAACTGCCAGAGCATTCCAAGCGCGGCTTCGATGCTGCCCCAAAGAGCGTGTGGGAACCGGCTGAACGGCTCAAGGAGCAAGACCGTGATGGAGTCAGCGCTGAGGCGCTCTACACCTCGATGGGAATGCTGCTATTCGGGCTGAATGATGGGGAACTGAGGTCGGCCTGTTTCCGCGCCTTCAATGACTACGCTGCCGAGTACTGTAGCTACAATCCCAACCGTCTGATCGGCCTCGGCACTGTTGAGTTGGAGGATGTCGGCGAGGGAGTCAAAGAACTCCAGCGATGCGCCAAGCTGGGGTTGCGTGGGGTATTGATCTGGGGCGCGCCGCCGGAAGACAAACCTTACGGCCACCGCGATTATGATCCGTTCTGGGCCGCCGCGCAGGACCTGGATTTACCGCTTTCGCTTCATATCCTCACCGGCCGGCGGGGCAGCGGCGTTACCTTCCAGAATATATTGCGCAGCTATATGTCTTTGCCGCATACCATCCAGATCTCTTTCGCGGAACTTGTCCTGAGCGGGGTGTTGGAGCGCTTCCCGCGACTGAAGTTTGTTTCGGCCGAAAACGACATCTCATGGTTGCCGCACTTCTGCTATCGTCTCGACCATGCTTATGATCGCCTGCGCCATTTTGAGGGCGTGAATCTAAAGTTGACGCCAAGTGAGTACATGCGGCGACAGGTTTGGGCGACATTCCAGTTCGAAACCAGCAACGTCGGCTTCACGGCGGCGGAATACAATCCCGACAAACTAATGTGGTCTTCGGATTATCCGCATACCGATTCACCATGGCCTAATTCGCGCGAGTTCATTCAAAGCTGGACCAGCAAAATGGATGAATCCAATCGAGCAAAGATCACGGGCGGCAATGCGGCGAGCCTCTATCACGTGAACTGAGCGGCTCGGGTGGGATGACCTGGCGGCTCGGAGGGTAAGCCGCCGATGGCCGATAGAGCCGAGGTGCTAATGCCTCGGCTTTATCGTGTGCGCCCAGCATGGCGCGTGCGGGTGAAAGTCATCTGTGCTGGGTGGCCTTAGCTGGCATTAGAGAAGCACGAGGGCGTCAACGTAAGTGCGGAGCAAATCCCCGACCTGACGAACTGGCATCGAACAGCAGATGCGGTGTCTGAGTGCCAGCGGGCATGTGACCGCCAGGCCGTGGCGGCTGGGGAGCCACTGCGTAGACCCGCGGTTATGCGCGGAAAGTGATGGAGTTTGACTTTAGCCTGGAGACATCTCGAGCGCATGCCTGAAAGTGTCCGGCCTCCTCCAAACTGCGCTTTATGGTGATTGCCGAGGTATCGCCTCGCCGAGTCAACGCTCGCGACTTATGGGGCTGCAAAATGCTGAGTAAACTTCTTACGGCAGTTGCCATAGTGGTTGGCCCGAATACGTATTTCCTTGCGGTACCATCTCAGGCGGAGCTTCAACATTCCAGTTGTCGTATAGAAGCCGGGCGAAATTGTAGTGGGTCATCGCTGAATGGACAATCCGAGGCGTGGTTATCATCGAACCAGCCATGGCAGCAAAGACGTGATTCGAAGAATATTCAACTCCATACGCTTCATCGAATACCAGAAAGATTAAATAACGGCCGTTCATCGATGATGGTGCGACTGAGCTGACCGCGTGCATTACGTTGCCGTCAGCTCTGGACAGGGCGTCGGGTCCGGAATGCGCGTCGTTCTGATCATCCATACCCCGATAAAAGATACCCTGAAATGTTGATAACGAGGCTTCCGTTTGCAATTTTTCGGAGCGCAGATCTGCAAATGGATTGTGCCGCTCCGCCGGGTGCCCCTTAAATGCTTCAACATAACACGGCACCAGGTCACCTGGATTTGGCCTATGGATGCCGTCGAATTCGTTACAAGACCAGTAGTTACCGGAGATCAAGCTTCGGTAATTGGGTCCCGAGGGATGATAAACAGCATTCCACGACGAGAACACTGCCCCCGTTTGAGAGAACCACTTGAAGAATTCGGTGTTTTGCACTTGTGACCAGCCGTGGTTCTCCAGCACCAGCAGGATCAGAGTATCAAACCACTTTGTGCCATTGCTCATGAAACGTCCGGTCAGCTCATTGGAAATACAACACCGTAGGGGAAGCATCAGTTACCAGTGACCGCCAATGAGCCAATCCCATCAGTTCGTTCCGCGCACGTGCTGAATTGTTGGTAGCGGATGCCCGCTCAACAGCAAAATTAGTCAAAGCGATCACTCGCCTAAACGGATGACAGTGTCACTCCCCTTGATGGTCAGGGCAAATAATGCGCGACCAGTCGGGGTCGAGGGGTCCCACCGAAGCGATGCGCGCGAGGCCACTTCGTCGGCGATGAACGGGAATATGGTCGGGCACGCGGCGATAACCGCCGCGGCATTCGAGCAAGCGAACTGCCTATGGATTCGTGCAATCGACTCTGGGCTCATCAGCTTTCTGGTTCAAGAGGTAGCTCTCGGGGTCGAGATCAAATTTCATCGTTCCTGCCTTGCACGCATCTTGGAGGATCTTCGCCGCTTGAGTCGTATTTTGCACGATTAGTGCGGAATTTCCGTCACTGAGGTAAAAGGTTTCGCGAAGATAGTTATATAAGGGCCCCTTTGCTTGGAAGTCGCTGGCCAAATGGACGAGCTGACGATAAGTAACCGGATTCAGATGGTGAAGTTTTTCCAACAAGGAGAATTTCTTCGTGAAGTTCGCGTACCTTCGCCCCCCGGCATCGTTGTCATTGATTTGAGTCTTCTGGATTAAGAAAGCCTTGGAGCTCTCCTTTGACTCCTCTGGGGCAGGGATCGATGTCATTTGGTTTCGCTCCGCTTCGGAGTCGATGCGTTGCGACTTCAGGTGTCCTTGCCGGTCTACATAATACCATTCCCAAACGTAGTCGATATTCCCGGGGCGATCCTGCTGACTGAAAATGTAATCCAGGAGGTAAATCTCGGACGCTTCTTTCATCCAGATCATCATCTGTTCTTTTGAAACGCTTGGACCCAGCGCTCGCGCGACCGTCGGGTTTCTTTTGCTTTCACTCAGCCCGGCGTCTGCCGCGTCAGCGAAATCTTTTGAATTGGCCAGAGCCAGGAACGCCGGTGTTTGTTGCATAGCGACGTATTGTGCTGAGTAACCCTTGCCTACTATGTCGCCGTTGAATTCTGCGCCATACCTGGTGCCGGGACCCTTCAGCATCGTGCCATACAGCAACCTGTCGTTCGGGTCCCCATAGTAAAAATCGTTCACAGGTACATATCCCGACGGGCGTTTCTCGGCGGAGTCGACCACCTTCCAGCCGTTCAGTATCATTCCGGGGCGCGCAAGCGTGAGACCTCTGGCCGTGACGCGATGATTGTGTTCCTGTACATCCATGGTTCTCATTACGGCAACCGGGACGTCAACAGTAGCGTTGAAGTATCGAGAAAAATGGTAGTAGAGAGGGCAGGCCGGCGAAAACGTCGCACTTGTGCGTTGATTGAATTGGCCGTTGATAGACTGTTTGTAAGAGGCTAATCTTTCGACTCCCTCCACCTTGCCCTTTAACGCCTTTTGCTTCGGACAATAGTCCGCTTCGAACGCTTCGGGATGACCGTCGTATTTCGACTTGCTAATGTCGTAGACGATGGTTCCGGGGCTCGTGCTCCACGTCTTCGGACATAATCCGATACCGTGGTTATTGAAATCAACCCCGCAGAGCTTTACTTCCTTTTCGGTGTCGTTCACGCGATAGAGGGCGCCCGAATTTTGGCTGAAACGATTTAGGACAATACATTGTTCTTTGCCGTACTTTGTTGCTGCGCCCGCAAACTGATTCGCCTGGACAGTATCCGCCAGTATCAGCAGCAACAGCACAGATGTGAAAATATCAGTGCACATCTCTATGATGGAATATTTCATGAGTGCTGACCGTATCTCCACTCTAAAAATGAGGACAGTACTTGGCCTTTTCCTCGGCACTTAGTTGAAGCTTCGGATTCGATTGAAAGTGGTCGATGTTTTCAATGACGGAGGGATACTGAACCTTGGGTGCGACTCCTACCTTCCAATATTCCACGGCTTTTTGCGGCGAAATACCACAGAACTGCATTAGTGCCGTCGCTGCGACCGCGCCCGTTGCATGAATTCCATTCCAGCAATGAACGAATACTGGCTTATCCTTATTTTTGATTGTGTCGTAGATGCCCTGATCGACTGCTGCGCGTCCGGTACCCTCCCATCCTTCGTAGACGTATTTCATCGAGCCCTTCGAGCA
>JAMXLL010000165.1 GCA_024281015.1 Candidatus Binataceae bacterium
CTATCGGGCGTGGCTCGATTATTGGCGGAAACGTCTGGATAACACGGGATGTCCCGCCCGGAAGCATTATCACGCAAGCTCAATCGCGCAACGATGCATCAACGATAACGGGAGCGCGTGAGTAACCCACGGCTATTTCAGGCTAACATCATATCAACATTGTTCCCCGGCAGCTTGTGGCAGAGGCCGTGGCTGCGATGATTCGAGTTGTACCGGTGACTGAGCGGGGCGAAGTGATGCTCGATGATTATGCCAAATTGCTCAATCCGCGTACGCGGCTGATCGCCGTGACGTACGTCTAATACACTCGGAACGATTCTGCCAATCCGTGAAATGGTGCAGATGGCGCATCGGCATAACGCACGTGTGCTGGTCGATGGTGCCCAGGGCGTGTCCCACTCTCCGGTCATGTGCAGGAATCGGATGCTGATTTTTATGCGTTGTCAGGCCATAAGATGTTCGGACCCAGTGGCGTCGGTGTTCTGTAGGCCAAGAGGTCGATTCTTGATGAGATGCCGCCATGGCAGGGCGTCGCCAACATGATCCAGCAGGTACCATTTGAGAAGAGCACTTACGCCGCCCACCGGCATGCTTTGAGGCTGGCACCGCCACCCTTGGTCCAGGGGTCGGCCTGGGCCCGTTTGGAGAACCGTGCGAAGCAGGGTAGTCTGTGTTTCAGCAACAATGCTGTCACACAAGACGAAATATGCGCTTAAGGCGCTCTTTGTCATGAGCGAAGAATACGGAGGCGGTCCGCTCCTGATTTCCGAAATTGCCGAGCGGGGTAACATCCCCAAACGATTCCTGGAGCTGATACTGCTCGAGTTGAAGAATCACGGCATTTTGCGAAGTAAGAAGGGAAAGGGCGGCGGCTACGTCCTGAGCCGCGCGCCCGGCGAAATCTCGGTCGGCCATGTGGTCAGGATGCTTGAAGGTCCGCTGGCGCCGTTGCCCTGCGCGAGCAAAACCGCATACGAGAGATGCGAGGATTGCCGCGACGAAAAAACTTGCGGCGTGCGCCTCTTGATGAAGCAGGTTCGTGATCAAACCGCCGCAATTCTCGATTCCGCCAGTCTTGCTGACATGCTCAAGCTGTCCCGAGCTGCCAGGCCCGGGAGAAGTCACCGGCCGGCAATGCTCGCGCACTAGAACTCAACGGGACCGATCGACGTAGTTCGTCCTTTCCTTGTTTGCTGTCGGGTTTATGCTGCTGCGACTGTCAGAACACTCAGCAGGGCATCGCAATCGGAACGGCTTACCGAACGCGATTCAAGAGAATCGTCGTTGACCGATTGGGGATCCTCGATAGCGGTGACATTGTGGGCCTCACTGCAGTCTGACGAGGGCGAGGCCCGATTCTGGATCGATCTGCTTCTGCATATGTTCGGGGCTTTCCGTGAGTATGACCTCGCACGTCGGCCTTACGACCGCTTCAAGAAGATGGCCCCCGTGAGCAGTCCCGTCAGCTTTACCAATAACGACGTGCGCGTGGACCTGTGGCTTTCCGTCTTTCAGGGCGATGTCGCCGACCAACGACAATAATTCGACCTGTTCATTGAGGACGACCGACGGCTGATACTTCTTGGTCTCCCAATTGAACCAAGCCAGTTTGACTGCAGAAAAAGCGCCAATGGCCTTGAAGCTACTTCCCGCCAGTTTCTGCTCCGACGCAAAGCGGTTGAGACCTGCCGCGAGTTCATCACCTGGGTCGAAGATCAATGCATATGTCTTCGGTTCTTCCGATAGAAGTCTGTACTGCATTCGTTTCTCCTCGGCTTTGAAGCCGGCTTTCGCAAATCTACAACCACGACGCTGATGCCGACAGGCAGAAGGTGCTTTGCAGCATTGCCGACCGGCCTCGGCTGCCCTTCTTGCTCCGCGTTCCCGGCTTAGGAATTATCGATCGCAGTGGCTGCCTGCAACCACTCATTAAAATCAGCCTTTCAAGAGCTGAGTTGATTTTTCGATTGCGACGCGCGGCGAATACATCTTAGAACGACTACTAATTGATGCCGCTATAGCTCAGTTCGTCGTAACGCAATATTGGCTCGGCGAACCCTCGAGCTTCGAGCCAAAAAGGGCAGCTGGCCGCTCGGACAGCAGTCAAGCCCATTCTGCCTTGGTGACGCACCCTGCATCGAAACAGATCCAGCTGAATCCGACGATACCGGTTGGAACGCGTTATCACTCCTGGGAGGGCAACTGGAATGTGCCTTGCCTTGCTTATTGCACCCATTCAACGATTTTAAAGACGCCCGGAATTTTCGTCCCGCCGCCAAGCATCTTACCGGTGACATTGATGGCGCAACTCCAGTGTCTATTGGTCGCCGTGTCTGCCGTCAACTGGAACGCGACACTTGACCGAGTTCATGCAGTTACTATTATCGCTGTTTTTTTTGCAACCGCTCAACAGAGATGAAAATCGCAGCCGGTGGCGAAAGCTGGAACCGCCATGTTCCGAGCTTCACATGGTTGTACTAATGGTGTATTTCGGCTAACTAGTTGTTGGGTTCACAAAGACTTGACGATATTGATCCGGCTGCACCGTCGTTGATGGGGGAGGCCCGGCGTGTCTCGTGGCGGTAAAAATGGAGCTGGGGTATGGAGGGAAGAGATGGTGATTCAGCTCCGGCGCGTGCTGGTGTTGGGCAGCTTTTTGAAATACGCGCGGTTGGCAATCATAGTTTGCGGGGTGCTCGGGACGGGTTGCGGCGGGGATACGAGCACGCCTCAGGCCGCTCCGACAATCGTGCACTTTGTGCCAAATTCGCATGTGTTCTGGAGCAATCCGCAGAATTGGACGACGAGCTACGGACCCGCCTATGCCGATATCCTTCTGCAGCAGAGTAATTTTGTACCTTGCCGGGGTGGTCCGTTTGCCTTGTGCTATTACTCGGGACCGAGTTCAGGTTCGGAGGATTTGTCCTGTACGCTGACGTCTGACGGCAAATACGCCAACTGTCAATGCTTTGATATTCCCTATGGAGTATATTACGTCGACATTAACGCAATTCTGAACTACTCCGTGTATCAGAGCACGATAGCCCAATGTGGTGCGGACGGCAGCGCCTGCGCTGCGCTGAACTCGGCGCCCGTGTGCCAATCGCTCAACCAGGGAACCTTAATGCCCAACGCAGAAATGTTTTCTGCCTTTAGCTTCGATTGCGTTCCGTCCAACGGCATCGGTCAGACCAGTTGTGGCAGCGCACCATATGCGGGTTGCATGACCGCGCCATGTTTCGCAACGGGAACGTCGGGTATCGTGCAATGTTCATGTCCCGTTTTCGATGGACCGTTTCAGATCGGCCAGAATAATCAAGCTTGTACGCTGGGAGATAACTTGGTGTGGTCTGCCGCCTATACACCACCAGATGCGGCCTCGTCTTCGTCCTCGGCTACTCTCAACGCGAGCGCAGCAACCGCTCCGGCGCGTCCTGCTTGTGTGCCCGATGCGCCAGGCGCTTTAGAATGTCCGTTATTTGTTCCAGGTACTACCTCGCTCCCGCCCAATAGTGGCGTAAACTGTCAGAAAGTTTGCGACGAGTACAGTAGCTGCTTGCAGCAGGGAGGAATCCAGAGCGGCCTTACCTGCGATTCAACGCTCTGCACCGATGAGTGCAACGACCTGGATGTAGTGGGACAGGCGTGTGGATCACTGGCCAAGTGCGATGTCTCGGAAATTGTCAAAGCCGAAGGCGCAGCGCAATGTAGTTGCTGCGCGAGCCAGTTGTGCGGATGCCAGGCGAACGCCCAAACGAACGCAACAATCGCCTCGTTGGTGCAGCAGCAGCGTGATCTTGGTATCAAACCTCAATGCGATATCAATGGCACCCTGTGCGGATCGCCGTGATGGATAATCTGATCACTTTATAGATCCGTTGGTGAGCCCCGAGATGCCCCGCGAACCAAAAAACTATTCGATTCGAGCCAACGCATTAATAGCTGCATGCAGCGAGTTCTCATAATCTTCATCAACTGGGAATGGGCGTACTATGATCCAATCCGCGCCGGCTTGCGCCAACGCCCCGAAGCGAGCTCGCCACTCATCAGGGGTGCCAATGAGCGCCACTGACTCTACCAATGCCGGCGTTATAATGACGGAGGCATCTTCGATGGAATCGCGCACAGCCCACAGTTGCGCCATTTCGCTGGCGAATCCGCTACGTGCAAACATGCGATTGTACGCGGGCAGGGAAGCGTAGCGCGCGAGTGTGCGTTGTGCCGCAAGCAGAGCCCGGTCGCGATCCCGATGCTGGAACAGCGGAATGCCGGTAGTGATTGTAAACTGGGCACGTGGGCGTCGGTTCCTGTCCAGCGTATCGTAGGCAGTTGCCGCGGCTCTCTGAAGGCGATCCACCGTGCAGATATCCAGCATCAGGCCATCGGCTATTTCGGCGCCAAGGCGAACAGTCTGGAGGGCGAGCGCAGCGAAAAAAATCGGCACTCCACCCACAATGGGTCGCGAGCTGTCCTGGTTGTCGAGGAAGTCCCTTAGCTCATGTGTGTAACGTCGAAGCCGGTCACGCGGGTCCGGAACCCTGATTCCCAAGCTCTCCAATAACGGCTGATGACTCACCCCCAATCCCAAAATAAACCGGCCGGGAGTTTCTTGCGCAATTTGTCGGGCTGCCCAGGAACATAGGGCAGCCTCCCGCAAGAAAATATTGACTACCCATGTCGCAACAGTCGCCCGGTTGGTCGCCTTCGCGGCCGCATAACAACAGATCAGCCCGTCATTCTTGCCTTCTGGGATGAAGATACCGTCGATGCCGGCATTTTCGGATTCCTTTCCGAATTCTGCCAGGCGCGTAAGACTCAGCCCGTTGAATGGCGAAATGCATATTCCTAGTTTGCTCATGATTCTTCCTTCGTCGATGATCCGCGAGATCAGAGGCGGGGTCCCCAACAAAATGGCCGTCGGCGCCAGTGACGCTCAAAATTTCAAGCAGCGACGCCACACATTCCCGATTAAGCCGCGGTCCGCCAAGCTCTGCGAGCCGATCCTCTTCGTGTCGCGCGAATCCATCGTAACGTGGCAAGATTCGCGGTCATTTTATTCATTCCTCCTTTTCGGGCTTGATAACGGTTGATCTAGCCCATCCGTTAGCGTATGAACGATTGAATCCGCTCTGTGGGTGGTTGTTTATGTTCTCTAACAGCGGTTGTGACCAGAGTTGGATTCTCTTCCGCGCCGTCCTGCTCAACGGACCCGTAGTTATCCATACCTTCGGAGGGCGAGGCTCCCCATATTTCAAGACTGCTGTTCGGTAATCGTTGCGACATTAATCGCGGTTAGCCTGGCTTCTCAGATGAGTTGGGCAGGCATTTTGATGCTGCAGAAAGCATCTGCAACCGGGGATCGTTAGCAACGTGTTCTGGCGACTAGGCGGCATTGAGTGTTGTCAGGCTACACGGCTGTTTTGGTGTTGCCGCGACAAGTTGGCCTTTAGTCGCACTGGTGCCCGCCACGCGCTTGGATGCAAATCCAAACCGAGCGTGCGGCTTATGGGTTCCGCCGCAACTGCATCAGTCGAGGCGATATGGGAAAAATTGTAGTTGTTCCTCGAGACGACCGGCAAATGGGATATGAGCTGGGTGAGTGCATGGCGTGTCTGGCGAATGCCGGAATTCGCAGCTATACCGCCCGCCTGGAACGTTCAATTATCTTTTGGGTATGTGACCGAGCTTCCGCCAAGGCCGTAGAAGCGCTGGTCGAGGGCGGTTTCGCAGTGGCGGGAATTGGCGTCGAGTGCGGCGCCAATTTGGGCTTACACTAAGATCCGGTATTAGAACCGGAGGAGCAGATCCAAGGAAGTCGCGAACTGGTGGAGGAGTGGTCGAATGCGGGCATGGGTACAGAAGCGAGCTGTCGTTGACGGAATTATTACGACCGTCGTCGTCGCCATCCTGGTATTGATGGCAGCGTCAAATTCAGTGGCTCGAACAGCCAGGATTTCTCACAATAGATCGACTGCTGTCCTCAAACCCGCGTCCGAGACTGCAGCACAGCAGTCAACAGCTCAAGTCCTGCAGCGGCAAAACGAAATCCTCGCGGGTCTTCAGGTATCCCAATCAGCCTTAGACAAGGCGGTGAATGATTCCAGCATGGCGATTCACCAAGGCCTTAATCAATTAAATGCCGGTTTGGCCGATTCTCGTAGAGAATCACTGCAGACGCTGGAAGCAACTAACCAGCGTTTAACATCTATCCGGAGATGGCTGGAGTTTGTCGCGTTGTTGTTCGTGCTTTCCCTCGGAACGGTCGTTTACTTTATTGTTCGGCTTGTGAGATTTCAGGAGGATTCTGTCCAAGTGCAAGGGCAACATGAAAGCGCAATCAGCCGAGAGAGACGAAGGTATAGCTGGCATAGCGAGGACCCAGTGAATGGCCCAGACCCCGTATAGGTCTTGATGGGATTTCTCGGTGTGGCGGCCAGACACTGGCTTGGTGGAATAGGCAATCACTGCTGCAGCAATCCGCCCTCACACTAGTTTCCCGATGAAGAGCCGAGTAACTGCGCATGGCCTTTCATCGATATATCTATCCGAATGGCCGTAGAGCGTCGCTATGGTCGGCGATTTCCTGAGCTCGTGCATCAACACTGCACGACACGGTGTGGATAGCATCTAACATAACCTGCTTTGTCAAAGGCTTGCCGATATGGGCGCTGCAACCTGCAGCTAAAGCGCGTTTCACATCGTCGTCGAACACTGAGGCTGTGAGCGCGATAATGGACGAAGGTCGCATGCCGTGCTTTTTTTCCCATCCTCGAATCATCCTGGTGGCATCGAGACCGTCCAGCTCAGGCATCTGCATGTCCATAAAAACCAGGTCGTAGGGCTGGGCGACAAACTTATCTACCGCCACTCTGCCGTTTTCAGCGAAATCGACCTGATGTGGTTCGCGCCGCAAGTATCCTTGGATTAGCAATCTGTTATCAAGAGAATCGTCGACGACCAGGATCCTTATCATCTCAGTATTCCTGGTGCTCGTTTCTGAAGCCTGGCCCTCAGGGATATCAATAATGTCCCCGCGATTGCCTTCCGCCAGCAAGCGGCGAATAGGCTCGAACAGCTCCTTACGGGTGATAGGCTTTATCAGGTAGGCATCCAGCCCAACTTCTTTCAGGGCTTCAATTTGTGGTTTGACATCATCCGAGGACAACATCATGATGAGCGGTTCTATAGGCAGATGAGCTGCCCGAATCTGCCGGGCAACTTCCAGACCGTCCATACGTGGCATATGCATATCCAGAAGGATAATTTGATACGGGTGGTCCACCGCTTCGATCACCGCTTTCAGGGCTTGCTCGCCTGATTCAGCCTCGTCAATTTCAGCACCATAGTCCGCTATCATTTCGCGAACAATAAGCCGGTTGATCTGATGGTCGTCGACCACAAGCAGGCGATAACCTGCCAGGCTGAAACGGCCCTCAGTAACAGACGACGGGATTTGCGGCGCGAGCCCGAACTGCGCGGTGAAAGAGAATCTACTGCCCTTGCCAAGCTCGCTTTCGACACTGATTTGGCCGCCCATCAGCTCAGTCAGCCGCTTGGCGATAGCGAGCCCCAGGCCGGAACCACCGTACTTCCGCGTGGTTGAGGAGTCGGCTTGCTCAAAACTCGAAAAGATTTGCTCAAGCTTATCCGGCGGAATCCCGATGCCTGTGTCGGCAACCGTAAACATCAAATCTCCCGGTCCGATGCAGCCAGGTGATTTCCTAACCTCGAGAACGATTTCTCCAATTTCCGTAAACTTAACGGCATTTCCTAATAGATTAGTTAACACTTGGCGCAGTCGCAGCGGGTCCCCGGTCAAATGGGTAGGCACGTCGGGCTCGATTCGCGCGGCGAGCTCCAAACCCTTGCCATGGGCGCGAATACCAAACGTGAAAATCGTCTTCTCAACCAGATCCGTCAGATCAAAGGCCGTCTTCTCTATTCGCATGCGCCCGGCCTCGATCTTAGCCAAATCGAGTATGCTGTTGATCAAATCCAACAAAACGTTCCCGTTGGCTACCATAATATTCAAATAACGCCGCTGCTCGTCGGAAAGTTCCGTGTCCGCGAGCAGGTCAGCCATGCCCAGGACCGCGTTCATTGGCGTGCGAATTTCGTGCGACATGCTCGAAAGGAACTCAGATTTGGCCTGCGAAGCGGCCAGCGCCGCCTCGCGGGCACGCACTAAAGCAGTAATATCGCGGGCAGTGGTAACATAGTGCAAGCCGCCGGCCAGCTCCATTCTCAATACCGACAACAGCATCGGCACAAGGTTTCCGTCTTTGTCGGGAAACTCGAACTCCCGATTGAGAATCTGCCCATCCCGCTTCAGCAACTCATCTATCCGGCGGAGAGTTTCGCGGGGAAGGAAGCCGCTGGGTCGTTGGCCGAGGAGACTCTGCTTACTAGTTAAGCCATGGAAGCGCAGGTAGGCCTGGTTAACGTTGACGAATGTGTTGGATGCAGCGTCAACAACAGTCATCGGATCGGAGCTGTCATCAAAGATCTTGCGCATCATCGCCTCGCGCTCGCGCAGCTTCTCTTCGATCTCCTTGATTGCACTGATGTTGCGACCAAAAGTAATAACGCATTTCTCGAAATTCAGCTCCGAAAGAATACATGACACGAGGTAATGCTCTGGGGTTCCGTCGTGTTTGCGATAACTAAATTCAACGTCCCTCGCGATTCCGGTCTGGACGAGTTCTTCCATCACTCCTCTCAATACAGAGCGAGGCATTTTCAGATTTTTGTCGACGGGAGTGTGTCCGAGAATGTTGCCTGGTTCGAAGCTTTTTTCGAACTCACGATTAACGAGCATAAAACGGCCGTCAGAATAACGATTGACGGCAATTACATCCGGAGCAAATTCGATAATGCGTTTAAGGTTCTGTTCGTTCTGGCTGGCCCGGCGCTCGGCGGCATCCAACTCTACCATCTTGGCTTCAAGGTCAGCACGTGCAGCGGCGGCCTCGTGTCGCTTGCGTATACTCATTTCCTGGCCGCAGTGGGCAACCAAGACCCCGACCAGAACGGTGAACCACTCCATGGGGGTTGCATGCCTGGTAAGAGCCAGCCACGCAAATGAGGCTATGCTTATAGCACTGAGAGAACCGAGCCATCGTGGGCTGCAGTCGCAGAGCATCGCATTGACTACTAACAGGCATATGAGCAGTTCGGTAAATGCGTCCACATCTCCTGTCTGCCTGGCTGTCACAGCACACGACAGAATGAGCGAAGTCCAAACGAGCCAGGTAACTGTGCGCCATCGAAGCTGGAGCCAACGAAAATGCAGAATAGACAGGAGAGCAACGCCAAGTAATGCGTTAAACAAAGAGAAGATCAACAGAACGCTGAAGTGAAAAGGCTTGAATCCTTCCAGCATTGCAATGGATAGCTGCTGCTTGTCGATCAGCAGCCATACCGGCTCAGCGAGCACGATCAAGATCCCGGCTGTAAGGAGCAAGCTCCCAGGCAACTGCGGATCCTCGTTTGGATCCGAATGAGCGCAGCTGGTATCAATGCTTAACATGAGTAAAGTCGGCCAGTCCTCCCAATCGCTAGCAATCTCAGTGCCCTAACAACAACCGATTGGAACCAATATCAGGGGCGTTGGCGAAGCCAGCAACATTGGATTGAATTGTCGCATTTGAAGGGCAGCAGACTGCTTGCCTGATGGCTTCGCTCAGGCGATAGGCGTAGAGAAAGACTCGCGAATTTGCTGTGATCCGTAGTTCCTGATTTTGGGACCGGGACCTACGTTAGCGGCCCCGGACAACTCTCTCGTGCATCGCAAAATCGTAAGCCGGGAAGTTTTCTCGCGGCAGGAGGACGAGTGTACATAAACGACTCCTCATACAGCATCCTGCGAGACTATCGAATCCTGCACATTTTTAGTGACCCTCGTGGCCGGGAGACTTACCTGCCTTGTCATTCCCGCGCGCCCATCCGGCATACGCGAAGAATCCCGAATCCCGCGTCCGGGTAAGACCGGGATTCGTTGTATCTCTCGATCTCCCGTCAAAAATAAGGTGGAGAGTGGGCGCGCTAGCTCGTGGACTCCCGCGCTTGAAGAGGCCATGCGCGAACCGGATGTCCCAGTATGACACATATAGCTATCATAGCTTGACTGAGAGATAACTATAGAGCATAAAATTAAATCAGGTCAGTGAAGCTCGCTCTTGCCTAATCATTGAGACGTAGCGATTGACCATCAATAGATCCGAACAAAAAGGGGAGAACGTGGACAACGTCCTGTCAAGAACTCAGATCGACGATACACTGTCCCGAGTTGGCATCATTTTGCCGTCACAATACTTTGCTTCAATTGGCAGCGTCGGACTATCAGGCGAGCAGCGCCTTATGCTGGCAGTGCTGGTCGACGCGATCAATGTTTTGCAGAGGTGGAAAGCCGCTGGCGGTGCGCGCAGACGTCGCGATTTTGGCGAAGCGGCGCAATGGGTCAATACCCGTGGATCTCGCCATCCGTTTTCATTCGACAGCATCTGCCATGCTTTGGAGATCGAGCCAGAAGTAGTCCGCTCGCGCTTGCATGTGTTAACGGTCTGTCCCGCGAATGCAGGCCGTCGCCCGACGATAGGGCGACTGCGACTTAAGGAACTAAGCCGCGGTCAGCACGTTACAGCTAATCGGCGGCGGCGCCGTGAGCGCGTTCATTGCATGGTGACGGCGGGAGTTGAGAGTTCGTTCAGACGCACCAATGCGCTGCGAAGTGCATACGAAACAATTCAGGACGTCACCGCAGACTGAAGCCCTCAAGCGAGGCATTTTGGCGACCTCTCGATAGGCCTAGTCAAGGGCGAGAATTGAAGGTGCCGAAACGGCAAAAGATGTTGATTCAGCATACCTGATAGCCTAAGCTGGTCATGCTGTGCAGAAGCCGTTTTCTTCTCGAGAGCATATTGCGCGAAAATTGGACCCGCAAAGCCGTAAACTTTCGACAATCAAGGAAGAGGTAAACCTCGCACTGCACGGGAACACCATTACCATGGGTGAACTCGCCGAATTCCTGCGTTTGCATCCCTCAATGCGGTTACATTCCTCGGCCATTTATCGCATGCTCCGGCACGACGAGCTGCACGCTGTGAAAGTCGGCTCGGGTTGGAGCTTCAGTCGTGAAGCCGTGAACCGGCTTTTCGAGTCGCATAACCAGACAATAATCCCGCCTCCGCCCCGTCGAAGCCGGACCCACACACAGAGTTCGTAACCCGGCTAAATCCAAACCAACCAGGATCCAGCGGAACGACTCCTTTAAAACTCTCGGCGGGCTTCGATCTGGTCTGTTGTGAGGGACCTGCTCGCCCGTTAGGGCCGCCGCCCGCATCTACAATAGTTCCAATCTTCCACAAACACTCGGCCTCCAGATCATTATGGCACGCTCGATCACCACTCCGGTGTCAAAGCCTGGTTCCAAGTGTTCATGGCGACGTGCCCCTCGAACTGGTGTGGAAACAGACGCGTTCGCTCTGACGTGTGGTCGCGCCGGTGCAGGAGGAGTTAATGGGTCACGAGATCAGGATGACCGAAAGCGAATTCCTGCGCTCGGATAATCGTGACCTGCTTGGTGAGGGGCATGTCAATTGGCTCCCGCCAATCCACCACACTCTTCTGGATCATGGCTTCTCACATATCGAGACCTCACCGAACCGCGTCCATGTGTACCATCACAACACTGATGCTGAGCATCCGTTGGCGGGGGCACGAGCGGTGGCATCATTCAAGGGCTACAAGCTATTTTATCGGGATAAGATGCTGGCCGTCTCCAGGCAGGTGACTTTGGAAAAACATCTGCGCCAGTTAGCAGGTCACCTCCTATCGGGATGATCAATATCTGCAGCGTGGAGGCCGGACTGGGACGCTAGTTTGTTGGCTGGCATAGCGCAGTCAGATCGAATCGGCTGATCCGGGCTGCACTTGCCGGTTATCTGGCCGCGTCCGAATGGGTCCAGCAACATCTCATCTTCTATTCAGTTTTTGCTATGCTGCTCATATTGTACCTCAGCGAGCAATCGACCAATGTGGTCGCGACCGTCTCGCGAGGGCACCAGCGTGATCAATTTCGTCACACCGACGAGGTGCATGGGCCCAGCGGATCGGTTGATGCGCGCCCTTCATTATCATCTTGTTATCTCGAGATTGTACTATCGAGCCGAGATCGGCCTATCCGAACGTATGGCGTCGGTCACGCTCACTACCCCAGTAGTATCCTGCGCAATGCGCGTAGCACGACTTGCTACCTCGTGCGGTGCATTGCCGCTCAGAGTTACTACTCCTCCATAGGTATCGACGTGAATATCCTGACCTTTGGTGAGCTTGTCATTGTGCAGCCCCAGCTTTACCTTCGCGGTGATATCGGTATCTTTTACTGCCGTCTTTGTTCCGTTCCAGGCGTGGCTCGCCGCGTTTTCGGTTGATTGCACAGCGCGATGCATGCTGTTGCTGGCACTCTGCGCAAATGCCGGTCCGGCCAATGCGACACCCAACATTATGCCCGGTAGTATTTTGAAGCTTGCTTTGCGATTCATATTACCTCCTTACTCGACCTGCTGCCGATGCGGGCGAATGGACCTATGCGCCTTTAAAGCGCTTTCCGGCACGCTAACTGTCTGGGTCTTAGTTCAGGCTCGGGCGCCCAGAACCTTCTTCCAGCCCCTCCGGATAAATGTGCATGCGCCATGCCATATTGGGGAGCAGCCCTTCGTGAATTTTTTCCAGGACGCCGGCAGGCCAAGAAATGACAACGTACTCGTAAGGACGAATTCGAGGCCAAGGATGGCAGCACGTCTCGCTTTTAAATACCTCTTCGCAAGCATCTGTGGCAGAATGCATCTTACCGGCTGCGAGAAAATTTGAGTTCGATCGCCTCTTTCTCGAGATGCTTCAAGTCTGCCTATCATGGGTGTCACCAATGTTTTCGGAGGGGATCCGAGCGGATGTATTGCTGCTGACGAACGAAGCAAGCCTCCCGTCTAACCAGCTCGAACCTATTCGTCACCGATTCGATGTGAGCTCTCGCTCCTCGTTTCGTGCCAATTTGGAGGGAGATTCTTTTGAATTGATTGAGGAACTTTAGATTATCGATTTGAAACCAAGTTGGCGGCAGTACGCAAAGATCTAGGAAGTTGTCGTGGCCGCCGTCTACCTGACGTTGCATGATGGGGCCGGGCATGGAAAAGCTTTGATCGGAAGCTGATCGGGCCGCTTCATCGGAAAGGCTTGTTTCCAATCCGGCCGGCAAAGTCAAATCGCTGCTGCTCACCGGGCCTCATGAATCGGAGTAATCCAAAGACTCTTCACAAAATGACAGCGCTGGTGGCCGGGTAACTCAAGGAACTGTGTTTGAAAAAGAGAGGGTTACATTGTGATCGAGAATATTTTTCACATCAACGTGAATTGTACAAATTTCGACCGCTCACTCGAGTTCTACAAGGCTCTCGGCTTTACGGTGATTCGCGATCTGAACGAGGTCGGCAGCGAAAAGCTCAGTCGAGGATTGCGTATCCCGGATGGCCGTGGACGGGCCGTCCTGATGATCCTCGGTGATAATCCGCGGTCGACGCGCCTCGACCTAATCGAATGGAAAAATCCCAAGACCGAGGGTCACCCGCATCCCCATCTATGGCATGCGGGAATATGCCGGCTCGCGCTGCGTACGCGTAGGTTGGAAGAAGATTACGAAGAGCTCAGGAGCAAGGGTATCGAATTCTGGACCGAGCCCATCATGTTTGAACTCAAGAACGGTCGCCGGGAAGGCTTCGTCTGCTGCACCGACCCCGACGGAACGGTTATCGAGCTGATCCAGGTATGAAGAGACAAACTGGAGGCTCGTCTGCTGAACCGGGCGAGGTGGTTGAATTTAGCCGTCCCGAGCTCGCTTTGAAACAGTGCAGCGTCGCCATGACACAAGCTACCCCCTTTCAAGATTCATCGGACGGGAAACACGTTGGGGCATCGCGAGCCCTGGGTCGGAAGCTGCGCGCTCGAAATCCATCGGGCGCCGCAACCCACGATCACTCCGAAACAGCCATCACATAGATTTCTTTTCCCACGCGCAATGCGACGACACCGATGAGAGCCGCCGCCGAGTAGTGGCCGAACAAGCGGAAAGCGATCCCTAACTCCAAGACGTTAGCAGCGCCGCCGGCAACTGCGGAGACCATGGCGACCTGGTCGTGTTCAACCACCGCTCTGTGCGCGTCATAGGCATCTTTGCAAATTCCTATCACAGGCACCGCGACCGCAACGCCACTTGGATAGTGCTCTTTCAAACCGTCAGCTAGGGCAACGCCAGCTTCGAAAGCGGCGTCAAGCTTCTTCGGGTCATTCCAAAGCTTTGCGAACTGCGCTCGCGTTGCTGTCCCTAATAAGACCCTGTCTTGCACTGCGTGCTGGCCGATTGCCGCATGGAATGCAAATCCGAGGCTCCCGCTCATAAGCAGAGTGGATGATGGCGTCGGGAAGAGGCTGATAGGAGCGGGTGAATGTATCCCGGAAACTGCCGAAGCAGCAGCGCGTAGACCACCTATACCGGCTGATTTGGCAAACGACGAACTGGTAGACACCGGCTCCTGCTGATGTGGCTGCGGCGGTTTTTGAACAATGGCCTGACTGCCGGAGGGGCCAGGAGCCATCTTTACTTCAACAGGCCGGGCAGTCTTTCCGGCCAAGTCTGCGAGTGACGGTGAGGCAGGCGTAGGAGCATTTGTGACGACGCTCCGGGCTGCCTTGAGCTCCTCATTATGGAGCCAGTCGAAGAAGTTGTTCAGAGATGTCTGGGTGATCGGATCGGTCACTTTGAATGGTGCGGGGTTCAACATTTTTTCTCCTCTTTCCTCGCTGTTTTTTCCTCGCGCCAGCCACGGTGGAGCAACTCATCGCGGGATCATTCGCTGGATATCATTGGTTCAGCACGACTCGCCCCCTTTCTGGGATCAACGTCCGGCGCCCGGGTAGGCGATGTCGATGCCTGCGGAGCGCCGCGCCATGCTTCCCGAAGGAATCCGGGGCGACTCTCCCCTTTGAGTGCCAACGTTTGACCCTGAGCTCGTACAATCAAACGACTCCGCTTGTGCTGCACTGATTTTTGTCCTCGCAAAAGCTTGTCTCCTGGCTGCGTTCGTCGTTACCAAGACTCGCTTAAGCGACATCGAGCACCAGTTTCAGACGGGCGAAGCCGAATGTCCACACGTCTCGAATTGGAAAAACCCCCAGTCGGATACCCGCCGGTTTGACCGTTCTCTGTGCTTGGGCCAGAACGCCAGGATTCCCACAACGCTCCCGATTTGAGCCCGCGGCAACTATGAATTGGGCGACGATATGGGGGAGTGAAGATCTGAGCTGTTGTTGTAGGCTGGATTGGCTGAACGTCAGCCCCGCTGTTATGGCGGGTGAACTCTGAGTCACGAGCTCTCCGTTGCGCGCGGAGCTCCAGCTTTCTTGGCGACGTTTGACCGGAAGCAAAGTTTGGGCTAACTGTTTGTCAGCATAGCCAATAACTTTTGAGGGCAGAATGAAAAAACGAGGGTGTAGTCTCTGGCCTCGGGCCGCGGCGAGCGTGCTGCTGTCACTGGGTTTCGCTGGTGGAGCGTTCGTTGAAGCCAGCTCGCCCTCGCCGGTCCCGCCGGTGCCGAATCCATGTCAGCGCTTCACCGCCGGAAGCATCATCCGCCAGCCGCCAGCTTTATTCAGTCACAATGGAGTTTTGAACGTCAGACTCTCGTATCAGACCACGACCGATTCAGTAGGCAGGCAACTGTTCTGCTTCATGACGGCCGACGGACTGGAGAATCCGACTCTACATGTAAATCCGGGTGACACTTTGAATGTGACCGTCACCAACAATACACCGACCAACCCGGTGGGGGAGGTGGACGAGCCATACAATCCGCCCAATTGCGGCGATACCACCCAGCAGACACAGAATCCGGCGCAAAGCAACGGCATGACGGGAGGATCGATGAATATCCATTACCATGGGACCAACGTCTCCCCCGCCTGCCACGGCGATAACGTGGTCAAGACACTGATTAACTCCGGTAATACATTCGAATATAACATCCATTTTCCGAGCGACGAGCCGCCGGGGCTGTACTGGTACCATCCACACGTACATGGTCTCGCGGAGGCCGCCGTCCAGGGCGGCGCTGAAGGGGCACTTGTGGTAGACGGGATCAACAACGTGCAACCGGCAGTGGCCGGGTTGCGCCAACGCATCATCGTGTTGCGCGATCAGCCGACTATTCAGGGTTTGAGCGAAAGCCCCGGGGGTACCGAGAATGGGATCCCGCAGCTCGATCTAACAGTGAACTTTGTGCCGCTGGACACAAGCACACAATTGCCCGTTCCGCCGCCACCGGCACTGCCGGTGACTACTTACACGCCCGCGGTCATTCAGATGCAGAGCGGCGAGCAACAATTCTGGCGAATATGTAATTGCACGTCGGATGCGCCGCTCGATTTGCAGGTGCGCTTCGACGGCGTGGCGCAGACTATCCAGGTAGTCGGCATCGATGCGGTTCCGGTTAACTCGCAAGATGGAACGCAACCTGGCGCGCTGATTCCGGTGACACACTTCCGAATGCCGCCGGCTTCTCGTGTGGAGTTCATAGTCAATGCTCCACCATCAACGGTGCAGCAGGCGCAACTGGTCGCGCAATTCATCAACTCGGGACCACTGGGAGATAATCTGCCCACGCGACCCTTACTGAACATCCAGACGCTTGGCGATGAGAGCCTCGGGTCTGCGGCAGCCACCGACGAACGGGTTGCGCCCTTCACGCACCTTAACACTCGCCAGCAGCGCTTCAGCGGTATTGACGCAGTCACGCCGTCTCTGACACGCACGGTCTATTTTGACGAGCTCGAGGACGGCACCGCGTTCTTCATCAATGCGTCAGGATGTGTAACCGCGGCAGGTGCGCAGTGCGCGATTCAGCCATATCCGCTCAATACCAAGTTCGACAACAATAATCTTCCCGCGATCATTACCACCCAAGGCACGGTAGAAAAATGGATAATCCAGAATCATGCACGGGAAAATCACGAGTTCCACCAGCATCAGATTCATTTTAAGGTGCTGTCGCAGGATAACTTTGAAGTGAATGGCTCGCCCCAGGCTCCGGCCATCAACGGTCAGTTCCTCGACATGGTCGAGGTTCCCTACTGCAATGCTCCGGGACCGGGTTGCCCAGCGTCGTTCGCGTGGCCACAGGTGGAAGCATTGATGGATTTTCGCGGCCCCGACATTGGGGATTTTGTCTTCCATTGCCATATCCTCGGACATGAAGACCGCGGGATGATGGCGATCGAGGAGATTGATTCGAGTTCGGGCGAGGCCCGGCCAAAGTAGCAACTGAGAAGCGCTTGGGCGGGTCTTAGAGCCGCTTTTCGCCGGCGGGTTAGCGCTAGCGGGGCGCCGGTGGGACGACGTATTTGTCGAGATAGTATTCGAGCCTGGCACGGTTTTTTGTTCGATACGAAACGTAATCCTTGGCGAGATCGTCGTCTCCGAGGCTGAACAGCACGTAAGGCTCGATGCAATCCGCCTTGTAAAGCCTGAGGAGTAGGTCGGCCACGGGGTCAGCCGATGCTCGGTCTGTGTTCCGATCCCCTACAGCGGACTCGAGAATTTTTGCCGCGGCCGTCAATGCCTCCGTTTCTTCTCGCAAGGAGTGCCGGTATTGCGCTTCTTGCGGAAACTGCTCTTGGAAGCGGCGCCCGTTGCGCCACTCCGATTTGACGTCGTCGTAAGCTCGCCAAGCGGCGCGAGAAGACGTGGCGAAGTCCTTGCCCGCGATGCTCTCCGGGGACGGAATCGGCAGATACACCAGGTTGTAAGCGGAATGATTGATGATTGACCAGGCGCGAATCTCGCGCCACACGATTCGATTGTACGGTTCGGCTACCGCCGCTTCTATAAGCATCGCGCGCGCCTGGCGCATGTTCCCGCGTTTGGCCAGCAGATCAGCATAATAGCGATACGCGGTTTCGCGATCGGGATCGAGCCGGATGGCGCGTGCGTACCAGTTTGTGGCTTCTACGAACCGGCCTTTGCGCGCGTCGGCGTCAGCAGTGAACAGCGTGGCGGCGTAATTGGCAGGTTCCAGGCGCAGAGCCTCGGCATATGCCACCAGAGCTTGATCGTAATCGTTTTTGGCAAAGGCAGCCTCGCCGGCCATCATCGCGCGCTGTACTCGCGGGTTGTAGGAGAACGTGAGCGCGCCGTCTGCCGGAAGTTGCTCCAGCAACTGGCGCAGGTTCTCGGCCAACGGCGACGGCTTCCCCAATTTCCACACTTCCTGCAAAAGAACTTTGGCGCGGAAACGCTCGGCCGCGGCTACATCCCGATCCGACAGCGTAGCCGCATGATCGACGAGCGATGCGGCGAGCGCGGTGAGAATCTCGCCGTCCTTTGGCTGAGTCTTCGCTAGCCTTTCAAGCAGCGGTAACGCGTCAAGGCGCCGCCCCTGGTTAAACAGTGCAAGCACAGTCGCACGGGTTTGATCAGTCGGTTTCGCTTGTGCTTTTGCGCAAGCTCCATCAAGCGCTAAGAACGAACTGAGTAGCAGCGCGGTAGCAACTAGCGAGCGGGCGAAAATCCGCATATCCCCATGCTCTTACGCGACGCTCGCGCGCCGCCTACTCGCTTTCGATGACCGGCCGGTGATTCAGCGGCTGAAGTGGTCGGGCGTTAGCGGGATAGTATTTTTTAAGTTGTGCGATTTGCGCTTCAGACATCTCGATGGGGTGCTTAAGCACAAACCAGGTCACACCTTCATTGCAGACCGGGGCAGTCAATGAGCCTGGAAAACGATAAAAACCATGATCCGACGGCAGCAGCTCCGCCGCGCTGATCTTGACTTCGTTGGTTACCTGCTCCTGGCCGGGCGCCGGTACGTGGCTCAAGATGGCGCTGATGGCGGGGTTTTCTCTGCCGGATTTGACTGACGCCTCGATTACCAAAATGGTGGATTCCGGTGACAGATGAACGAGCTCCAGGGACATCGGCGGACGCTCGCCATTGATCGCGTTTTCGCCTGGTGCGCGAAAAACAATCTCGCTCAGCCGATAAGGCTTACGCGCCGTTTTGAGCCACAGATTGGGCGGAAACCGCAGCTTGAGCTGGGAGTGGTTGCAGTCGTTCACGATGTCAAGCGGCACGGGCTGATAGCTTAGCTGAAGCGGAGGCAGGGGAGGTATCGGAATCTTTTGAGTCGATGATATATCGATTGGAGCTTGCATACGGCCGGTATTGCAGACACCCGGCCAATGAAGCGGTCCGCGCATGCCCGTGCCGTAGGTGAATTGCGGGGCACAGACTCCGGAGACGCCGCTCGGCAGATTCATCATCATCTCGTGATGGCCATGATGATGCATTTCTTCTTCAGGCTCTCCAGGAAGTTGCGCCAACTGCCAGTTATCCGCAGCCGCCGTCATTGAAGCGGCGACGCAAAAAAGAAGCGCGATCGCCGGGCAGATTCGAATTCGCGGCGAAAACATCCGTAGACATTCCCTCTTGGCAAGAAGTCAATGGGCCGATACCGAGCGTAATATAGCTGGATTGGCCTGATGAAACGAGTCCTTTCGGCGTCCGAGCCCGATGCGGCAACAACATCGGTCCGCGCTTAGCATGGATCCGTCGGGCAGCATGAAGTTATTGGTCATGCGAGGCATTTGCAGGTTATCTAAATCAGAGTCGCAAAATAGCTGCTTTGCCAAATAGTGAGCGAAATGTGTGTCGGGCCATTGCTCGCGCAGAACGTGACCTCGATGCATCTCGCCTGTAGGCATTGCAACCAAGTAGGCGAATGCGCCCTGTGGCGGAATGGCTTTATGGCCTATCTCGTAACGGGCGCAACTTTTCAGACGATCCAAGACGGCGCAAAGGGTCACATTTGGCGCGTGTTCAATAAGCCGGCTGATAGCAGGTTTCCCGCCCAAGGCGTGATGGCACTGTGAAGATCGCCCCCATGAACAGCACTGTCCCGCTCTTATCTGCTTCGGCCGGCAACGGAATCAACGGTTCCGTTGGTGTCGGGCCAGCGGCCAGGTCCATCTTGCTGAATCGTCGTTATCATAAAAAACGGCGATAATGCGGGCATGTTGGAGCCTTGGAACAGCTGTAATGCCATAAAACATACGCTCCGAGCAGCACTAGAACCGCGCTTTCAGTCAATAATCCAACCAATAACAATCGAGCCCAATCCATTAGCCTTTGCCCTCGATGCTGTAGAGTCAGTTGCTAATTAAGTAGTATGCGCTGAGGCAACATCGAGTTCGTGCGCGATGCGCCCGCATTTGTTTTCGTCCTCTTCTCCCAATTTGTCGCTAGCGAGTGCAGTAAAGATCTTGTGAAATGGAGCCCTTGATGGCGTTGTTTGTCATCAGGCGGTGGGGAAACGAGAATATTGGCGGTGATGCCTCAGAATACAAATTCTCGCTTAGAATTATCTGTTCTGCCGCGCGATGCGGTAGGGGTGACAACGTCACCTGTCTGCGTTGCAATACGGCGGGGGGCACATGACCAAAGGGGGGCACTGAGAAGCGGAGGAGATCGCCTGCGCGCCACCCATTCGAGCCGAAGTCGGAACGCTTTATGTCGAAGTTACGGCCGATCTGCACTGTTGAGCAGCTCGTCACAGTCGTTGCGACACAATCCACCTCTCTTGCCGGTCTCCACCTCTCTTGCCGGTCTCCACCTCTCAAGCAGTGCCGCTATATCCAGCCTGCTGTTTTGCTCTTCTAATCTCGACAGAATGATCGATCGTGACCTATTAACCTTCGGCGGGGAACGACCGTTGTCCGAGCATTAGTCCATTCCTCGATGCATGCTGTCGCGCCGACAACATTCCGTATGTCGAAGCTGAACAAGCGGATTTCAAATCGGCGATTCAAAAAGACTTTGGATTTTATCGTATATTACCGAGCCTACCTTGAATTCAGCGTTCTGGTCATTCATCTTGTTGATGAAGTACTGAGAGGCTTGGGAGGTGGAGGATGACGCAGACGCAGATGACGGCCTACCTGGCCGACAAGATCGGCATCAGCAAACGGCAGGCAAAATCGGCCTTCAACGAACTCACCGAGTTAGTAAGCCGCCAACTCAGGAAAGAGGGTTCCCTGCGGCTGGCCGGCCTAGGCGTGTTTCGCAAGCGCAAGCTCAAGGCGCGTGTGGGCCGTAACCCTGCCACCGGTGAGCAGATCAAGATTCCGGCACGCACACGTTTGCGTTTCACGCCGGCGAAAGCACTCAAAGAATCCGTACTCGGCATTCGTTAATCGCGGATAAATCCCTCAGGCGAGCTACAGATCGCGAGAGGATCTGCCCGCGCGCGTCGTTTATCTCTGAAGAGCGAGAGACGCCGCGCAGCATCGCCAATTGAAGTTGCTGGCGCTTGAAGTTGCTGGCGCTACCTTGAATTTCGGCCTAGCACCAATCCCAGCGACCAATCGGGAGACGTACAATGAAATCTTATACCCCGACACTAGCAATCTGTCTCGCCCTCCTGCTGCTTGGCGGCTGTGCCTCAACGCAGGTCACCGAGCAGACACCATTGGCCAACGAGACTATCCCACGGCCAAACCAAATCTGGATATACAACTTTGTGGCCTCGGCCAACGAACTTCCAGCCGACTCTTCTATCAAGGGGCAGGTGGGCGCGCCGAGCACGCCACCCACGACCGAGCAGCTCGAAACCGCCCATCAGCTCGGTGCGCTAATCGCTCAGGATTTAGTCGCCGATATCCAGGCAATGGGACTTTCGGCGGTGCAGGCCGGCCCCGGATCGTCTCCAGGGGTGGGAGATGGTGTGATCCGCGGCTATTTGGTCTCGGTCGAAGGTGGCAGCGCGGTCAAGCGGTTTGTTATCGGATTCGGATACGGGACTTCGGAGATGGACACGGTGGTTGAGGGGTACCTGATGACAGATCAGGGCTTGCGCAGTCTCGGGTCGGGGACGATTAGTTCATCAGGAGGCAAGAAACCGGGAGTGGTAGTTCCGGCCGCCATGACCATAGCCACTGGCAACCCTATAGGTTTGATTGTAGTCGGTGGAGCGAAGTTGTACGGGGAGGCGAGCGGCAGAAATGGACTCGAGGGGAGAGCTAAAGCGACAGCCGACCAGATTGCTGAGGAACTTAAAATAAGATTCCAGCAACGGGGGTGGATAGGTACCCAACCCACTGAAACGAACGTCGATTGGAAAGGAGTTGGCACTGGGGTGGGTGCGGTTGCAAGCAATGTCCTGTATGTACCTGCGAAGCTGGTGTACGGAACCTTAGGGGGAATTGGAGGCGCTGCTGGTTATGCGCTGACCGGCGGCAATACACAGGTTTCGGACACGATTTGGCGGAGTTCACTCGGGGGTGATTATGTCATTACGCCGAAGATGATAGCCGGGCAGCAACCAGTGCACTTCAGTGGTCCCACATCAATGCCCGAAGCCGAGTCAGGGACAGCTACTCCCCCATCCAGCACTCCCCCATCCAGCGCAACGGATCCAACAAGTGCTTCAATTCGTTAGGCGGTTGACTTTCAGCATCTGCGTCATCTGAGGTGGACCCAGAAAACTTACTGTAATTCTCTGACAGCGAGCCGGCTGGCTATCGTCGCTCAAGGCACCGGCAGCTGCCTCGTTGACGGCGAGGTTCGTCGGCTATCCGCAGATCACTCTCGCGATGGACATTCACGACCCTAAAGCCATACTGGCGCAGCACATTCACGGCGTGCTCGGCGCCATTGGCTGCAACCCGCAGATACAAGACCTCGCGCTCGGCGGCTCCACGGCTATAAGTGCCAATCGCCAGGACGCGGCAGATTGTACGAATCAAGCTGATGGCCGAGGTTACCTCTCCGGAACCCGCCACATCGAGATCAATGCGGACGCTGCCGTCGCCGGCGCTCCCCAGACATTAGCCGACCCGGCGCATTTTGTATGGGAAGCGGCGGATAGCCTGATGCCGATGGGACCACGACTGTCGCCGAAGATCACAACGAAGTCGCCGTTTGTATCATTCCAGGATTGTTGGGACCAGGCTACTGCACTGGCCTAAGCGATAAGGTCCAGGAATGGCAAGTTTGGAAAACCGGTTGTGTGGGCGACGGCATTAGTTGCGAGAGTAGCCCCGTTGCACGAAAATAAGCTGAGTAGACTGTACCGGCCTTGGATTTGATGTCTGCCAGGACTCGTTTTCTGTTATGCAACTTATCAGGCGCAGTGATTATCTTTGGGAGATTCCGCAAACCGGTGCGATGCGGGTCCCGGGCCGTGTTTATGCGAGTGCCCGGATGATCGACGAGATACGCGATGACCCGTGTCTCAGCCAGGTTGCCAACGTTGCCTGCTTGCCCGGCATCGTCGGTTACTCGCTGGCGATGCCTGATATCCATTGGGGGTACGGTTTCCCGATTGGCGGGGTCGCCACCGTTGACGTGGAACAAGGGGTAATCTCGCCCGGTGGTGTTGGCTACGACATCAATTGCGGCGTCCGGCTGGCGCGCACCGACTTAGAGTCCAGTTTCGTCGAGCCCCGGCTGCAGCGACTCGCCGATCGGCTTTTTTCGAAGATACCGGCAGGGATCGGTTCGGAAGGCGCTATTCCAGGCTTGTCCAATCAGCAGATTAAGCTTGTCGCTTACGAGGGTGCGGAATGGGCGCTGCGTAATGGCTACGCGACCCGGAACGAGCTCGAACACACTGAAGAAGGAGGAAGGCTCCCCGGAGCCGACCCGGAGCGGATCAGCGAACGCGCGTACAAACGGGGTGCGAAACAACTCGGCACGCTCGGGTCTGGCAATCATTTTCTCGAGGTCAGCCGGGTAGATCAGGTCTACGATGCCAGGCTCGCCAACGCGTTAGGGCTCCACAACGGCCAAGTCACGCTCCAGGTCCATTCGGGTTCCCGGGGCCTTGGCCATCAGACCTGCGATGATTATCTCAAACTTATAGTCAGTGCCATGGGCCGTTACGAGGTGAGTCTGCCGGACCGCCAGCTTGCGGCGGTCCCCATCAGCTCACCGGAAGGAAGAGCGTATCTGGGGGCAATGGCGGGAGCCGCCAATTTCGCCTGGTGCAATCGGCAGTTGATTATGCATCTGGCCGAACAAGCTTTTGTTGAAGCGTTGTCGGTAACACCGCGCGAGCTGGGCTTCGCACTGGTCTATGACGTCTGTCACAACATCGCCAAAATCGAGGAGCATGAAGTTGACGGCCGTAAGCGCCGCCTATGCGTCCATCGCAAAGGCGCTACGCGCGCTTACGGTCCGGGCAATCCTGCCCTACCGGAACCATTACGGCCGTGGGGCCAGCCGGTGCTAATCCCTGGCGATATGGGGCGGTACTCGTTTGTGTTGATTGGGCTCGAAGCCGCGATGCGCGAGACTTTCGCCTCCTCATGCCACGGAGCGGGCCGGCTGCTGAGTCGAAGTGCCGCCAAGAAGCAGGCGCGGGGCCGCGACTTGCCGGCTGAATTGAAAGCTCTTGGGGTCACGGTTAGGGCGCATAGCCGCGGTGGCATTGATGAAGAAATGCCTGCTGCTTATAAAGACGTCGCCGAGGTTGTTAACGTAATGGAAGCGGCGGGCGTTACAAAGCGGGTCGCCAGATTACGGCCACTCGCTGTCATCAAAGGCTGATGACCAGCAAAGCAACCGCGGCCTCGAACGAAGAGGCGGCACTCTACCGCGACCTGGAGCATACCGGTGATATCGGTATCGAAGTCAACGCTCCGACCCGAGCCGGGCTCTTTCGCCGGGCGGCGCTGGTTTTAGCGAGCCTCCTGGTCGAGCCCTCAAGCGTCGCGAGCAAGCAGACGCGCACGTTCGAAGTTGTTGCTGACGACGATATCGGTTTAATGCATGATCTGCTGACAGAACTGCTTCAGACCTTCGCAGCAGACGGGTTCATTTGGCGCGAAGCAGATCTCGACGAGCGCGGCCGCGGGCTTCACGTCGTCATACGAGGAGAAGCATTTGATCCGAGCCGGCATGTATCGCGCGGCGAGATTAAAGCGGTCACTTATCACCAAATGAATCTAAAAAAAGCCGGCAATCAGTGGAGTGCCCGGATCATTTTCGATGTCTGAACATACAGGCTCGACGCTCTTACGGGTGCAGCAATCAGAGCTTGGCAGTAGTCATTGGTTTGACCCTGCCGAGGCTGACGCATCGTCTGCGTTGGCGAGTTCGACTTTGTATTTGCTCCAGTGCTCTAGAATGCCGATCGCCTTGTCCAACTGGACATCGGGCTGCGCCTTTGCGGTCTTCCCCTTCTCGTTGGCGCTCGATTGTCCGGGCTGAGAGGCCGCCCCATTGTTCTGATTCGCCGATGTGCCGCCGTGGAGCGGGTGCTTCTGGTTGTTCTTAAAATGATGCAGCAGGTCGCTCTCGCGAATTTCCTCGTCTTCGCCCATCTCGGCTCCAGGTAAGTCCAGTGCTGCCGTCGTCGGCTTCGGCGGTTCAACTATCATGTCGGGGGTTATGCCGACTGCCTGGATCGAGCGGCCATTCGGGGTGAAATACCGCGCCGTGGTAAGTCGCAGGGCAGATTCGTCGTCGAGCGGTAGGATGGTCTGCACCGAGCCCTTGCCGAAGGTTTGAGTGCCTTCGATAATCGCGCGTCGCTGATCCTGCAGGGCACCGGCTACGATCTCGCTGGCACTGGCGCTGCCGCCGTTAACGAGCACTACCATTGGATAGTCTGAGAACTCACCTTTCTTGTGGGCGAAGTACTTCTGCTGTTGGTTGTCCAGCCGTCCTTGCGTATAGACCACCAGACCGCCATCCAGGAAAGTATCTGCGACCGATACTGCCTGATTCAGCAAACCGCCGGGGTTATCTCGCAAATCGAGGACAAGACCCTTGATGTGGCCGTGGTCCTGCTTGCTGAATTTCTCGAGCGTCTTGGTCACATCCTCGCTGGTACCATCCTGGAACGTGGTGATACGAACGTAGTCATAGCCGTCGCGGAGTTGCCTGGATTTGACCGACTGGATCTTAATCACATCGCGGGTTACTGCAACGGTGAAAAGCTCAGGGATGCCCTCGCGGTGTAGCGTCAGGTGAATGGCGCTGCCTTTGGGTCCACGCATCATCTTGACCGCGTCGGTCAAAGTCATCCCCTTGGTGAAATCGTTATTGATCTTGATGATCTGGTCGCCGGCCTTGATGCCCGCGGTGTAGGCAGGCGTGCCCTCGATGGGCGAGACAACGGTGAGCACATCGTTTTTAATGGTGATTTCAATACCAAGGCCGCCGAAACTGCCGCGGGTCTCGACTTCGAGATCGCGATAGAGGTCGGGGGTGAGATAGGCGCTATGCGGATCGAGCGACGACAGCATTCCGGTAATTGCACCGTTGATCAGCTCTTTGGTCGAAACCGGCTCCACATAGTTCTTCTGCACGATCGCCAGAACATTGGCGAATGTCTGGAGTTCCTTATAGGTGTCGTCGGGTAATGCCTGAGCTCGCCGCACAGCGAGGTCACCGATTACGAAAATGCACACGCCCAGCGCGACTGTCGCTACGCCAATGAGCCGGTTCCGTTTCTTAGCTGACATCCAAAATCCGCCTGTTCGTCGAAATACCGCCGGCCCGACTGCCGGAACCTGCGGTTCTATCCTTGCCTTGATTTGATTAGCTCTTGCAACGCCTCGCGAATATCAGCATTCGACCAGTCATAGGGGCCGACGTGGTGCGCGACGATCCGGCCATCGCGTCCGATTATGAAGGTTTCCGGAATGCCGCTGACGTCGTAACGCTCGCCGACCTCGTTGCGGGGATCAAGGAGGACCCTGAATTGCAGATGATTTTCCTTTACAAATGGACCCACAGTACCGCCATTAGTATCCTGACTGACGGCTAACACCACGAAATCCTTATTAGCCTTGAACGCATCGTAAAGGGATTCGATCGATGGCATCTCCTCACGGCAGGGCGCGCACCAGGTTGCCCAGACATTCAAGAAGACGACCTTTCCGCGCAGCGAAGCGAGTGTGGTCTGTTTACCATTTAGATCCTTAAGGGTGAAATCGGCAGCCATTTTGCCTGCTGCCACGGATTTGCCCAAGCGAGGGACCTCAAGGTCGGGACGCGAGGAACCGGCCGTCTGGTAATTCACGAAACTGATGAGGCCCAGTGCGATCAACAGCGCTCCTAAGGCGATGGCCGAAAGTACTCTGGCCTTGCTGCTCATTCCTAGGCCCTTAACGGCTCGCGCCCAGCGCTCACGATTTCAGCCCGCCGCCTGGACGACCAATACCATGCCATACTGCCGGTCGCTATCATAACAAGCGAGATGATCTGTGCCTCGCTGAGCCCCCAAAGTACGCGCGGATTGATGCGGACAAACTCCACGACAAACCGCGCAGTACCCGCCAAAATCAGATAGAGGTAAAGAAGTTCACCCGGCAGGGTGACTTTCTTGCGAATTGACCAGAGGAAAGCAAAGAGCGCCACATAAAGAATAGCTTCGTAAACTGGCGCAGGATGAACTCGCACGCCGGGAAAAAAGCCCGATACGAGATTGCCATGGCCATCGAGCTTCAGCACCGTATCCGGACCCCATCCGACGATGGCCCTTGGATAAGCCATCGCCCACGGCAACTTCGAGGGCAGGCCCCAGTCGCCATCACCGGAAAGCTGGCAACCCATGCGCCCAAATGCCATTCCGAGCGCAAGCGGAGCCGCGCACATATCTGTTATGGTCAGAAACGATATCCGGTAATGCCTGGCAACCAGCCAACTCGAAAGGATTCCGCCGATCAGACCACCATACCAAACAAAACCGGCGCCGGAGAAGACAATCGATATTGGATGACTCATATACGCCCGCCAATTATCGAAAACGTCATAAATGCGCGCGCCCGCGAGTCCGCCGATAGCGGCCCATACGAGCAGCGAGGTCGCTACCTCGGGGCTAACGGCCCGGCGCCGGCACTCATGGGTCAACAACAGATCGGCAGCGATAAACCCTAACGCCATCATCAGCCCGTAGCTGTAAATCGTGATCGGGCCGAGGCGTAGAATGATCGGAATCATCAGATCCACAGACTATAGCAGGCCGGGGAAATTCGCGAGAGCGTCGCACTTTTTCGCCAAGCGTCGCATTTTGAGCAGGAGGACGGAACGGGTTAATGCGTGCGGTCGTTCAACGCGTAAACAGGGCAGAGGTTCGGGTTAACGGCGCTCCTGTGGGCCGAATCGGCCGGGGGTTCGTGGTTTTGCTCGGCGTCGGTAAAGGCGATTCGGCGCGTGATGCCGACTTTATTGAAGACCGGGTCGCGGGTCTCCGAGTTTTCGCCGATCAGGCCGGCAAAATGAATCTTGCGCTGGCCGCTGTTGAGGGCGAATTGCTGATAATCTCGCAATTCACCTTGCATGCCGATACCAGCCAGCGACGACCATCTTTTTCCAATGCGGCGCCTCCTGAACAGGCTCGCGAGCTGTACGAATACTTTGTCTCGCTCGCGCGACGGCGGGGTGTTAAAGTTGAGGTGGGTGTCTTCGGCGAACACATGGATGTCGAACTGGTGAACGAAGGTCCGGTAACCATAATCCTCGACAGTCGGAGCCGGTAGAACAGCGGCCTCCCAAGCGCGGTCCGGTCAAGTCCGCCAGGCCCGGTGAGAACAATCATGGGACGTGCGGGTTTCTACGCAGTCGAATCGGGCAAAATTTCGTTCCGGCGCGATGGCAACTGGTACACCGACGACGAACGGATCGATAACCCGCGTATCGCGCTCCTCTTCAGCCGCAGCATCAAGCGCAACCCGGATGGCGGCTATTATCTTCAAGTCGCCGAGGAGCGCGCGCCCATTACAGTCGAGGATACTCCTTACGTCGTCAAAACCGTCTACCAGACCAATGGCGGCTTTGACATCGTCACCAATGATGAGGAACAGGAGCCGCTCGACCCGATGAGCCTGGAGGTCGGACCTGACAATGTGCTTTATTGCCGGGTCAAGGGCGGGGCCTTCAGGGCGCGCTTTTTGCGCACTGCCTATTACCATCTCAGTAACAATTTTTTTGCCGACGAAGGGGAAACTTTTTCACTCGTGGTACATGGCCGTCGATATCCCATCAGGTTTGCGGCAGCGGAGACCGCTCACCGAGAGTGAGCGACCCGGCTTTTCATATTGTCCTGGTCCGTCCTGAAATCCCTCAGAATACGGGATCTATTGCACGGTTGGCCGCCGCAACCCGGAGCCGCTTGCACCTCGTCGGCCCGCTCGGTTTCTCGCTGGAGGATCGCTACCTCAAACGCGCCGGCCTGGATTATTGGCCGCTGGTTGATTTGCGCGTGTATGACAACTGGGACGATTTCGTCGCGCTTCAAGATGAAACGCCGCACGCCTCCAATTTCAAATATTTCTCCGCACACGCCGAGCAGGCTTACGTGCGCGCTCAGTTCAACTTGGGCGAGTTCCTGGTGTTTGGCAGCGAGACGAGGGGATTAGGGCGCGAGTTCCTCGAGTCGCGGCGCGGATTAGCATATCGGATACCGATTTTTGAATACGGTGTGCGCAGCCTCAACTTAGCCAACGCCGCCTCGATAATCCTCTACGAGGGACTACGTCAAACCGGGCTATTGGACAGCGCTTAAGCAGCCGCCCGGCACCGGTCGATAAAGCTAACCATGCTGCACTCCGATTGTGCATGGTGGGGCCGAGTTAACGCTATTCAGATTCATTTCACATCGATCTGAACTATGAAGCCGTCGGGCAGCTTGCGCCCACGTGCAATAAAATCGCCGTTAATATCGGTAACCCACAAAGGCGCAGCTTTGATGGCTGGCGGAGCGCTCGCCCAGCGCAAAGGCGGCGCCGGCGGCGGCAAAGGAGCTGATAATCGCAACCGGTGCTATCAGCTTGGCGATGGGGCCGACTTTCATCAGCTTCCTCCGGCTCTTTGATGTTCGGCGCGCTCCAAACTTGAACGTCCGCACCTAGCGCATAATCAGGTTGAGGCCTGCGGGCGTCGTATAGCGCGGCACGTCCTTAAACTCTGCCGGTGCTTGTTCATTGACGTAAACCGATCCTGCCGATTCTCCCGCCGCCGAGGCGTGGTCGCGTTGGATGTCCCAGACCAGTTCGACGTCGAAACCCGGGGTCACCGCCGGGCCTACGCCCGGCACTTCGACCCGCTGCGGCAGAGTTGTCTGGAATTTCCAGAGTTTCATCTGTTTATCGAATAGTTCCTCCCATAAGGGCGAGAAATTATGCGAATCCACGTACATGACTCTTTTACCGTAGCAATACCCGGCTGCCTTCGACGGAATCTTTCTAACCTCGATAACATCGACATCGCGCAGCTGCCATTTGCCCCATGACGGCTTCGGCCAAATCACCGGCATGAAAAATCCGTCCGGGAAGGGATTATCAGGAGCCCTGAAATCGACTAACGCCAGGATTCTTCTATGGCCGAGATAGTTCGCCTGAAGTTCAGTCACATTCGAATCCAGCCCGCTGCGAAAATCTTCCTCGGTCCAATCCTCTCCAAGAGTTTGTGCGCAGCGTCCCGAACTGGCTACCGGTTGATATCGCCGTAGTGAAGGAAGGAATGCATATAAGTCTTCGGGCCTGGTCAAATCAACGTAGTTGATCGTGAGTTGAGCTGTATAGCGAGATTGCTCGGGTTCGAGCACCATGAACCATTGGGTAAAGTATTTAGCATCAGGCCGCGGCACATCGTCCGACACGCCGCTGTCGGTATTATAGCTGAGCTGACGGTCCACTGATTCGTAGGACTCGCAGCTCGCATTACCTGATCCATTGACCGCACAATCCCAGCCGTGAGTGACGACCAGCAGCTGAGGCGTGTAGCGATACCACAGGTTCATCAATACTTTCCATCCCAGATGCGGCTCCTGCGGGTTGGGGAATGCTATTCCACCGCGATAGCCCTGCAGACTAAGACCGCCGCTCGGCAATTCGATTATCCTGACCTGGGCTGCATACTTCTCAGTTGCAGCGAGATAGTTCTTCGGCAGCGGCACGATGCTCGTCGGACTTACTACCATTTGGACATCAGGCGGCATTTTCCAGAAGTATCTACCCTCAAACATCGCCGCCATGCCGTCAGGCATAAACTGACGATACGTCTGCCAGTTCTGCGGCGTGATGATGGTGCCCGGTGGAATAGTTTCGCCCGGGTGCACAGTGTGATCGGCCGTATTCCCGACAGCGCTGTTGTGTTCGGAAGCCGCATGAAGTTCAGGCGTTGCGGTCAACACGAACAAAACTGTTAACAGAACTACAATCACCTTCATCTTACAACCTCGGTCCTGCGCGACTGTGCCGACGACTATCGCATAATCACTCTCCACCTCTCCATAACATCAGGACACCTGGCTGGAGTCGCGGAGCAAAGCCATCAGGGACCCTTTTCTGCCGGCGAGCCTGCCCGTCAAAGAAAGCATCGGCAGGCGAAAGAGAATAGGGACAAGAGGCGGTTCGGGCTGAAGTGATCTCTGCAGAACAGTCGGCGCCGGCGGCTTGCGGATGTTACTTGGTATCGAACTCGAAGATAATCTGGCGGGGTGGATTGCCCTCGGCGCTGTGGAGCCGTTCGAGGCACATCTCGATAACGTGGTCCTGAGGCCATTCGCGCTGCAAGCTGCGCAAGTCGGCTTCCGGGGATTGACCTTGCCGTAGCAGCGCCAGGGCGTCGCTGAAACGGCGATAGCGGGCCGGGTCGACGCTGTCGCTCTGATGGCCGGCGATCTCGACTACCGGCACGAGTTGATCCTTGCCCTTTACCTTGACCAGGCCAATCTGGCGGGCCACGTAGTCGCCTGCGGCTTCATCGTAGGTCTGTTGATTGACCAGGATGTTCACCTTGAACTGCCGGGTCAGCCCTTCAAGCCGCGAGGCCAGATTGACCGTATCGCCAATCACTGAGTAATCAAATTTTTTCTCGCCGCCGAAGTTTCCCACGATCACGTCGCCGGTGGCGATGCCGATGCCGATTTGAATATCACTGAAGCGACGGTCACTCGCCGCCAGCTTTCGCAGTTCAGCCTGCATACTGATTGCGCTGTTGATCGCGTCGCGGGCTGGATTCTTCGCCGGCAAAGGCGCCCCCCAGAACGCCATGATGCCGTCCCCCATCAATTTGTCGACTACGCCTCCCGTTTCGAAAATTATATTAGTCATTGCCGTCATATAAGTATTAAGCAAGGCAACCAGGGGTTCGGGTTCGGAGCGCTCGGCGCGCGAAGTAAACCCCATGATGTCAGCGAACAGGATACTCAGATGGCGCCGCTCGCCGCCCAGCTTCAATGTGCTCGAATCCTGCATGAGCGTGGCCACATAATCGGGATGAACATAGAGCTCGAAGGCTGAACGGATGAACCGCTTTTCCTTGCCCTCAGCGAAGTAGCGATAACTGACCACCATTAAATATGTCGCGAGCAAAGTGGCGAGGGGAAAGATTACCCCGAGCAGGCGTCCGTGAGAGGACAATTGCCAACTCGCATAGGCGATATAAGCACCCGCCAGTGCCATCATCACCACGGCACTGGAAAACGCGGTCATAAATGCTGCAGCAGTCGCTGCGGCTGCACCCATCAGCCACGCACTGAACCGTTCGACCGCGGTGAGATACATCGAATTTGAGATGAAGTCCCCGGCGAGCACATTGTCGATTGCGGTCGCTTGAAACTCGACGCCGGGAAAATCGCCTCCCACCGCTGCGACAATCCGATCCCCGATAGCGTGTGCAGTCAGGCCAACCAGCACCACCTTGTGCGCGAGCCTGGCAGCGGGGACCCGGCGAGCCAGGATATCTGCGATTGAGACCCGGGGCATGGCGCCCGGCTCGCCACGTAAGCGTACCATCATATCGCCCGACTGGCTGACGGGAATCTCCAGAGTGCCAATCTCGACGCCGCTTACTCCATCGGCATCAAACCGCAATGTCAGTGGAGGCCGCCCGAGGTAGGCATCAGCCATCGCGAGGAACAACGGGACGCAATAGCGTCGGTCGAATCTGATGACAATTGGCTCCGTGCGCGCAACGCCGTCTGAGTCGTCATCGATATCGACATAACCCGTGCCGCGGGCAGCGCTGTTCAACAGCTGGATCGGCGGCAAATAGCCGGTCGCGACGTATGTTTGCTGCCGCGCGCCAGGGGCTCTGATTGTCAGATTGTAGCCGACCGGCCACGGCTGAAGCAGGCTGGTGCGAAACGAGCCAATTTCTGCTCCGGTCGCTTCATGAAACATGTGGCTGCGGAAGAAGTAACCCAGGTAGGTCGAACCCTGCTGCTGCATCGCCTGCGCGAATGCCAGATCATTGCTGCTTCTGAGCGCGTTCTGCACCACGGTCTCGCCAATGCCGGCCTCTCTGAGGCGGTGTACGACTTCTTGTTGTTCGAGGTCGCCCGGGTCGTTCTCACTGAACGCTACATCGAAGCCAATTACCGCTACTTCATATTCGCGCAAGACTGTCACGAGCCGGGCTTGCACGCTGCGCGGCCAGGGAAATCGGCCTAGCTCAGCAATGCTCTTGTCGTCGATAGCGGCGATTACAACGTTGCCAGTTGGTCTATCTATGGCACCGCGATAGAGCCGCAAGTCAGATGTCTTGAGGTCAGCCCACTCAAATACCCGTGGATAATATTGTTTTAATGCGGTAACTGTGGCGGTCGTAATCAGGCCGAAAATGATCGTTAAGGCGCGCATCCAGCGTTGGTTGGCTACCCGTCGCATTCACCTAACCAATCGAGATTCCAATTTCGCGCTTGCCTTGACGCAGGATTTGCCGATTTCGCTTAGCGATCAAGAAACTGGTGAAACCGGCCCCGGCCCATTCCTGACCCGTTGCTGTTACTCTCGCGTGCTTCCCGGATGGCCTGCATGTCTTGTTCAATTCTTTGCCGGTCCTCGGGCTTAAAGGCGCCGCTATCCAACACCGTTCGGATACTCCGCGCTGCGCGCATCGTAGCGAACCTTTCGTGATTCTGACGAGCTCGCCTCAGCTCTTTGAAGTCGTCTCGTAATTGCTCCTTCTGCGGTTCAGTTAATGTCGAGCGATCCACGCCCGCATGGAGATCGACCGCTAACTGTTCGACGTCATCCCTCAACCGTTGCTGTTGCGCGAGGCCCAGAACTGGAAGTGAAAAATAGAGCGTCAACGGAATTGCCGCCATCGCGATCAGCGATTTCCACCTCTTGATCACATCCAGGATCCTCTCCAAATCCGTCATACAAGAATCCTCAGGGGGCATGCTGCGATTACTTGCGCTTTTCGGCGTGCTCATCAAATCGGGGCAAGTCCATCCCCTATTGCTTAAAAATGGGAGGAGGTCCGCTCACCCTTTTCGCCTTGAGGTTCACGTTTACCTCGACACGATTGGCGATCCTGATGAAGGGAATACCGCTATTCATCCCATAGTCTTTACGATCAAAGGCCATTGTCCCTTTGATCTCGCCGGATCCTGTCCCCTTACCAAAAACCGTCAGCGCCAGCTTCTCGGCCTTGGTCACTCCGCGTATGGTAAAGTTGCCATCCAATTCAAAAGTATCAGGGCCGGTCTGTACAACTCTCGTCGATCTGAACGTGATATACGGATTGTTCTTTACGTCAAAAAAGTCACTGCCTTTCAGCGTGTTATTCTTGATGCTACTCCCGGTATCCACGCTGCCTGCCTGAATCCTGGCTTCCAAAACCGCTGTCGTAACATCGCGGGAAGCAAACGTTAAGGTGGCATCCCACTTGTCGAAAGTACCTTCGATGGCTATCGACGCTTGCACGTGGAACTTAATCGTGCTGGCCGCTCGTGAGATGTCGAAGACAGGAACTTGCGCTCGGCTTAAGGACGGAAACAGCAGACACGCCAGGATACAAAAAATAGTTAGTCGCACGAAGGCACTGTTTGATCTGTTGGACCTAGTTGTCAACCGGATGGTCCCATGCTTTTAGTCTGGCTTCGGCCGCAGCAACGGAGATTCCTGCTGTGAAGTCTGAAATCAGCTTTGGTCTTCGGCACCTCTGTTACCAGTGCTGATGCCGCTGAAATCGCCCCACCGACCGAAAGAAAAGTATGCTACCGCATGAGTCCTCGCTATACGCAAGCTGATGGCTCATCAGAAAATTGCACTCACCAATATGGTTTAAACTTCCCACTCGCTGGCCAGTTAGAAGCATTGACCACACTCATGCAATCGCGTATGGAGATAAATTGATCGTTACGCAGAGTTGGGGGGGTTATGCTGGCCAGAAACCGAGCCTGTAATCGAATTAGGATTCTGCGCTACACCATCCAACAAAAGAGACTGGCGATTCACACCTTCGGAGGGCGCGGTTCTCCGATCTCATGCGCCGCCGCTTGACTAATCATTAAGCGTCCTCGTCGTTTCGTAGACTCTCCTCGGTACGTCAGAGGCGAGCGCTATCTACAAAAGTGTCCGGCCGGGTGTTGTCGTCAGTGACCTGAGGGCACTCCTAAGTTCTCGGCTTGCTCACTTCGACGATGGTGAATCGCATGGCGGTTCGCCAGCCTTCTTGAGCCGTTAACATCCGGCACCCCTTGAACAAGACGCGAATGGTGACTTTCGATGATCCATAGCGCATGAGGTCCGATATTGGGAGCCAAAGGAAATGTGGGATAAGGACTGGTCCATCGTTGCTATAAATGCCGGGTCAGCGGTTGGCGTGATCATTGCCGGCCTGCTCACACATGCGTTTGTGTTTATTGCGTTAAGCCGGATGGCAGCACGAGGCCATAACCTACTCGAGGAGTCGATCACACGCCATTGCGCCGCTCCACTTCGACTGATCTTCCCGCTGCTCGCCCTCGATATTGTAATGCCGTCTCTGAAAATTCATCCGTCGATTGATGATCTGGTTCAGCACGTAATCGCCTTATTGGTGATCGGAGGGGTGGCCTGGCTGATTAACCGCGTCATGCTAGTTGCGGAGGATATGCTCGTTGAGCGGTTTCGCCTCGACATACCCGGCAATCTCAGGGCGCGCCGGGTGCGCACACAGTTCGAGGTCTTCCGCAGAGTGGCATCGGTTGCGATCTTCGTAGTAACACTCGGCATCGCGCTTACAACCTTCCAGTGGGCGAGTGCACTCGGCGGAACCGTGCTAGCCTCGGCGGGAATCGTGGGTTTGGCTTTCACCTTTACCGCCCGCCCGACGATAGAAAATCTCGTTGCCGGCCTGCAGATCGCGCTGACCGAGCCTATTCGGCTTGCAGAC
>JAMXLL010000166.1 GCA_024281015.1 Candidatus Binataceae bacterium
TTGGATTCTGCTGTCTTTGACCGCAGGTTTCTGCGAGGAAGTGATCTTTCGCGGATACCTCCAGCGACAATTTTCCGCACTCACTCGCTCTTTCGTAGGTGGAATCGGGTTGCAGGCCATTGCCTTCGGCCTCTTCCATCGATATCAGGGCTGGAAACTGATGTTGATCATCACGGGCGGCGGGGCCTGTTATGGGCTGCTTGCACACTGGCGTGGCAGCCTGCGTCCCGGTATGCTCGCGCATGCCTTGGTAGACAGTGCCAGCGGACTCATATCTTTCTTTGTCAGATCGTAGTGGTGTTGCTCTGACGCTTACGTTCGTTTCACCACTCAACCGGCCGATTGATTGCGCCCCAGGGCGAGCGCGGTTTGTCTGGATCGAAGCGGATTGACAGCAATAGAGGACCGGGCGGCACTCAAATCTCTCTGCAAAAGAGGCTATACCACCCAGTTTTACTCGCGGAACCGTACACGCGTCAACGGGGCGCGTCGCCGTTCGGTGCTCGTTCTCGGCTCGGGGGCCTTATCAAGAATCGATAGCACCTCGTTCACGACCGCTTCAGGCACGCCGACCTCTAACAGGCGCTCCAGGGCGAGGCGTATCGCGAGACACTTCGGCCTAAATTCGCGAACGACCTCGTCGATGGAAACAAACTTGCGTTGCTGGATCGCTAGCTCCAACTCCGTCCGTGCGGCCTGCGTCTTTTCTCGACGGGCTTTCTGTGTCAAAAAATCAAGCTGCGCCGCTTCTCGCCTGGCGCGTTGGCGTTCAACAAAGCGAGTGATGTTTTGCCAAACTGGATAAACGAAAGCGCGGCTATCGTATGGACTAGCGCGCCGGAGCAGAACACCGCTCCGAGCCAACTTCGCTACTTCGTTGTCGCTAACTTTGAGTAACCCGGCCAGCTCCGTGCTCGAGAGGTAAAGCTCAATCGAAGTCGAACTAATCCGGATTGAATCCAGCTCGGTTTTCGCACTTTTCATGCCGGAATCCTACAGGATTGAACACGGCTGATTTTTTCCAAACCATTTTTTCTCTGAAAAAGACGGTCGCCAGCACCCGTCCTGATGACTAATCACCGGAAGAACCTAGCCCGGGCGGGCTCCGCGCAAGAATTTTTTCTGAAACTCGGTGCTCCCAATCCCTTAGTAACTGATGAAAGGCAGGCGTTCGTTGTACATGAAGCTACAGAGTTCAGGACGACTGAGCAGTGTGGGATTGCTGATTAGGGGTATCAACTATGTTCCTGGAGAATTGAAACTCGTGGACGGACATCTATCGTTCACCGCTCAAGGATCCGGAACACTATCGAAATTGCAACTCAACAAGCTCGAGCGAGATGCACATCGACCGGGTCTCGCCGATCGGATGCATGGTGGTGAGATCTCCCTGGTATTCAAACTCCGAACAACCGATGTAGAGATCGATCTTCCTTGGTACTGTCCTGATTGCCTTAGGGTTAGGGTTGGCGGGGTTCGATTTTTGATTTGCCTTGGCAAGCCAATATCTCCTGAGTTAACAGGGCCGGATATCGGTACCATCTTCCCCTTCTGGGTTTGTTTGCGTTAGAGAAGTACCAAGCATCGTCCAACAGCCATCGCAGGGACCAGATAGCGGAAGCTCTCGAAACGCGTGCTTTGGAGCCCAAGCTCATTTCATCCAGCGGCAGGTCTTGGGGATCGATCATAGCTTGAGATCAGACTCTGAAGCCACAATTGTGCTACGCAGCAACGAGAATGGCACGAGGGGCGATGGAGTCTCCGCGCCAATCTCATTTTTGGATTTTTGGAATTCCATTAGTGCGGAGCTCGCCAGCCGCTGAAGAGCATGAGCGCAAGAATGAGAGCCACAGGAGCGTCCGCTACGACCAGAAGCGATCCTCTGTCTGCTCGTCCCCTTGGAATTCCCGGAACTCGACGACTTTTTCATTCGCAAGCCGAAATACATGTACCTCTGGGAACGCCGCGGAGCGGCCGTTTCGTTCCGCCTTCACAGTTACGAGCGCCACTACAACATCCTCTTCGGCAAGAACATGATGAACCTCGATGGCAAAGATACCTCCGCTCAGTGCCAAGATATGTTTGAAAAATCCGACGATCTCGTCGTGGCCCTTGTAATCGCCCGATAACGGACTATGACCCGGCACATGCCAGGTGATCGATGTGTCCCATGCCTCAAGGACCGCGGGGATGTCCCCCTTGGCGAAGTCGTCGTACGCTTTACGGATGACGCTAGCGTTCGCTGCGATCATAACTCGTCCATAACACGGTCGCGCTTTGGCTTACAAGCTCATTCCCTCCAGCGGCAAATCTAAGTCTTTGGGATCGATCATGGCTTGTCCGGATCAGTCGCATCCCAGCGCCGAGATGCGCTAGTCCCAGCATCGGAACGTGGCTGGCTCGAATGGTCGCCGCGTTCTAAGTAGTAGCGGCAAAAACTCGCCTGGCATTGTGCCTGCTTTGGGGGAGGACGATTGCTGCGAAAGCGGTATCGGTCTCGGCTGCAAGCCGGAGGACCGCGCAGCTTTAATCATAAGAAACCACAGGAACAATGCCATGAAATGCTTCATTTCTAATTCAGTCCTCGCAGCGGGTTTAATGCTGCTCTCTGTCGCCAGTTATGGACAGACCCCAATTACTTCGGTCCCCTTTACCATAAGTGCCCCAGGCAAGTATATCCTTGCCAAGAAGATTACGGAATCATCACAAATACGCCGGTAACCAAGTGTCGATTCAATACTACGACCAACTGCAGGACTGGCGTTGCCGCGTGGGCCACCTCGGAGTTTGCTAGCGACAACTGAGCCGCGGCCTTGACGCTTCCGCCACAATCTTCACCTTTGCGAAACTTCGAAAATTTGATTTTGAGTTTTGACCTGGGGCTAATGCGGGGCTCGCCAACCGGAGACGAGCATGAGCCCGAGGGTGACGACCATAAGAAGCCAGACGAGCCAGGTGGGGACAATACTAGCGAGCATAGAGAGCTTGGACTACTCCGTGTCGGGGAGTAGCACCGCCTCAGCCAAGTTGTCGGTCACGCAAGCGGTGTGGAAATACTTAATCTGCGGGTCCATGCCATAGCGCTCGCGGATCCCGGCCAGCCACGGTCCGGAATAGAATGCCTCTGCGTCAGCCCGCGTCTTCCACAGATAGACGCCGCCGGCCCAGCCGTCTTCGGCATAAATAAACTGCTTGCGGATAAGCCCCGGCGTCGTCCGAAAGCCTGGCGCGATCTCGCGGAAATGCTCGGCGCAGGCCTTGAGGTCGATGCTCGATGGCAGCCGATATTGGACGATTGCCGTAATCATGCAGCACGCACCTCCCGGAATCTTGAATGATCCTTCGCCTCAGTCAATTTCCTCCAGCGGCAGCTCTTGGGGATTGATCGGGGGGCTCGCCGCGCCTTTATTTAAAGGGATCGGCAGGCAACGCCGCGCGCAGATCCTTTAAGTAAGCGGAATGGACTCGCGACATAGCGTTGCTCAAGACTGAGTAACGATACGCCGAGCATGTTATCAGGGTTGGCTATTTTCTCACCCGTGCCTCTCAATAGTAGTAGTGCGCGGTGGGGGGTGCGTCTTGTTTAACAACCCAAATCTTCCTACAACCACGGTGGAAAACTGTCCCCCGGGGGGAAACAATGAAAATCCGCAGGTGCCACCACGACACCAGTTCGCACAGTGCTGCGGCGACGAACCCGGCATCGAGCAAACGCTTAAATTGACGCTGAACATCGGTCCGTCGTCCAATATTTGGAACCATTCTTTGAAGGTCATAGGTCTATTCTGGCGAGCTTCTCGAGTTTTGCTGCGATAGTGTCGGCAGCTTCTTTGATTGCCGTTCCGATAAATCCCGCCTGATAATTAAGCGCCCGCCGTACGCATAAAAGCGCCGACCAGCTCGCATTCGAACTCAGGAAACCCAAAGAGCGTGACAAGAACCGCCAATAGATTTGTAAGCCTGTCCGGCGCGTCCTTTGAAACGGCCGTCCTCACACGCAAAAGACGAGTCGCAACAAGCCCGGCTTAGTTTCACAGGAATATAGAATGGGATTATTTACCCGAGGTATTAGTGATTCCGGGCATCCGTGTTACCGTTCTATAATCCGCATTGCAATATGGACCGGGGCAACAACAGCAGGAGGTAATTAAGGTTAAAAGTGCGGCCAGGCCGAGAGGCTTGGCGACGTGGACGAGTGAAGTAAGGAGATTAAGGGCTTTCATGTAAGTATTTCTAATTAGGCTACAGTCAATAAACTTGCTAAGGTCCGATATTTCAGACAGGCACAGAAAAGTTCAGTCCCAGGTTCGAACATTCTTCGTATAGTATCCTACAGGATTATATGGCCTAAAGGGCCGTCCAAAGTTCGACAAGGTCGAGGTTGGCCCAAGTCAGACGGGCCAAATCCATGAGTCGCTCACCCGTAAAACAGGCGGTCTCCTTAGGGCGGCTCATATTCGCTCTTGCCCCAAGCAGCTCAACACCTCAGGCGTAACCATTCAGGCACCACCCTGATGGACCATTGACAACGACCTGTGCTACGTTTCTCTACTAGCGCCGTAATCCCGCATGACTCCGAGCCGTTCAGATGAGCATTATGATGTGATCGTTATTGGCGGCGGAGCCGCTGGAGTCGCAGCAGCCGTCGGCGCCAGGCAAGCCGGCGCACGCACGCTGTTGGTCGAGCGATACGGTTGCCTCGGCGGCGCGAGCACAATGAGAAACGTGCTGACGTTCTGCGGATTCTACACCGCCGAGGACATCCCCCGCCAGGCTGTGCATGGAGTAGGCCAACAAGTCCTGCAACAACTGGAACAACTGAAAGCAATCGCCGGACCGGTTCGTTTACGCGGCGTTTTCGTACCGTTCGATCCTGAAGCAGTAAAACTCGCGCTCGATCGAGTCTGTCGGCAGGCGGATTTGGATATTTTTCTTCACTCAACGCTGGTCGGAGCAGGTCGGGAGAACGGCAGAATCACTGACGTCTCAATCTTCGATCATTCGGGACTACGGAAGTTCTCAGCAAACGCGTTCATCGACGCGACCGGAGAATGCGACCTGGCATATCAGGCCAAGGCCTCCGTTCGATACGGGAACCATGGCAACATCAATATCGGCACGCTCGGAATGCGGATTGGCGGCGTCGAACGCACTGAGCGCATCTCGTTTACAGAAGTATCGAACGCGATTCAGGAAGCTCGCCGGAACGGCGTTGAACATCTGGATAACGAAGCGGGCCTCCTGGTTCAAATCCCGATCTCGGGAGACCTCGTTGTCTATCTGATTGACGAAGAATACGACGCGCGAGATGCGGCAAGCCTCACTGCCGCGGAAATTTCCGCGCGCGAAAAAGCCTGGTCCTATTTGCAGGCCATTCGAAGAATCCGGGGATGCCAGCGTGCGTACATCACATCCACCGGACCAATGATTGGCACTCGCGAATCGCGGCACATCAATGCGCGTTATCGACTCACCAAAACGGATGTCATAGAAGGCGCAACATTCGACGACGTTATCGCGCTTGGTGCGTGGGCGGTGGAGTATCATCCAAAGAAAGGGGCTGGCAGCACGTGGGAACCAATCAAGAATGATCGAACATTCGACATCCCGCTTAGAAGCTTACAGAGCAGCGACACTGAAAACCTTTTCGCCGCGGGACGCGCTGTAGACGGAGACCAGTACGCGGGAGCGTCGGTACGCGTTATCGGAACGGCGTTCGCTACGGGTCACGCTGCCGGTGTTGCGGCCGCGCAACTGTCACTGAAGAGAAAGCTCGACCATTTGCTCGTCCAGACCGAATTGAAACGGCAAGGCGCGACGTTGACGCTTAGCTAGCCTGAGCCCCGTACTTTCGCATAAGCCCGCCGGTGCTTTTCCCAAGGCCAGTGGAAATGCTTGTGGGAAGGTTTACCATGCCGGCCGTGATGATTGTGATTGGAGCTGCGCCGACGCTCGCCGCGCGAGGAATGGCGACTGGCAGATCGATGATGAATCGGCTGATCGACTTCAGACCGATCGCGATGGTGCGACACTGAAGGCGGCGGATCGTAGGGAGGTAGTGGAACATCCACATGTTCCTGAGCCGGCACTCTTATCACTAATCCCGCGGACAAAGATAGGAGAAGTAGAACAGCGGCTCCTTTGGTCATCTCGACCAAGATCAATGCCAAGAATCTGAATCAGATTCAAGTCTTAGGAGAATCGAGCGTTGACTCATGCAAATTGCTACGTCACTCTTTTTTCAATTGCAGGCACTCCGCGTTTTGGGCTCAAAGGAAATACAGTTTCGGTCGATTCTGGTGTCTGAGCACTTCGGCACATGATCATCGGGAAGACCAAGCGACCGCGGAATGTCGATACGCCGCGCGCGGCGGCGATTCTTTATGGCGACTGGGGTACGAGCAAAGCCTACGTCATCGGTTTGGCTTTCGCCGTCGCTGGCTACGCATCGTTCTGGCTGATCGCAGCGATGTGCTTGCTGGTAGGTCTGGTCGGACTCAACTACATGACGATCTGCCGGTACTATCCCAATGGAGGCGGTGTCTATGCAAGCGTTCGACATCGTTCGGAAATCATTTCGATCGTAGGCGCTTTTCTCTTAATCGCGGATTACGTCGTCACGGCAGCCATCAGTGCGCTCTCGGCCTTTCAATACCTTGGCGTAGCGCATCCTGAGATCTTCGCCTTTCTAGCGATCCTTGGAATCGGTGGATTAAACTATTTTGGCCCTCGCCATACCGGCGGCCTTGCTTTCTTAGTCTCGGTACCGACCGTTATCGTTGTCGTTCTGCTAGGCATCTTTTGTATCCCGCATCTTCATGATGCGCTGCAGAATTTGAAACCTATGTCGGGAGGGTTTTTGACGAACTGGAACGGATTCGTGGCGGTTGTGCTTGCGCTATCCGGCGTAGAGGCAATCGCCAATGCGACCAGCGTGATGAAACTCGACCCCGGTAGCACCGAGGATAAACCGTCAGTTGCCAAGACCTCTACTCCCGCAATTGCCTGGGTTATGGTTGAGGTTTGCCTGTTCACAGCGCTCCTCGGCCTCGGGATGCATGCACTTCCCGGTCTCGAAGCACACAGCGGAGAGGTCGATGCGCCGGGAAACCCTAATGTCCGCGACTATATGCTGCGCTACATGGCGCAGGTTTTCGTGGGTGGCCAGATCGGACCAATCGCCGGTCATCTTGCAGCTTGGATTGTGTCGCTGGTGATCGGTGTTCTTCTGTTATCGGCAGTTAACACTGCGATTTGCGATTTGATCGCGATCTCATTCCTGATGTCCCGCGACCGAGAGTTGCCCAATACGTTCGAGCGTCTGAATCATTTCGGTGTTCCGAACGCCGGTCTGCTTGTTGCAACGATCGTTCCCGCAGTTCTGGTTATTGCTGTCAGAGATGTCTCAGGTTTGGCAGACCTCTACGCTGTAGGCGTGGTCGGCGCGATCGCGACCAATCTAGGAGCCACCTCTACAGATCGAACCCTGGATCTCAAGAAATGGGAACGAGGCCTGATGTCCTGCACTTTCCTGGTGATGACGGCGATAGAGATCTCTTTGTTCATTGATAAGCCGAATGCTTTGCTCTTTGCCAGCTCGGTGCTTGTTGTTGGGCTCATTCTTCGTGGTCTGGTTACCGAACGAGCACAAAAAAAGGCGCTTATCCCGACGCCAGCAAGTCAGGAACACAAACCTTCGGTGCCGCCTGTTTCATTTGCCGTACCAGCGTACGAGGCATCCGGTCCGCCGATGCTCTGCGCCGTCCGCGGCATAGGCCGGACTCTCGACTACGCGATCAAAGAAGCAAAAGAAACAGATCGTCCCCTGTATGTGCTCTTCATTCGTGAACAACCAGTCATGGCGCCGGGGGACCGAAAGCGAAAATGGTTCGACGACCCGGAAGCCGCTGAGATCTTTTCATATGCGAAAGAAAAGGGCAAAGGCGCGACCATTCTGCCAGCATATGCCATTAGTGACTCTCCCGCAGATACGATCGTGGATATCGCAGCGACTATCGGCACCTCCTACCTGATCGTCGGCGCTCCTCAAAGAAGCGCACTGGTAAACCTCCTGCGTGGTAACCTGATCCGTAACATTTCCGCTATTCTCCCGGAGGATATTCACTTACTGGTCTACGCCTAATCCGGGGGTGACTGGGGGATCGCGCGGCAACACCGACAACCGTCGCCTGGTTTGGGAATCTCCTGATGACGGCGATGTTGGCGATGCCGGCGATGTCGGCGTTGCCTACCGAGGGTATCACTTCCTCCGAAACGGAATCGACAGAATTGACTAGAACTGATAGATCATCGGCAAGTCCGCCATTTAATCGCACTTAATCGCACTTCAAACCCACATCTGCCATGTTAAACATCCTCTGGTATATTATTGTCGGCTTCGTTGCAGGGCTCATCGCTAAATCGATCATGCATGTTCATGCCGGTCTCTTGATGACGACGCTGTTGGGTATCGTCGGCTCGATCGTCGGAGGGTTCATTGCACGCCTGTTTTCAAAGCCGGCAGAAGGAGCGCCGTTTCATCCGGCCGGCTTTATTATGTCGATCGTCGGCGCTATAGTTGTTCTGTTCATTGTCAACCTCGTGGTCCACTAAAAACGCTAGGGTTCGCGCTCCCGCGCGACCTGGATCCCCTGATCTCGTCAATGAGCCTGAAGTATTGAAGGGGCGTTGCTTGCAACGCCCCGCGCTTTATAATCGTGCCGACGACCTGATCGGTAAATCTCACTCAACGACCACGGCCAATGACGCCCCTCCTCGATCGCTCAAATGAAAATGATACCTTGCTTGCTCCTTTCCGTGCTCTCTTGGCTGATCACAATTTCTTCGC
>JAMXLL010000167.1 GCA_024281015.1 Candidatus Binataceae bacterium
GGAGCCAGGGCCCGGCTCCAACACTACCGGTGGAGCAAACGCCGCCAGTCAGGCGGCGTAAGCCTTATACTCCGAGCAGCGCCGCGCAGAGAACATCAGCACATCCTGGATGTCGGCTGCGTGGGACAAACGAGATACTACTTAAACAATTCCATGGATCGGCCGCACTGGCGCACGCGGCACTTCGACGTAATAGGACAATTGTGCGAGGTCTATCGGCTATGAAGATCGGCATTATATCTGTGGGGCTTGGGGCTTTCAGCGCTCCAGACACAATCGCGCATGTGGCACGCACTGCTGAGCAATGTGGTTTCGAATCGCTGTGGGCGCCCGACCATTCGGCGATTCCCGACGGACACCAGACCAAATGTCCCTATACTCCTGATGGAGAAATCCCCGGTGGCCCCCACACTCCGATAGTCGAGCCGATTAGCGCACTGTCGTTCATGGCCGGGTTAACTTCGAAGATCAAGCTTGGCACCGGCGTTATGATCCTCCCGCAAAGGCATCCGCTGTACGTTGCGAAGGAACTCGCAACGCTCGATCTAATTTCCACGGGTCGGGCGCTTCTCGGAATAGGCAGCGGATGGTGCGCGGAGGAGTTCGCCGCTCTCGGTCTCAGTTTCCATCAACGCGGCAAACGCACCGATGAAGCGATGCAGGCGCTTCGCGTGCTGTGGCGCGATGACCCCTCTACGTTCGAAGGCACGCATTTCAGCTTCCAGCGTATCCGCAGTTTTCCCAAGCCGGTGCAAAAGGGCGGCGTGCCCGTCCTGGTCGGCGGTCACTCGCGTGCGGCGGCGCGCCGGGCGGCTCGCTATGGCGATGGTTTTTTCCCGTTGACGCCAATCCTCGATGCTGACGTGCGCAAAATTGATTTCGTTAACGAAATCAGGGGGCTGGTTGCGCTGCTCAAAGAGGAATGCGACAAGGTGGGCCGCAAGTCCGACGGCTTTGATATTACCAGCAGCAGCGCCCCGAGCCTGGACGTTATTAAGCGTTTGGAGGACATCGGCGTCACGCGCGTGTGCACGGGCTTGGCAGCTTCGGACCGCGACGGCATTACGCGGTCGCTGGAAGCAATGGCAAACGATATTATTGCACGTTTCTAAACCATCATTATTGGCGGGATTGCACTTAGTTCGGGCGGTGGGCAGAACCTGACACGGCCGAACTCTGCAATCGGCTAACAGGTATTGGATCGCGCCCAGATAACCAAGTCACTTCTTCGCCTCATCGTAACTCCAAGGCTTGCACGAATCTGTACTGAAGAGCATGCATCTGGTCTCCTGCGCCGGAGTCGCCGAATGGCTGCGCTTCCACTCGCGTGCGACCTCCGCCATCGCCATGAAGCTTACGCTGGTGCGCTCCTTCATGTGATCCACGAGCCGATCAAGCATCAGCAAACGATGGCCGCGGCCGATGACCTGCGGATGCATCGTCAGGCAATAAACTCCTTTGCCAGCGAATTCGCACAAATAGTCGAAATCACCGGCCCATCGCTCATAGACCTGCGACGCCGCCGAGAGTCCCTGGTTGACGCCGTATAGCCATTCGAAGGCGGGAAAGTCGTCGAGTCCCCAGGTTACCGGGATTTCTACCAGGTCGACTTCGCGCCCGAAGACGTAAGGACCGTCCTTGGCCGGGACGTCGCCAATGCGGCAGTAATATGGAGTGTAGTCATTGCCCATCAAACTGCTGTCGTATAGAAATCCGCGTTCAAGCAAAAGGTCGAGTGAGTGGGGGCTTAAGTCCCAGGCGGGCGAGCGAAACCCCTCCGGCGGCCTTCCGGTAATGCGCCGGATCGCATCGGTGCCGCGATCAAGCACGCGTTTTTCTTCTTCTAACGAGAGCGAAATTGGATTCTCATGGCAGTAGTTGTGATGGCCGATTTCGTGTCCTGCATCGACGATTCGGCCCACCAAGTCGGGGTAGGTATCGATGGTGTGACCGGGGATGAACCACGTCGACCTGATTTCCCATCGCGCCAGCATTTGCAGGAGGCGTTCGGTCGCCACCGCGCCGAACTCACCCCGCGAGATCGCGCTGGGGGAGGCAGCGTTCAAGCTGCCGAGCCATACCGAGATCGCGTCGAAGTCGAACGACAGGCATACGGAGATGTTGGTGGCCATAGGGTTTTTTCCTCCAAGGTCTTTCCGCGCGCTGGTTTGGACAACATACAAGCGAAGGTGGAGCTGTTCGAGCAGATTCGCATAGGGTCTGATCGGGCGTGATCGCTTCGCGCGTATACGGAGTAGGATGGCCCCATGTGGCGCTCGTCTCCTGTCTCTTGAAAATGTTAATCAGGGCATGGAGCGAAACTGACAGCTTTGACTGGGCCGCGCAGGAGGACTTTATGGCTGAGTTCGAGAAAATAATAAAGGGCGGAACTATCGTGGACGGCACGCTCACGCCTCCGTACAAAGCGGATATCGGCATCAAGGATGGCAGAATTGCCAGGATAGGCTATTTCAAAACCACTGAGGCGTCCCAGACACTTGATGCCACCGGGCTGGTCGTCGCCCCGGGCGTCGTCGATCTGCATTGCCATTATGACGCTCCCGTGTTCTGGGATCCGGCGTGCTCGATCGGCAGTTGGCATGGCGTTACTTCTGTTACTAACGGCAACTGCGGGTTCGGATTTGCCCCGGTTCACGCCAAGGACGCGGACCGATCGATGCTTTCAATGGAGCGCAACGAGGCAATTCCGTATGAGGCGATGAAGGCAGCAATGCCATTTACGTGGGAGACCTTCCCACAGTGGATGGATCAAATCGATCGGCTGCCCAAAGCAGTCAATATGATCCAACTCGTTCCGGTCACACCGCTGGTGAGTTACGTCATGGGCGGATACGAGGAGGCCAAGAGCCGGCCGCCTGCTGAAAAGGAAATCGCTCGCATGGTCGAGATCATCGATGAGGCGATGGCGGTCGGCGCGAATGGTTGGGCGGCGCAACGGTTGCTCGGCAATATCTCGGTGCAACGTGACTACGACGGCACGCTCATGGTCTCGGATATCATGCCGGACGACTTTTACCTGGCATTGGCAAAAGCACTACGCAAATACGATCGTGGTCACATCCAGTTCGCGCAAGCTTCCGGCAATATCGACGAGGGCGCGGAGGGACCCCGACGGGACATGGATTTCGCCGGCCGGCTGGCTGAGACAGCTAATCGGCCACTGATTTTCAATGCGGTGGTGCCGATCGAAAAGCGGCCCGACGTGTTTCGCGGCCAGCTCGCGGTGGTGGACGAATACAACAAGCGCGGCGTACCTCTGGTGGCGCATGCCCTAACCGCACCGCTTTATCTGCGATGCTGCTTCGGTGAGAAGTGGACGTTTTTTGATAATGTTGATGTTTGGCGCGAGGCGCTGATGGGCAGCTACGAAGAGCGCATAGCCCGCCTAAGCGATCCCGTTCGACGGCAACAGATGAAGCAGATCTACGACCAGACCAGACAACCGAGGAGTGTCGGCGATATCTCTCAATTCATCTGCCGCAAAATCAATCGCGAAGACCTCAGGGCGAGGTATCAGGACCGCACCGCCGGCGACATCGCCAAAACCGAGGACAAGCACATCATTGATGTGCTGCTGGACCTTTCCGCGGCGGATGGCTGGAAAATGCAGTGGCAGACCCCGGCATTCAATTCGCGCCCGGATCATTGCCGCGAGATGCTGGCGCATCGGGCGGTTGCAGGTTTCTCCGACGGCGGTGCACATGCCAAATTCCAGACCCTCGGCATGTTCCCAACGGACCTGCTCTCGCGCGTGGTGCGTGATGCCGGAGCGATCACTTTGGAGCAAGCGCATTTCCATTTGAGCTACATGCCGGCCTGGGTTGCCGGCTTCAAAGATCGAGGCTGCATCCGCGAAGGAATGGCGGCTGACTTGATCATTTACGATCTTGAGAAGCTCGCAGTCGAAGAACCAGAGATGATCTATGATCTGCCCCCCAATAACGATTCGCGCCTGGTGCAGCGGCCACGCGGATATCGCTGGATTATGGTCAATGGCGAGGTTTCGTTCGAGGAGGGCAAGGATACAAAGGCATATCCCGGCAAGCTGGTACGCTGCGCTGCTTAGGCGGTGAAACACCTGGAAAGATGAAACGCAAAGGACAGAGGCGAGCGCCACGAACAACAAAGCTCGAGGACCCTATTTTTCTGTGTTGTATTAAAGACTCTACAACGGCGCCTCTGTCTCTTTGCGTGAATGGTCACCAGCCTAGTGCTTGTAAAGCGTCTCGACGATCGCGGTTCGATATTCGGCGAGGCGCGCGGATGGAATGAAATGTTGCGGTGGCGACAGCGTCATCGAGTCTGCGTATTCCCACATCTTCGAAATGCGATCGCGCACCTCGTCCGGTGTGCCGGCGATTGCGAACTTGGTGACCATCTCGTCGGGCACTGCCTTGAGCATTGCTGTTGTAGCCTTGCGCGCAGCGGCTTCGATCACGGCATTCGCTTCAGCGCCGAATCCGTGCGCGGCGTAATATTTCTGATACTGCGCGATACTCGAATAAAACGCGATGGTGCCGCGCATATCATCGATTGCCTGTTTGCGATCTTTGCTGATAGCCGCGTAGTTCCAGAGATTCACGTGGAAATCGTTGCGCTTGCGGCCTTTGGCGTCCAGCGTTTTTTCGAGCCGGGCAGCCTGATCCGTGATCCATTTGAGCGACCACACCGGATGGCCGAGTAAACCGTCTGCAACTTCACCCGCCAGGATTACGGTCCTCTCGAACAAGGCCGGCACGTAGATAGGGATAGAGCTGCGTACCGGCTTTCGGCCGGGATTGAAGCTGCGCAAATCGAGCTTATGATACTGACCATCGATTTGCCCGAGTTCTCCCGTGTTACCCTTTTCGATGATCGCGCGCACGGTGGTGAGGACCTCGCGCAGATGGCCGACCGGCTTACCGTACATGACGCCATAGGCACGCTCGTTCCATTCACGAACGCCTGTTCCCAGTCCTAGCACCATTCTGCCGCCGCTCAACCGGTCGATATCGAGCGCATTGAGGGCCGTCTCCATCGGGCTACGCGTGAACGCCAGCGCGATTCCCGAGCCAATTTTGAGCCGTTTGGTCACCATCGCGGCAGCGGCCATGGCTGGGAACGGAGGCGCGTGCAGCTGCGGTGCCCATACGCCATAGAGACCCAAATCCTCGAACCGCCGCATCAGATCCGCCATCTCCGCGGCTGGCATCGCTTGCACTATTTCCCAGTACTCGTGTTTCATCGCTTTACGCGCGGTGCTCCCTTTTCTCGTCGATAGACGAGTTAACCATTAAGACATGGTAGGGTCCAACTCTGCGCAGACGTGTCAAAGCTTTTATGGACGTGGTGCTGAGTCAGGCGTGGAAAAAATGCAGCGGCAGGCACCGAACAGAAAAGTCTGCAATCGCTGATATGCATCCGACGACTTCGTCACCCGAATTCTGCTCGTCTCGCGCTAGCTGCTCGATGCGAAGTCGGTACCGCGGGAAATGCGCCCGATTGGACCGTAACGCCCTGAAAGCCCGGATGGGCCGGGCGCGGTTCTGCCGGCCAAACAAAAAACTGGCGATCTATGACGGTCGCAATCTATCCGCGATCAGCTACTTAGACCGGAAACCATCACCCTCCGGCTTGCCCGAGTGATTGTCCATAACCTTGCGGGCCATCCGGGATTGCGGTCGCAGGCGCATTCTTCAGTCCCCGTTCAATTTTATCTATAGAGAAACGAAAGGCCGAATCATTGGTGACGCGGCGCTCGATCAAATTGAAGGCATGGATGACGGTGGAGTGGTCGCGGCCGAAATGCTCGCCGATGTTGGGGAATGAATTACCGGTGATCTTGCGACATAGATACATTGCCACCTGCCTGCAGAACGCAATGCGCTGGGTGCGCTTCTTCGATTTAAGATCGGCCAGGCGAATGTGGAACACATCCGAAACGACCCGCTGAATAGCCTCTATATCGGCCTTGGCTTCGTAAGCAGGAAGGAGATCCTTCAAGGCCCGGCCCGCAAACTCGAGGTTGATGGGTGACGCGGTAATCGAGGCAAGCGCGGCTAACCGGGTGAGGCATCCTTCCAGTTCGCGCACATTCGAACAAACGTTTTGCGCAACGTACATCGCAACGTCACTCGGGAGAGCGAGACCTTCGAGGGCGGCTTTTTTCTGCAGAATTGCCACCCGGGTTTCCAAATCCGGTGCCCCAATGTCGGCAATTAGTCCTGATTCGAAGCGATTGCGCAAACGTTCTTCGAGTCCTGGAATTTCGCGCGGCACCTTGTCCGAGGTCAGAATAATCTGATGGTGTTCTGAGTGGAGCGCGTTGAAGGTGTGAAAAAATTCCTCCTGGGTGCGCTCGCGTCCAGCCAGAAACTGAACGTCATCGAGGATCAATGCATCAAGTCTGCGGAACCGCTCCTTAAACTCCGCCATACGTTCGCGCCGAATCGAGCTGATCAACTCATTCATGAACGCCTCGGCGGGCATAAACAGTATCTTCGGAGCCCTGCTGCATGAGTTCCAGAGCTGGTGTCCTATCGCGGTCACGAGATGAGTCTTGCCGAGACCAACGCCACCATAGATGAAGAGCGGATTATATTTCTCGCCTGGCCGTTCAGCGACAGCGAGGGCGGCGGCATGCGCGAATTGGTTACTCGAGCCAACTACGAATTCGCCAAAAGTAAACCGGGGGTTGAGCTCCGCGTTGAGTGAATTCTGGTCAACTCCCTCAAGCCGCGCGTCGGTTGCGGCGGTTGCTCTCGTGCCGCGTTGATATGGCCGATCATTGCTGTTGCGGCTGTCATTTCGGTTGGAATTGTTCCTGCCTCCATCTTCGCGCGCAGTCAAGCTCACATTCAGGTGACCGCCAGCCTCCGTCGAAAGCGCCTGCTGAATAAGTTCGAGGTAGCGCTCCTTAACCCAGTCGAGGAAGAATCGATTAGGTGCTTCAATTATCGCTGTCTGACCGTGCAAACCGATGAAATTGAGCGGCGCAATCCAGGTTTCGTAACCTACTTGACCGAGCGATTCGCGAATACGTTCAGCTGTCTTTTGCCAGATGCAGTCCATCTAATCCTCCATGCCGGCGGCCCGCCCAAGTTGGCCACGAAGCAACGTAAGTAACACCTTAAGCACTTCGTATTCACAAGTTATCCACATCAGTGAATAACTTGTGGCGCCGGCTTTCGCGTTTATTGTCCGATTGTAAACCGAGCGTTAAGGCAAGAATCCTCACTGTGATTCGACCGAGACCATTACACCGCTCGCCGCAGAAATGCAGCTTGCCAGTTATCTTGGGGATGCTGGTCTTTGGATTAATTGAAACGAAATAGATATTTTGCGCGCCGCATTCAAGCGGACACCCCGTGCGGTGCGGAAAGGCCTCGATTTGTCTGGAATTTCTTTTCTCATCGAACTTGGGACGCGGATAGTAGTTGACTCAACCGTTGATCTTCGAACTGCGGGAGTTTGGCCGTCAGAGCCAACTCTCGCGAGCGACCGAGCCAATGCCGGCCCGCTGTTTTCGACGCGAACACCTCGCCTGCTAAAGAAATACGTTTATTGCAGAACCTTAATAGTGAATAATCCGCTTCATCTGTTGATAATCGCGCCATTTTCTTCCGCCACATTGAAATGAAGTCGATCTTTGACGTGCAGGAGGCCTGGCGAAAATGCTTTCTCCCCGAGCACACTGGCCATAGACCGCCGGCCCCGTCGAACGTTCCTGACTCGGGTGGATGCCACACGAACCTGGTACCGATGTCATAAGTGACCACGAGCACAACCAGCCTGAGATTCTACGCCGAGATGTTTCTGATCCTGACCTTAAGGCAAACCACCAGCCTTGCATCTGAAAAGCGGCCTAGCTCGTGACCCTCAGGTGCGCCGGTGCCAGGCGGTCTTTTTGCAACAGGAGAGAACCATCTAGCCGGGCGCGATTCGGTGCACTTTTGCCGCCGGCGAGTCGCCTTCAAAGATTCGGGTGCTGAGCGCTTTGTCCGGTCCGATTGTTTTTCGGATCCAGTGCTGCGTAGCCGTCCGCAATACCCGTCTTTAACGCTATCGTTGTTATTGAGGAATCGAAGTCTTGCGAAGTTTCATCGATGTTATGCAATGGTTTAGCTCCTCACATAGAAGCGCGACGCCGCTTGTTTTTCGGCGCCTATCGCTGCGAAGGATCGAGTCTGGTGCGCTTTGCTTTAAATCTTCGACCTAAGGCGACCGTTGTCCCGTCGCCGGAGCGTTATGACTCACAGTAATCATTGCGCAACTATGAGTAAAGCCAAATCTGCTTTTTCAGCGTTGCCGGAACTGCATTCACGCCGCCTCGTTGATTCTCTGGAGAGCTCCCCTTTGCTCGCACCGACTCGCCTCGGCGGCGCTACAGCGCCGGTCCTGAAGCGGCACCGAGCAGCGCGTGGCGGATGAGCGGGACAGGAATTGCACCCTCTGCCAGGAATGCGTCGTGGAAATGGCCGAGACTAAACGCTGCGCCTTGCTTGCGCTGTAAGTCCTCACGCAGCTTGAGGATCATCAGCTTGCCAAGTTGATACCGTAAGTAGCCTGGATCATCTGTACCACGCAGCGCTTCGACCTCCGCATTGTGGTGGTTCTGGTAGCCGTTCTTCTCAAAGAAGACGGTTGCTTGTGCGACCGTCATCCGTCGAGTATGCATCTCGATTGCCACCAGATAGCGGCATGCGCGCAGGAGTGCCATCTGCAGTTGCGCCAATCGAAATTCAGGATCACCGTTATGAAGCCCCGCGTCGAGCATCATCTGCTCGCAGTAAAGTGCCCATCCTTCAACATCCGCGCCAGAGTCGTAGATCCTACGTATCACGTCCGGATTAAGGCGATTGTTCAGAAACTGCACATAGTGGCCGGGATATACCTCATGTACTGAAGTGTCGGAGATGGTGGGCGGCGAATAGAATGCCAGCAGTTGCTCCCGCTTTTCCTGCGGCCAAAGGGGGTCGGGCAATGTTATGTAGAAGTACGCTTCGCTGTTTTTCTCGAAGGGCCCCGGCGAATCCATCGAGGCGAAGGTCGTCGCACGCATATAAGGTGGGGTCTCGGCGACAATCGGCTTCGCCGCGGACGGAATTCGCACCAGGTGATGGCTCACTACATAGGCGCGTATTGACTCCAGTCCAGTCGTAACGGACGAAATCACCTGATCGGCAGTGGGATGGTCGCGGCCAAGTGCGCTTGCGATCTCGGCTGCTGAATGATCCGGATCGACAAGTCTGGCGGTTGTGGCAAACTCATCTTGCAGCCGTCGCAGCTCCATCTCACCAATCTGTTCGAGCTTAACCAGCGGGGTATCGACCATATCTTCGTCATAGATCATTCTGCGAAACGCGCCGGCGCCGATTGCGTATGTGCCACGCGCACGCGGGCGCAGAATGGTGGCGAGCCATGTTCCATACTCATCGATCGCGGAAATCGCCCGTGAGTTGGCCTGACGAAAGGCCCGCTTATCGCGACTTTCGGGCACTTTGTCAAACGCTTTCGGCAATGAGCTTTTAAAAAACGTGAGGGTTGCCGGCATCTGTTGGAGCAAGATATCGATTGCCACTTTCGGCACGTGCTCCGCTCTCAGATTGACGCGCGCTGCCTCCAAGTTAGCGAGGGCTGCCTTTTCGCGCGCCGTCACCGAGCGCATGCGAAATTCGGCCGGCGCGAAATCACGCTCAATGAGCTCGTGGACTGCGCGGGTTGGAAGGTACATGCCAGGGTCGCGCTCATACGACCGCATGGTCTCGGTACGAAGCAATTCGCCGTCAATATTCGCTATCAGCCATTCACGGTCGGCCTCACTGTTGGGTGAGAGTGAATTACGGTTGAACGCATGAAAGATCCTGGCCCAGCGGTGAGCGTGCGCTACGATTCGGGCGATTCCAGCCAATGAATCGTCATCGAGCCGGGCGTCAAAGCGATGGTCGCCCAACGCGGTAGCACGCTCGGGGTACAGCTTGAGCTCTTCCTCGATAAATCGGTTGACGGTGCTCTGAAATGCGCGCTCCTGCGGCATGCTCGCGCTGTCAGGCAATTGTGCGGCAACGCGCGGAGTTGCGGACGTGCCTCCGATACCGATTGCTAGCAAGAACAGGAGTGTTTTCAGCCGGCCCATGCAGCCGAGAATACTCGCGAGCAGGCGCGGTTGACAAAGACGCTAAGCTCTTCGCAACTGCTCGTTTACCGCGCTCCGGTCCGCAGATGTTGCCAGCGCACGAAAACTTCGCCGAGATGCGCTTAATTTTTGCTGTGGTTTGTGAGCCTGGATCTGGTCTTTTGCAAATATGCGGGACAATTTCGTAAAGGACCAGATAGCCGATTCCCAGCTGTTGTTCTTAGCTCGAAATCGATTTCGATTCCGGCTTCAGGGACGATGCTCACCTCAGCGCGCTTCGATGCCTGGTCGAATATGGCGGTGTTTTCCTCTGAGCGTGTGATCGGATTTGGTGGGCCGAGGTGAACTTGCCAGCGCTGATCTGCACAGGGCGTGTTTCGCCAGCATCTGCACCGCGAATCAAACAGGCTGAAGAAGTTCAGTGAATTCGAGTGACCTGATGACTTCCGATTTCGGATGAAGGCCACGACTCTTTGCGAACATCGTTACCCGCTGATTCACGAGAGTCGCGTACACTCCATTCTCCACAGTTGTCATTATTTCCTGCGACAACGTCGCGGATTGTGGCGAGCAGCGCTGGGCGCCGCACCGGTTTACTGACATGACTATCGCAGCCGGCTTCAATGCTTTTGTTAATTGCCTCGTTGAGAACAGAGGCGGTTAGCGCAATTATAGGCGTGCGCGGAACCCTGGCAGCGCGTTCCCATTCGCGAATCCGGCGGACCGCTTCGTAACCATCCAGTACCGGCATCTGTATGTCCATAAGTACTATGTCGTACTTGCCGGCAGTGAATTTGCGTACGGCCTCTTCTCCATTCTCGGCCTGTTCAATTTCCCAACCAGCTTTTTTAAGAAAGGCCTCGAGCAGAATGCGATTATCAGCAGAGTCATCAGCTACCAGGACCCGCAAGCGGCGCTCATCTCGCTGCTTTTCATCCGGTGCATTTGCTTGATCCGGTGTCTCGCTGGCTTGACCTGTCATCACTTGCTCGCGCCCTATCGTAGGCCGCACAGGGCTCGCCTGGAGCATTCCGTTTTCTGCGGTTTCAAACAGTATCTCGCGTATGAGGTGAATCAGTTCTGCACGGCGAACTGGTTTGATCAGTTGATGCTGAAGACCGGCATTTCGGACTTCGAGCAATTGCTCACTAAGGTCGTGGGCCGTCAACATCGGCACGACCGTCAGGTTGGGGCACAGCCCCGCCAATGCTCCAAGAAATGCCTGCCAACCCGTTCGTGGTATTTTGCTATCGAGTAAAGCCACGTCGAAAGAACTGTTTTCTTCAACCGCTGCCTGAACCCTGCTCATGACTTCCTCAGCACTTCCGGCGAAACAGGTCAGAGCACCCTCAGCGGCAAACAATTCCGCGAGGGTAGTGCGGTTTATCGGAGCGTGATCGGCTATAAGAACCCGCACTCCACTCAGGGAAGCATCACGTGAAATGAATTGTCCCGCAGGGTCGAGTCCAAGCGCGGCGGTGAAATGAAATGTACTGCCCTCCTCAGGTTTGCTGTCGACCCAGATATGCCCACCCATCAATTCAACCAGTTGCTTGACGATGGCAAGGCCCAAACCGCTGCCGCCGCACAACCTGGCGGTCGACGGATCAGCCTGCGCGTACCCGGCAAAAATCATTTCATGCTTTTCGGAAGGGATTCCGATGCCGGTATCAGAGACGGTAAAGTGGAAGCTATCACCGTCCTGCCAGGTAGTCATCACGATCTCACCGCGATGCGTGAACTTGAGCGCATTACCCACCAGGTTGACAAGGATTTGTCGCAGACGGAGTGGGTCTCCGAGCAGCGCCGTCGGAGTTTCGGGCAGAATGCGCAATGCTAACTCAAGACCTTTTTGATGAGCACGAATTGAAAATGTCTCGGCGACTCGCTCGGCCAGGTCACGCAGGTCGAAGGAAGTACGTTCCAAGGTCAGACTGCCTGTCTCGATCCGAGCCAGATCGAGAATGTCATTAATCAGATCAAGCAGCGCGTTTCCGTTGTTCGCCATGATGCTGAGATATTTGCGCTGGTCGACGCTGAGGTGACCATCCGCTAGCAA
>JAMXLL010000168.1 GCA_024281015.1 Candidatus Binataceae bacterium
CACCATCGCGGAATTGGCCGAGGCGTGCGGCTCATCCGGGATGGTTGGCGGTCAGGTGATCGACCTCCTTGCGGAGGGGCAGCCTCTGACGCGGCAGGAACTGCAGTTGTTGCATAGCAAGAAAACGGGTGCACTGTTTATTGCCGCGGTCGTGGGCGGAGCACGTCTGGGCGGAGCACGTCTGGGCGGAGCACGACCATCCGAGCTTCAGGCGTTGCGCACATATGCCAGCGCCTTGGGCCTGGCGTTCCAAGTCACGGACGACCTGCTTGATATCGAGCAGACCACCGAACATCTAGGGAAGCGCTCGCAAAAAGATCAAAAGCGCGGTAAGGCCACGTATCCATCGATCATTGGCATCGAGGCGTCGCGCGCACTGTCACGCGAGCTCCTGCAGGGTGCGTGCGAAGCACTTGCGACGTTTGACGGGCGCGCGGACCCGCTGCGGATGCTGGCAGAATTTGCCGTGGAGCGAAGCCTGTGAAGGCGACGCCGGCGGCCGATACAACCACATCATACGCAGTTTCCCCAGGGCAGGTGCGGCAAGCGATGCTTGTGGAGCCCGGCCGGCTAGAAGTGCGCGAAGTGACGCTGCCGCATCCGGGACCCGGCGAGCTGCTGGTGCACGTCGAATGTGCCATGACCTGCGGCACCGACTTGAAAGCGTACCGGCGCGGTCACCCGATGTGGCGCTTACCGGCTGCCTTTGGCCACGAGTTTGCCGGCGTCGTTGCGGAGATCGGCTCGGGCGTTGAGAATTTTCGTCCCGGTGATGCGATCATGGCAGCTCCAACAGCTCCTTGTGGCGGATGCTTCTACTGCGGGCGTGGACAAGAGAATCTCTGCTCACAGGCCATGGAAAAAATGGTGTTGGGCGCATATGCCGATTACTTGCTCGTCGGTGCCCACGTGGTTGCGCGCAATGCCTTTCACAAGCCGGCTGACCTGCCGTTTGAAGAGGCCGCCTTGCTGGAACCACTTTCCTGCGTGGTTCATGCCCAGGAAATAGCCCGTCCCGAACCCTCCGACACTGTCTTGATAATCGGAGCAGGGCCGTTCGGGCTGCTGCATATGCTGGCGCTGAGAGCCCTCGGGGTACATGAAGTGATAGTCGCAGGGCGCGGTGAACAGCGGCTCCAGTGGGCCCAGCAGCTTGGAGCGGACCACGTCGTCGACGTTGGTCAGAGCGGCGCTGAAGAGGCCATCGCGCGCTCCAATGGCGGTTTCGGACCTGATCTGGTCATCGAATGCACCGGGCAAGTCGGTGGATGGGCCGACGCGTTCGACCGCGTCCGGCGTGGCGGAAGAGTGGTATTCTTCGGCGGCTGCCCGCTGAACACAACGCTCGCGCTGGATACGCGCCGAATGCACTACGACAACCTGACGCTGCTGTCACCTTTTCATTTCCGGCCGCGTGACGTAAAGCGAGCTTTTGACATGTTGTGCTCGCGCAAGCTCGGTGCCGGCCGTATTGTCAACGGCCATTTGCCATTGAGCCAATTGACCGAGGTATTCGCAATGCTAGAGCGCGGCGCGGTGCTTAAGTGCGCGGTAATACCCTGAACCGCATTATGAGGAAATTCGCTTCCGCCCTTGTCCGCTGCCGAGGCTTGTTCTGCTATAGGGCCTGCTAGTCAAATTATGGACGAAATCGCGATTACCGCTCCGGACACTGCGGCCTTCGTGCCCCGCGACGAATTTGGCGCCAAGCTCGCTTTCACTATAACGCGTGCGCAGCAATGGTTGCTCGATCGACAGCATCCGGAGGGCTACTGGCAGGCAGCCCTCGAGGCGAATGGCGAGATGAACGCTGAGTTCATTATTTTTAGCCGCTTCATGGGTTTGGAGGCGGATGTCTCGCTGGAAGCCAAGTTAAAGAAACACCTGCTTGACATTCAACAACCTGACGGTTCGTGGAGGTTGTTCCCCGGTGGTGAAGGCCATCTATCGACAACCATCGAAGCATATTTTGCGTTGAAGCTGCTCGGCATGCGGGCCGGCGACGAGCCCATGATGGAGTCCCGTCGCTGGGTGCTGGCCAAGGGCGGCATTGCTCAAGCCGGGACGCTGGCACGCTTCTACCTGGCCGCCATGAACCAAGTGCCCTGGGATTCAACGCCGGTTTTGCCGGTCGAGATTACCCTGCTACCAGCCTGGTTTCCCGTGAACATGTACGAACTTTCGTCGTGGGCACGGGCAACACTCTTCGCGCTTATGGTGATACAGGCACAAAGACCTGTAGTCCCGGTCGACTGGCGCCAAGGTGTACTGGAGCTGTACGTACAACCACCTCATTTCACCAGGTTCAAGTTACCTCGCGGGGCACGGCGTTTTTCACTGCGCAATGCGTTGCTCGTAACGGATAAGCTGCTGCGCTGGTACGACCGACATCATCAACCCAAGCTGCGTGCGCATGCTCTTCGTTATGCCGAACAATGGTTGCTGGAACATCAGGATACCAACGGCTCCTGGGGAGGCATTCAGCCCCCCTATCTGCTTAGTCCGATGGCTCTTAAAGCGCTCGGCTATCGCAATGAACACCCGGTAATCGTCAAAGCGCTCGCAGCGGCCAGGGAGTTGATGTGGGATCTTGGCGACTCGATCCTATATCAGCCGTGCGTTTCCCCCAATTGGGATACGGCGCTGGCAGCCAAAGCGCTGCTTGACTCGGGGATGCCTGGTGAGCACGCGGCGTTACGTGACGCCGGCAAATGGCTGGTTGCCCATCAGATATTCAAACGCGGCGACTGGTCAATCAAACGTCCACAGCTGCCGGCGGCAGGTTGGGCGTTTGAGTTCTACAATGACTGGTTTCCAGACGTTGATGATTCCGCAGTAATCCTGATGGTGCTGGCGCATGTCACTGCGGACGAACAGACTAAGCACCGGTTCGCAATCCAGACAGGCTCGAACTGGGTTTTGGGGATGCAGTCGAAAGACGGCGGATTCGCCGCATTCGACCCGGACAATAATTCCCGATGGCTCAATTACGTGCCGTTTGCCGATGTTGAAGCCTCAACAGATCCAGCGTGTGCGGATTTGACCGGCCGCGTTCTGGAGATGATGGGCGAGGTCGGTTATACCGCAGAACATCCGGCTGCCCGCCGGGCAATCGCCTGGCTCAGACGCGACCAAAAATCAGACGGTTCATGGTGGGGGCGGTGGGGTGTCTGTTACATCTATGGAACGTTTTCCGCACTCTCGGGTTTGCGTGCGATCGGGGTCAGCATCAGTGAACCGTGGATCCAGCGTGCGGTTCAATGGCTCAAATCTGTTCAAAATCCCGACGGCGGCTGGGGCGAGACATGCTCGGCTGATCGCGACCCGGCTCTGAAGGGTAAGGGCGTTAGCACCGCATCGCAAACCGCCTGGGCGCTGATTGGGTTGCTCGCGGGCGAAGATCAGCTCAGTGACTCCGTCATGCGCGGAGTCGAGTGGCTGCTGAATCACCAGAACGAGGCGGGAAGCTGGGACGAAACAGAATTTACTGGCACCGGCTTCCCCAATCATTTTTATCTTCGATATTACATGTACTCGCACTACTTCCCCCTGATGGCGCTCGGGCGCCTAAGACGGCGGCTGGCGGTGGGGACCGCCGTCTAAATCGAGGATAGCCGATGAAGTCAATTGCGATCCTCGGCTCGACCGGTTCGGTCGGCGCGACCACCCTGGACATCGTCAGCCGCTTCCCAGAGCGTTTCCGCGTCGTGGCGATGGCGGCCGGACAAAACCTCGAAAGACTCGCTGAGCAGGTGCGGCGCTTCGGCCCCGATCTGGTCTCAGTCGCTACTCCGCAGCTCGCATGCGAACTCGCGGCGCGCCTGGGAAATAAGCGGCCTGCAATCCTGTGCGGCAGCGAAGGAGCCATTGCAGTTGCCACACATCCGCAAGCCCAATTGGTGATGTCGGCGCTGGTGGGCGCACTGGGGCTTGGTCCGACGCTCGCCGCAATTCGCAGCGGTAAGGATATTGCCTTTGCTAACAAGGAAGTCCTCGTCGTCGCAGGCGAATTGATGACGAGAGCAGTTCGTGAGTACGACGTACGGCTGCTGCCCGTCGACAGCGAACACAATGCTATTTTCCAGTGCTTGCAGGGCCGTCCCGAACGCAGCTTCAGGCGAGTCATTCTCACCGCCTCGGGCGGACCATTTCGCGACTGGCCCGCCGAGCACTTTGCGCGAATTACGGTTGAAGATGCACTGAAGCATCCTACCTGGCGAATGGGCAACAAGATCACGATCGATTCTGCCACTCTGATGAACAAAGGCCTGGAGGTTATCGAGGCTCATTGGCTGTTCAACCTCGACCCGGAACAGATCTCGGTTGTAATCCATCCTCAAAGCATCATCCATTCGATGGTAGAGATGGTGGACGGCTCGGTCATTGCCGAAATGGCGGTAGCCGATATGGCAATTCCAGTCGCATTTGCGCTTGCCTATCCCGAACGGCTTGAACTCACCCATCTGAAACCTCTCTCCCTGATCGATCATGCGAATCTCGCTTTCGAGGAGCCGGATTTGGGTCGCTTCCCGTGTCTCGGATTGGGCTACGAGGCGCTGCGGGCCGGCGGCACGATGGCGGCGTGTTTGAACGCGGCCAACGAGGAGCTGGTCGCTGGTTTCCTCGCTGGCCGTGCGCGGTTTGTGGATATCCCGCTTCATCTCGAAACCGTAATGCGGCGCCATTGTAATTACCAAGCGCACTCGCTCGAAGATCTGCTGGAAGCCGATCAATGGGCGCGGGAGCTGGCGCGCGAATTGATGGCATCCGGTGCGCGGCGGATTTGGGCGTGAGCAGCGAACCTGAGCCTGCAAATTTCGACCAGCGGTATGGCGGGAGTGCCGACGCTAACGGCGCGGCGGTTTTTGAGCGAACCGCCGCGCCTGCCGCAGGCTCTGATGCCACACAAGTTGACGCGGCCTACTCCTGGTGCGCCAGGCTGGCTCGTTCCCACTACGAGAATTTCACCATTGCATCATGGCTGATGCCGCGTGAGATGCGGCGTCATGTACACGCGATTTATGCGTACGCGCGGATCGCTGACGACTTCGCCGATGAAGACGGCAGTCTCGCACGGCTTAATGAGTGGCAACATGAACTGGAGTTGGCCTATTCCGGCAGCCCGCGCCATCCGGTGATGGTCGCCATCGCCGATACCGCGCGGCGCTACGAGATTCCACCCGAACCGTTCCTGGATCTGCTCAAGGCGTTTCGGCGCGACGTCGTATTTGAAGGATTCGAAACCATCGCCGACCTGCTCGAATATGCGCGTTATTCAGCGAATCCTGTAGGCCGCCTGGTACTTTATCTTTTCGGGTATCGCGATGCGGAGCGCCAGCGGCTCTCGGATCTAATCTGCAGTGGCTTGCAGCTGGCCAATTTCTGGCAGGACGTTGCAGTCGACTTCGCCAAGGGGCGCATCTATTTTCCACGCCATGACATGAAGCAGTACGGCGTTACCGCCGACAACCTATGCGACGGCCAGGTGACGGCCGGTTTCATCAATTTGATGCGGCATGAGATATTGCGCGCACGCAAGATGCTGCTGGCGGGCGCAGCCTTGAGCACGCTGGTCGGGCGCGGCTTGCGCCGCGACGTGCTGATGTTCGCCGGGGGCGGCCTGGCAATTTTGCGGGCGATCGAGCGCCGCGGCTACGACGTGTTCCATGCGCGACCCGAGCTTACCAGGTTAGACTATGTCAAACTGGGATGGCACGCCTTGGGCGGCCGGCTGCAGCTCTGAAGACCAGCCCCGCTCTACTGCCTGGTTAACGCGCGAGGCGGACTACGCGCGGTGTGCCGAGATTACTCGCCGCGCATCTTCCAATTTTTACTACGCATTTATGTTGCTACCGTTGGAACGCCGCCGGGCACTCTACTCGGTGTACGCGTTCTGCCGGTTTATCGATGACATTGCTGACGACGACGGGATCAAAAACCCGCCGGAAATGCTGGCACGATGGCGAGAGGAATTGGGCGCGATATTTACCGGCCGGCCGTCGCGGGCGATTTCGCGCGCGCTCAGCGAAAATGTACGCCGCTTCAATCTTCCGCGCCGCCACTTCGAGGAAATCATTGACGGCGTCGAGATGGATCTAACCCGGCGCCGCTACGCCACCTTCGCTGACCTGGATCTGTATTGCCGCCGCGTCGCTTCCGCCGTGGGCTTAATCTGTATCGAGATTTTCGGCTATCGCAACCCTTCCACCCGCCTCTACGCGGAACGGCTCGGTATTGCCTTTCAGCTGACCAACATAATTCGTGACGTGGGCGAAGATGCCGCGCGCGGACGTATTTATCTGCCCCTGGAGGATCTCGCGCGTTTTGACGTGTCAGAAACGGAAATTCTCAATTGCATTTATGGCACGCGTTTTCGTGCGTTGATCGAGTTCGAAGCGCAGCGCGCGCGTCAGTATTATCGCGACGCGGTCGCGGCACTCGGCGATGAGGACCGGCGCTCGATGCTGGCCGCCGAAGGCATGCGGCTGATCTACGCCAGCTTGCTCGAGCGTATTACTCGCGCCGGCTATCGGGTCTTCGGGCGCCGAGTCAGCCTCTCGGCTCCGCGCAAGCTTTACCTCGTCGGGCGGGCCTGGGCTGGAGCCCGGTTGCACCGCATGAGCGCCTGACGTCCCAGGAATGCCGGCAAATGCCTTTGCGCACCACGGCGTTGGTGAAGCGCCATGCCTGAAGTGCCCGATGTGGTAATCATTGGCGGAGGATTCGCGGGATTAAGCGCGGGCGTCGCGCTGGCCGAACGGGAATTACGCGTCGCCCTGTTCGAAGGCCGGCAAGCGCTGGGCGGCCGCGCCTATTCATTTTGCGATATGGAGAGCGGCGACGTGGTTGATAACGGCCAGCATCTGCTGATGGGCTGTTACCACCAGACGTTGGACTTTCTCGGCAAAATCGGAACTCGCAACCGGCTGATTGTTCAGCGCAACCTTGAGATTCAAATGCTCGATGGGCCGGGTCGCCAGGCGCATCTGAGAACGGCTTCGTTGCCGGGACCGTTCCACATGACCATGGGCCTAATGCGTTACAAACATCTGAACCTGGCCGATCGGCTCAGTGCGATGTGGGCCGGAATGCGAATGATGTATATGCGACGGTTCGCCCGCGCCCGACTCGCAAGTATGACGGTGGCGGAATTTATGGAATCCACGGCGCAGTCCTCGCAGGCACGGCGCACTTTCTGGTATCCGCTGACAATTGCCACCCTCAACGAGCAGCCGGCACTAGCCTCGGCGGGATTGCTGGCGGAAGTTATTAAGCGAGCGTTCTTCGCCCGGCGCAAGGACTCGGCGCTCCTCTATCCTACCGTAGGGCTTAGTGAGCTTTATTGCGATGCCGCTCGTGATTTCATCGAGAAGCGTGGCGGCGCGGTTGCCAGCCGCGCGATAGCCGATGGTGTGGAAATGCGGGAGAACATGATCTCGGCGGTACGGTTGCGGGACGGGACCAATCGCCGTGCCGCCAACTTTATCGTCGCAGTGCCTCCCATCCAATTACGTCGATTGCTGCCGCAAGCTATCTTCGGCGAGCGCGGGGGTGCTCAGCTTGATACGCTCAAAAGCTCACCAATCATCTGCGTGCATGTATGGCTGGATCGGGAGGTTACCAATTCAGCATTCGTAGGTTTCGTTGGCACTACAACCCAATGGTTGTTCAACAAGCGCCGTATTTTTAGCCAATATGGCGCACAGCATCCTGGCTATCTCAGCTTTATTATAAGTGGAGCACGCGAGCTCGCTGAGTTGCCCAATGACGCCCTGCTCAAAACTATCATGACTGACCTTAACGAAATGATTCCCGCGGCCAAGCATGCGCGCCTTATACGGTCGCTGGTGCTTAAGGAGAAACACGCGACGTTTGCTCCAGACCCAGCTTCTGACGCGGCCCGCCCGCCCGTGCCGACCGCGATTCCAAATCTCTTTCTAGCCGGGGATTGGATTCAGACCGGCCTCCCCGCGACCATCGAGAGTGCGGTCATTTCGGGGCGCTCAGCCGCCGCTGCGGTCATCAGGCGCGCCGGCCGTAACTAATGGCAGGAGGAGTTACACTTGTAACCGGCGCCAACGGTTTCGTTGGATGCCATGTTGTTCGCGCCCTGTTGTCGCAGCGAACGCCGGTGCGCGCGATGGTGCGCCCGGCCGCCGATCGGCGCGCGCTGCAGGGGCTCGATTGCGAACTCGTCTTCGGCGATATACGCAATCTCGATGACGTCGAACGCGCAGTGCGCGGATGCGACTGCGTTTACCATGTCGCTGCAGACTACCGCCTTTGGGTACTGGATGAGCGTCCAATGTACGCGGCCAACGTGCAGGGGACCCGCAACGTTATCACCGCTGCGCACGCCGCCAGCGTGCGCCGTATTATTTACACAAGTACGGTCGGCGCCCTGGGTATTGGGAGTGACGGGCTCGGCCGTGAAAACACGCCGGTCACGCTCGAGGCGATGGTCGGTCCATACAAACGCTCGAAGTTCATGGCCGAGCAGGAGGCAGTCAAGGCAGCACGGGCCGGAATACCGGTGGTTATCGTCAATCCATCTACCCCGGTCGGTCCGTACGACTACAAACCCACGCCGACCGGACGGGTCATTGTCGATTTTCTCAACCGCCGTATGCCCGCCTACGTCGATACCGGCCTGAACCTGGTCCCGGTTGAACATTGCGCCCAAGGCCATTTGCTGGCCGCTCAACGCGGGCGGATTGGCGAAAAATACATCCTCGGAGGCGAAAATCTGACTCTCAAGGAAATGTTACTACGCCTTTCCCGGCTATCGGGGCTGCCTGCCCCGCGTATCAGGCTTCCCTTCCCAATCGCTCTGGGCTTTGCATTTGGCGCCGAAGCGGTCGCCCGAACCTTCACCCATCGACCACCACGCGCCAGCCTGACTGAAGTGCGTATGGCGCGTAAGAAAATGTTCTTCGACTCGGCTAAGGCGTGTGCCGAATTGGGTTACGAGACCTCGCCGATAGACGACGCTTTGAGCCGCGCGATCAAGTTCTTCAGGACCAGCGGATTCGCGCGGTGAACATACACCTCCTGCTCTCGACTGTTGCACTGCGTCCCTATGTGTCTGTGTTCCTGATCGCCTTCTTATGCATCTCCCTCGTGAATTTTGGGGTGCGCACCACGCTGCTTTTTGCAGCCTTGACCTATGCCGCTGGCCTGGCCTGCGAATATAGTTCGGTACACAACGGTTTTCCGTTTGGCCTCTACCACTACGTCGAAGCCACTCGCGGACGCGAGATTTGGGTGATAGGAGTTCCTTTCTTCGATTCGATCTCCTACACATTTCTGGCGTTCGCGAGCTATACGCTTGCTCTCCTGTTGTGTTCGCCGCTCTATCGACGGGGATGGGACCTGCGCGTGCTTGATACTTGGCACATACGGCGCTCGGCACGTGTGTGGTTGATGGCGGCGCTGTTCATGGTGATGATCGATACGGTGGTAGATCCGCTGAGTGTGTTAGGCGAGCGCTGGTTTCTCGGCCGGATTTTCTGGTATGACCCGCCCGGACCCCATTTCGGCGTACCGATCAGCAATTATCTGGGGTGGTATCTCGTGGCCGCGATCAGCGTAGCAATCTTTCAGGCGCTCGATTCGAAGCTTAATCGCGCTCCCTCCAAGCCATTCGGTGTGTTAGCCGCATTACCCTCGCGTGCCCTGCTCGGCCCGATGCTTTACGCTGGTATAATCACGTTCGCTATCACGATGCTCTTCGTAGTTCGAGCGGTGGTAATAGGGTGGGCGAGCATATTCATCTTTCTGCCGTTCTTCGTAATGGTGCTACATACACTGACACGCAGTGATTGTTATGGCGATGCTGACGCGATCGCGCGCCATCTTGCAGATTTCCCTTTCAATCTGCAGGCGTTAGGAGCGGCCGCGGTTGCGTCTCGCTGTTACTGCGGGCAAGTTGGCGTTCAGCGCCAAGCTGCCAGGCCTCGCTAACTCGCCCTTTCGAGCACCACTACCGGTATCTGCCTGGTAGTTTTCTTCTGGTAATCGTAAAAAACAGGGAGTTTGTCGGCTTGAACTTTAAACAGCCGATCGCGTTCTTCACCGCTTGTAATACGTGCCCGTGCCTGAAATCGCTCGGTTCCGAGCTCCACCGTTACTATCGGATTGGCTTCCAGGTTGCAGAACCAGCCCGGATTGTGGGATGAGCCCGCGAACGATGCAATTACAAAAATGCGGTCACCCTCCTTGGTGTAGGCGAGAGGTTTGGTTAGCGTACGCCCGGTCTTGTTGCCGGTCGTGGTGAGCAGGAGCACCGGCACTCCCTGCATCTGCCCGCCGACCTTGCCTTGGTTCGCCCGGAATTCCGAAACCACTTTTTGATTGAAATCGTTCAGTTCCGACATGGTTGTTCTCCCCGGACCAGAAGTCGAGCTGAATTTTGCACCAGCTTCTTACATCGAGAGTATTCAAGCAAGCGCGCGCACGTGCACGCCGTGCGATCTGGTAACGGACCGCAGCGGCCGGTCAAACCGCGAATCCGAACAGACGGCCGGCATTTTCCGCGGTCGCACGGGCCATAGCATCGGCTGATAACCCGCGAAGTTCGGCGAGCACTGCCAGAGTGCGTGTTACGTAGGCGGGTTCATTGCGCTTGCCCCGGTAAGGTTCCGGCGCGAGATATGGCGCGTCTGTTTCGACCAGCAGGCGTTCGACCGGTACCAGCCGCGCCGCCTCGCGGACCCGTCCGGCATTTCGGAAAGTCAGGATTCCGGAAAAGGAAATAAAAAAGCCCAGTTCCAGAAACATCAGCGCCGCCGAGGCGTCGCCAGTGAAACAATGAATCACGCCACCGCGTGCAGGCATCCCGGCTTCTTCCGCTATCCTGGCAAGCTGCTTTTCGGCGTCGCGGCAATGAACTACGATCGGCTTGTTGAGTGAGCTCGCCAGGTCAAAATGGCGCCGTAACGACGCCTCCTGCGCCGCCGCTGGCGAATGCATGTAATGAAAATCCAGACCGGTCTCCCCAATTCCGACCACCTTGGGCGACGCTGCGAGCTCGCGCAACTGGGTTATACGTACGTCGCTGCACGTGCTGGCATCATGCGGATGCACCCCTACAACGGCATAGACGCCCTGGTTGCGGTCAGCGATTTCGACAGCCAGCCGGTCGGTATCGATCGGTCCGGATGCGCCTACTGAAACGATTGCGGTAACACCGGCGAGTCGCGCCCTCGCGATTGTCTCGTCGACCTCGTCGCGCAAGCGTGCGTCTGCGAGGTGGCAATGACTATCTACCAGAGGGCGGGATGATAAAGAGTCATGCCCGCTCCCCGGTTGAGGGTACCGATCGGGGGTCTCTCCGCTCACGCTCTTGCTGTCTTCTCTATTCGCGGGAACAACGCGATGGGTGGATTGACCGTGTGTCCGGCCTTGAGACCGTGACCATACGGGGCCCGGGCTTGGGCGCCGCTGGCGTTAAGCAGGTCGAAGATTTTGCCAGTGGTCACCGGCATGAATGGCTCGAGCGTATCCGCGATTACTCGGAGGGCCTCGAGCAGGTTGGCGAGAATCTGCGCCACCTCATTCAACCTGGCCGGATCTCTGGCGAGAGTGAACGGGGAGGTTGTCACAATGTACTTATTGGCGGTATCAAGTGCGGTCCAGACCTCATCCAGCGCGCGCTTGAAATCGAGATCCTCCGTTACCCGGTTGATAACCGGTGAAGGGAGTTGTTCAATGGTTTTCCAATTCACCCCTTGATAAACACCATCCGCCACGCCCTGCGGGACTGCTCTTACCTCGCCATTGAAATAACGCGCAGCCATCGACAACACTCGGCTGACGAGATTACCGAGGTCATTTGCCAGGTCCGCGTTGTAGCGTTCGATCAAACGCTCCTCGGAAAAGTCGCCGTCCAGCCCGTAAACCATTTCGCGCATAACAAAGTAGCGCAGAACGTCGTGGCCGAATGCCCGCTCATACGAAACCGGATCGGCCACGTTACCCGAGCTTTTCGACATGCGTGCCCCGCCAAAGTTCAGCCACCCATGAACATTTAAATGGCGAAACAACGGCAGCCCGGCTGCGAGCAAAATTGGTGGCCAGTACACCGCGTGCGTCTTGAGGATGTCTTTGCCGATGAAATGCTCGGTATGGGGCCAAACGTCATGAGCGAACGCTTCCAGGCCCAGGCGGGTCGCCGGCTCGCTGACATAGGCCCAAAAAGCATCGTACCAGACATAGGTTACGTAATTGGCATCGAATGGCAGCTCGATACCCCAATCAAGCCGCGCCTTGGGGCGGGAAATGCATAGATCGGTAAGGGGCTCGGCCAGCATGTTGAGTGCTTCACTGCGAAATCGTTCGGGACGAATAAAATCGGGATTGGAGCGTAGATGCGCCAGCACCTGCTCACGATATTTTTCGATCCGCAGAAAATAATTGCCCTCGCTGATCAATTCGACGGGCTTGTTGTGCGAGGGACAAAGATTTCCCGGCAATAACTCCTTGTCAGTGTAAAAGCGCTCGCAGTCAACACAGTAGAGACCCTCGTAATCGCGGAAATAGATATCGCCTCGTTGATAGGTGCGGTTGAGCATCTCCTGCACGAAACGCTCGTGGACTGGATCGGTAGTGCGCACCCAGAAGTCGACCGCCGGAGCTTTGCGGGCGGCCGCAGTGACGTTGAGGCCGGCAAAGGCCTGGCGAAACAGCTCGCTCATCTGGTCGGTATAGGCCTTGGGCCTTAAACCCTGGGCCAGGGCGGCGCGCCGAATTTTATCGCCGTGCTCGTCGGTACCACTGAGAAAGCTGACCTGGTCGTGTCCGAGCTTGCGCCGCAGGGCGCGCGCAAACGTATCTGCCGCCAATGCCTCGTAGGCGCTGCCCACGTGGGGAGCGCCGTTACAATAGAAAATCGCAGTAGTTATATGGACCCTCTCACTCATCGCTACTGTCAGGTCCTGACGCCGCGCCATGGTCGGGCTGGCGGCGCAAGTCGACGAGGTCTTCGAGGGTCGCTTCGACCACTCCCCCGTCTTGCTCAAGCTGGATGAGCACGCTCTGCTTCAGTATGTTCTGGCGTAGCACCTTGCCATTGCCTTTGACAGATTCTACCCGTTTCCCTACATTCGGCAGTGCCCGCTTGAGTTCGAGATAGGAGCCGTACTCGTAGCGAAGGCAACACTTGAGCCGCCCGCACATTCCGGCTAAGCGCGACGGATTCAACGCTAAGCCCTGGTCGCGCGCCATTTTGACCGTTACCGAATCGAAGTCGCGCAGCCACGAAGAGCAGCAGAGTTCCCGTCCGCACGGCCCGATCGCACCGATGACCTTGGTTTCGTCGCGATGACCAATTTGCTTCATCTCTACGCGAACGCGCAGTGCCTGCACCAAATCACGAACCAGTTCCCGAAAATCGATGCGGTTATCAGCGCTGAAGTAGAAAACTGCCTTGCGTCCTTCAAGGTTGTAATCGACTGTCACCAGCTTCATCGACAGACCGCGCTGACGGATTCGTTCAGCACACAAGCGCTGAGCATAGGCTTCGCGCGAAAGGATGTCGTCCTCTAGCCGCCAGTCACGTTCCTCGGCGAGGCGTATTACGGATTTGAGCTGGCTCAGATCTAGGGTTTGCGCCGGCTCATGAGGCTCAATTTCCACGGTGCCGAGGCGCGTGCCGATATCGCTTTCGACCACTACGCGATCGCCACGCTTTAAGGAAAATCCGGCACTAAGATAACTGTACAAATGACCGGTGGGTTGCAACGCTATCGCCACGATCTTCGGTAGCTCGGGCTGGTTCTCGAATGGATCGAAATAGTCTGACACCTATCGGCCCCTCAGCGCCGCGCCTGCCGTCATCCACCAATTCTCGCCCTGGAGGCGCGGATTAGCCATCTCGTTCACCGCCGCATGCGCATCAAGGGCCCGCTCCAATAGCTCCGCCAACGTGCCAGTATCAGTCGTTTGGGCGAATTGGGTCATCATACGGGCCACTTCCGGCGAAGCAGCGTTCAGTTCCGCCTGAAGCAGTTTGAAGCATAGCATTTCCTCAAGTATCCGCGCGATTAGCTCGAAATTGTCGGTGGCTTGCTCGCGAGTGCCGAAGAACTGCTGAGCCAGCGCGTTAGCCTCAACGAAGCCGGTTTGGGCGGCGCGGTTTAGTGCTTTCAGCAGCTCTGCGATCGGAGGAACCGCACCGTCGGCCAGCGCGAATGCCCGCATCACACTCCCTCGCGCCAGGCGTGTGATTGCCGCGGCCCTTTCCGGCGGGATGCCGAGGCGCGCTGTCAGAACGGCTTGAACTTCCGCAGCTTGGAGCGGTCCGAAACGAATCGGGCGCATCCGCGACCGGATCGTATCGAGCAACGCACGCTCGCTCTTGGTTACCATCAAGATGACGGTATGAGCGGGTGGTTCCTCAATAGTTTTCAAAAGCGCGTTTTGGGCCGGTATGTTGAGGGTTTCGGCGTCATCGATGATCGCTACGCGGCGAGTGCCCCGCGACGGCCGGACCGCGAGCCGCTCGATAAAGTCGCGTACCTGTTCGATTAGGACCTCAGTCCGCTTGGGGTTCCGTGCGATATAGATGAAGTCGGGATGCACCCCAGTGGCAATCTGCACACATGCTGGACAACAATCGCAATGAACCGCCGGCCGCGCCGTCCTGGCACTTGTGGTCGCAGGCGCACTGCTCCGCACCGCACAATTTTCAGGTGTGCAGCAAAATTCTTCTCCAGGCGAACGCTCACACAAGACGCTATGCGCCAGCGCATGCGCCACCAATGCCTTGCCGATACTAGCTGGTCCGATAAGCAGATAAGCGTGATACGGTCGGTGGACGATTTCAGCGGCGAGGGCCGCAATTTGTCCTTTGTTGCCGACAATTCCGCGAAAGCTCATCGAGTAGCCGCTGTTCGTTGTAAAACCAGTCGCAATATTTCAGCACTGACCTCGGCCGGTCCTCGGGTCGAGTCCAGCAGCACGATACGTGAAGGCTCGTGGCGCGCGATCATGCGAAAGCCCTCGCGGACGCGCCGATGAAACTCGATGGGTTCGCTTTCGAACCGGTCCCGGACGCGAGTAGCGCGCTCGGCGCGCTTCTCGGTCCGTGCCAGCCCGATTTCGGGCGGACAATCGAGCACGATGGTCAGGTCGGGAGTGATCCCATTACTGGCGAATGAATTCAGCTCGCGCAGCATAGTAAGGTCGAGGCCGCGACCATAGCCTTGATAAGCGATGGTGGAATCGCAGAAGCGGTCGGAAATCACCACGAGGCCATTGTCCAGCGCAGGCCGCAATTTCTCGCGCACGTGCTGCGCGCGATCCGCGAGCACCAACAGCAACTCAGTACCTAACTCCAGCGAAATACTGCTATCGAGGAAAATTGTGCGAATTGACTCGCCTGCGCGAGTGCCGCCGGGTTCGCGAGTGACCACTGCCTGGTTCCCGCGCGCGCGCAATTCCTGACCGAGGAGAGCGGCTTGAGTACTCTTTCCTGATCCCTCGATGCCTTCCAGGGTGACGAACCAGCCGCGAGCCATTAGTGCAGATACCACTGCGCCAGCGCCGGCTGAAACAGCGCAAAAATGCCGGCCGCCAGCGCCAGAAATGGACCAAACGGAATCTCGGTCTGCAGGAATCCGCTAACGGCTTCAGAACCTGCCGCATTCGCTTCCGCATTGACCGCGCTTCCGACTTCGTCGATCAACGGCCGGGCGGGCTCGCCCCCAAGCGCAATCGTGACCGCTCCTATAGTTCCCAACGCCGAACCCGCGAACAATGTGAAAATCGTGCCGGGCCAACCAAGGAATGCGCCTACCATCGCCAGCAACCACACATCGCCCATCCCAACTCCTTCGCGGCCGCGAATCCGCGAGTAGACTTCACCGGTGATGAGCAGGAATCCGGCCCCGATAACGATACCGGCCAATGAGCTTTGCCAGCCCACTTCGGGCATCACCCACCACGCCATAAGCACACCGACTGGAATTCCGGAAAAAGTGATCACATTGGGGATGACACGCCAATCATAATCAACCAGTGCCGCAACGAAGAGACCCGCACACAACAGGTAGCGCGCCAAGGCGTCGAGCGGGGCGAAACTCAAGTACAAGTATAACGCGGCGGACGCCAGCGCCAACTCCGTCAAAAAATAGCGGAACGGGATCTTGGTGCCGCATGCGGCACATCTTCCCCGCAGGCCAAGGTAGGCTACGATTGGCACGTTGGCCCAGAAGGGCAATGACCTGCGACAGCCCGGACAGAACGAACGTGGAGCAACGATCGAAATATCACGAGGTAGCCGGTAGGCTACAACGTTGACAAAGCTACCGGCGCAGGCGCCGGCTGCAAATACGATCAACGCGAGAGCTGCCCGCTGCGCATCCACGGCCGCGCCCCCTCCAGGCGAAGCATCAGGCACCCCACCGACTGAAGATTGTAAAAATTCGCAGTGGCCGCCTGGTGGCTTCTCTCTGACTTTGCCTCAACACGGTAGCACGCTGACATATACCGAGCGTTCGCGTGGCCCGTCGAATTCGGTCAGCATCACACCCTGCCAGCGCCCGATGGCGAGCTTGCCCCCATGAACAGGCACGTTAATCGAGGTGCTCAACATAGCCGATAGGATATGCGCCTGCGAGTTGCCCTCTGAATGCTTATAGCCGGCCTCGCGCGGGACCATCCGCTCAAGCTGCCTGAGCATGTCGGAGGTAACGTCGGGGTCCCAGTTTTCCGAAACTATGATCGAAGCGGTGGTATGCGGCACAAACAAATTACACAAACCATCCTGTGCACCTTGTTCAGCAACCGCCCGATTCACCTCGGCGGTAATATCGATGATGGCAAGGCGCTCCGGTGTTTTAACTTTGAACTCGACCACGTTTAAAGCTTACGTTTAATACTCATGGCATTCCATCACCGCCTGAACGAGCGGCCCTGCTCGGAATTATTTTTGGCAGCGCGGGCAGTAGTAAGTCGAGCGTTGCCCCAATGGAATGCTCCGAATCGGTGTGTTGCAATGAGGACAAGGTTTGCCTTCGCGGTCATAGACGCGCAGATAGCGCGCAAATTTGCCCGGCTCACCGCGCGCATCACGATAGCTGCGAAATGTCGTACCGCGGCTGCCGATTGCCTGGCGCAGTATATCGCGCGTGGCGGTGACGATCCGGCCGGCCTCGTTGCGGGTGATTTTGCCGGAGCGCCGAGCGGGCCGTACAAGAGCCCGAAACAGGATTTCGGAAGCGTAAATATTGCCCACGCCCGCCACGATTCGCTGATCCATCAGCAAATTCTTGATGGGCAAGGTGCGTCCCCTCGTTGCCTGCCAAAGATAGCTCGCAGTGAATTCGGGGCCGAGCGGCTCCGGGCCGAGGTGTTTCAGTTCGCTGATTTTATCGAGATCGGCGGTTGGCACAACTTTTATCAGGCCAAAACGCCGGGGGTCGTTATAGACCAGGATGCTGCCGTCGTCGAGCGCGAATTCGATATGATCATGGCGCGGATCGAAGGGCCCAGGCGCGAAGCCCTGCCCGCGATGGGTCAAGCTGCCGCTCATCCCCAGATGCACCAGCAGCATTTGCCCGCCGGTTAATTCCACCAGCAGATACTTGGCTCGTCGGCCCACTCGCTCAATCGTGCGGCCTTGGATGGCAGGAGCCAAATCCGGGCTGACGGAAAACCGTAGCCGTCTCTCCTTCACTGTAGCGTAACGGAAGCTACGCCCGACAACTGTCAGTGCGAGCATTTGCCGGAGTGATTCAACCTCGGGCAGTTCAGGCACGGCACGCCGATGAAGTTGCGGGTTGGAGGACCCGCGCAAGCGCAAGCAGCTGCAGGCCGTCGAGCATGGCGGGGCGCAGTGATGCATCAATGTTCGCTGCTTCAAGCGCTGCTTCGATCGTATTGCTATCCAGACCGAGGCCACCGGAGAGCGAGTTCCGGATGGTCTTGCGCGGCGCGGAGAATGCCGCGCGAACGGTTGCCCGGACATGTGCTTCTTCGCCAGCAGCGAAGACCAACTCTGAGCGCGGTTCCATAATCAGCACTTCGGCGTCGACTTTGGGACGCGGATAAAAGCTGCCGCCGGCAACCCGAAAATGGCCGATAGTGTTCCAGTAGAGCGAAGAAAAGACGCTCAACGAGCTGTAGTTTCGCGCGCCCGGCCGTGCTCGTATGCGCTCCCCGACCTCCCTTTGGAACATCAGCACCATCCGCTCAATCGACTCACGCCAATCGCACAAGCGCCGCAACATCGCAGCTGCAACATTAAAGGGCAGATTGCCGACGATTTTTAGCCGGCCGTCACCAAGTTCCGGGCGCGCGACCATCAAAAAGTCGCGATTCAAAATCTTTACCCGCTGGTCGCCACCAAAACGCTCCGCTAACCGGGCAGCGAGCCGAGCATCAAGTTCGACCAGCATCACTTGGCGTGGGCCCGCCTCAAGTATGCGCTCGGTCAAAATACCCAGACCCGGTCCTATCTCTACTACTGAGTCGCCGCGTTTCACCTCGGCAACGCTAACAATTTGTGCAGCGACAGCCGGCTGTACGAGGAAATTCTGCCCGCGGGATTTGGACGGCTGCACTCCGGCCAATCTGAGTGCACGCCCCGGCTCTCTGCTGGGCGTCCCGTACTCGGCAGACCATCCCCAGTCTTTAGCCGGGGAAGCCACGCCGAGCAGAGCCGGGCCAGGTGGAAAGATCACAATGGCAGGTTGGCCTCCGCATCGAGCGAAAGCGGATCGGCCTCGCCCCTTAGTAGCCGATAGCTGCCGGCTATGGCGATCATCGCCGCATTATCGGTGCAATAGTTGAAGGAGGGCGCGATCACCTGGCGGCCGTCGGCCGCCGCAGCATCCGCCAGCCGTTCGCGCAGACGCGAATTGGCCGCCACCCCGCCGGTTAGCACGATCGTATCCGCATTAAGTTCGCGAGCGGCCGTGATGGTCGGACGAACCAACATGTCGATCACCGCCTCCTGGAAACTCGCCGCCAAATCCTCACTGCTGATCGCGGCTGCGGCTTCGGATCTGAGTAAAAGCGCGACTGCAGTCTTAAGTCCGCTAAAGCTGAAATCCAAAGGCGCACCCTTGACCCGCGCCCTTGGAAGGCGAACTCGCTTGCGATTCCCGCGGCGGGCCAGTTCGTCGATAATCCTGCCGCCTGGATATCCAAGCCCCATCAACTTCGCCACCTTGTCAAAGGCCTCGCCGGCCGCATCGTCGCGGGTCGCTCCCAGCCGACGATAGCGTCCAAAATCCTCCACGACAAAGAGCGCAGTATGGCCTCCTGATACCACCAGCGCCAGATATGGCATCGTGAGTTTGTTTTCGAGCAATGGCGCCAGTAAGTGGCCTTCGAGATGATTGACCCCGACTAGCGGAATGCCGGCCATCTGGGATAAGCCCTTGGCGTACATCAGGCCGACCAATAACGAGCCCACCAAACCGGGCCCGCGCGTAACCGCGATGCCGTCTACGTCACCGAGTTCACATAGAGCCGACGCCAGCGCGCGCTGAACCACCGGATCTATGGTCAAGACATGGTTGCGCGAGGCCAATTCCGGCACGACACCGCCGTATGGCCGATGGATATCGTCCTGGTTGGCAACCGCGTTTGCGCGAACAATTGCATGTCCGGCCCGCTGGGTTATGATCACGGCCGCCGCCGCGTCATCGCAAGAAGATTCAATTCCGAGTACGACCATGGCCGGTTAATCCAGGGTAACTCGCTGTGGATTCGGGGAGCCGTCAGACAGGCGATCTTTCATCTCTTTGCTGACCCTTATGTTGCTTGGCTCGCGCTTCGCGGATATGCGCAAGCAGAGAGCGTACGACCACAATAAAAAACACTACAATAACAGCCAGCAGGAGCAGGGCCAGGAAAACGGCGTACGAGATAAACGCGGCTTGCATCGGTATTTAGCTTAAGTCTCGCTGCCAGGTGAACGGGACGAAGTCGCCGCCGAATTCTCGCGCAATTTGGACGCTATCGGCTTTGCTGGCCGGTCTGGTCCTCGTTGTTCTCCCTTATTGCGGTCGCGCTTGGGAGTTGCCTTCACTGCTCCGTCCATCGTCACCAGCCGGGTGCTTTGCCAGAAATACCAGACCGCCGCGCTGCGATAGGGACGCCAACGCTCTCCCATCAGCTTCAAGTCCTTCGGCGCAGGCAGCTGACTCATCCGGTACGCCTTCGCCACGGCGCTGCGAAATCCGAGATCATCGACCGGCAAAACATCCTGACGGCGCAAATTAAACATCAAGAACATTTCCGCGGTCCACCGCCCAATTCCGCGCACCCGCACCAAGTCGGCGACGATTTCATCATCCTCCATTCGAGCGAACCTGCGAAAGTTCAGGCTGCCATCCCTCACATGCCGAGCCAAATCGCGGATATAAGTCATTTTACCGCGCGAGAGGCCGGCCTGACGCATATCCTGGTCGGATGCCGCAAGCACCTGCGCCGGCGTGGGGAAACGGCCGCCTCCGATAATCTTTACGAATCGCTCGAAAATCGCCAAAGCCGCCCGGCCCGCCAGTTGCTGAAAAATAATAGCCCGTACCAGCGCCTGAAAGCGCTCGCGCCGATGGGCGATATGCAGGGGGCCGACCTGCGCTATGATCTGCGCTAAAACCGGGTCGTTGGCCGCCAAGAAATCCCTGGCTTCAGCGGCCCATAGCGGGGCAATACTGCTTGATTTCGGCATTTCAGCGCCGCTCCGGACGGCGATCGAGCCATACACCTTCCAACCGGGTTGGCCGCATCGGATTTAGCACGTAACCATGCACCCACGGTTGGCGAATTATGTATGTGGCGGGATAGTACAAAAACACCCAGGGAGCATCGCCGACGATAATTTTCTGCGCCTCATCATAAACGCGAAAGCGTTTTTTCATCTTAGTTAGGCGCGATGCCTGGGCAAAGAGCCCGTCCACTAGAGGATTATAGTAAAAGGAATTATTGTTGGCGCCCCATTGCTGGCGGGAGAACAAGACTTCGAGAAAGTTCTCCGGATCGGGGAAATCCGCCTCCCATCCGGAGAGCACCAGTTCCACGGTCCGGGGTTGCCGGACCGCTTCGAGCAGCGGCGGCCATGCGACAGGTTTTAGCAGTACGTGGATGCCTACCAGCGCGAGATCCTGTTGAATCGATTCGGCCAGCATCATCTGCGTCTCGTCGGCTCTTAACCACAATTGCGGCGCAAAGTTCCGGGGGAGACCCGCTTCTTCGAGTAAGTGCCGCGCTCTCCTGGGGTCGTACGGATAACCTTGAATCTCAGGATCGTAGCCGGGCAGTCCTGGCGGAAGTATGCCCGATGCTGCGATGCCGCGGCGATTGAATACCGCGATGAATTTATCTTTGTTAATTGCATAGTTGAATGCGCGACGCACCCGCACATCGGTAAACGGCGCTATCTCGCAGTTCATCCCAAGATAGTCGGTAGCGAGGGTGACAAGCTTAAGGGTAAGCGCCCTAAGCCGCGGCGTTTTCATGACATAGGGGAATTCCGCGGGCGGAATGGCGGAGACGTCGGTTTCGCCCGTCTGATATTTGAGCCACTGCAGGTTGTCATCTACTCCCATTTCCTCCACCACCGCATCGAGATGAGGAATATGTTCGATGAAGTAGTAGGGATTTTTCACCAACACAATGCGCTGACCGCTCTTCCATTCCTTAAGCATGAATGGACCGCTGCCGACGGCATGGCGTGAGAAGTCGCGCCCGTACCGGGCGACAGTCTCGCGCGGAACCGCTGCGGCAAACGGCATCGCAACTTTGGCGAGAAAAATTGGATCGGGCGCCGTCAAGCGAAAAATGATGGTCCAGGGATCGGGAGTCTCGACTCCCGGTAAGCTGGTGGCGTGGCCGCTACTGTATTGCTCTCCGCCTGCGATACCACGGTAATACTCAATTCCCTGGGAATTGTTGGCCGGGTCGAGCACTCGTTCGATCTCAAATTTGAAATCCGCACTGGTAACAGGCCGCCCATTGCTGAAGCGGATATCGTGACGCAGTTGAAAGGTGAAGGTGCGGGCATCTGGCGATGATTCCCAGTGGACCGCCGCATCGGGCACCAGGTCGACGCCCGAATCGCTATAGCGCACCAGCGTGTCAAACAACATCTGCTCGAAGCTCCACGACGCCGTATCGTAGCCGGCCACCGGATCCAGGGTAGGGACGTCATCGCGGGTCGCAAGATGAAGAACCATTGCACCGGGAGCAAATTGGAGGGGCGCCGGTCCGGTACGGCATGCCGAGGAGAAGAATAAGAGCAAGAACGTCAGGATCATCACCAGCGTACCGCGCAGCGAGTGGGGAAGCGGCAAATGTATGGCCTCTCGCTGTTCAAAGGTCGGCATAGGTTCGATGATCCGCTTCAGAATCAGCCTCTTAATAGAAGGCCTTAAAGGGACCCTCCTCCCAGGCGCTCTGGCGTGCCTTTGCGAGATCACGCGGTTATCTCGAATGCCGTACGAATGCTCATCGCCTGGCGCCGAGCGCACCGGCTGCGGAATGGTCGTCTGTGCCTCAATCGTAAGCCTGCTTGTGATCATGTCTGCTCTCGGCATGGATTTCCTTGACAGGAGCAAGCGCGCCGTTGCAAAACCCCGTCCTCAGCATCACACCGGACCGTCGTTATCGGTCAGTGGGGTTTGAGGCAGTCGCGCGGCCGCTGCGGCGCAGATAGCCGTAGCCGAGCAGATTGAACGCTAGTACCGCATAAAAAATCGCAAGCCCGGGAAACACGGCAAGCCATGGGGCAGTGCGGAAATAAGTCGTGGCTTCCTCGATCATGCGGCCCCAGCTTGGGGTGGGGGGTGGCACGCCCAAGCCGAGAAAGCTCAACCCCGCATCGAGCAACAGCGTACCGGAAGTTCCCAGCACTCCCATCACCACGATAATCGGCATAACGTTCGGCAAGACGTGCCGGATGATCAATCTTGCCGGAGCAGCCCCCATCGCTCGTGCAGCAAGCACGAAGTCCCTTTGGGCTATCGATAACGTCTCGGCTCGCACCACACGGGCAACGCCCGTCCACGAGACCAGTCCGATGACTATCAGGATATTCAACAGGCTCGGCCGTAGCACCGATACCAATGCCATCGCCAGCAACAGAGCTGGCAACGTCAACATTACGTCTGTAACGCGCATGAGCACAAAATCCATGGCGCCACCAAAGAATCCGGAGAGCAGCCCGACGACCACTCCAATAGCGCTCGTTACCAACATCGCCGCGATCCCGACGGCGAGTGAAATTCGTGCACCAAAGATAATCCGTGACAGAACGTCACGCCCAAGCTGGTCGGTTCCCAGGAGAAACGAGTGAGACGGAGGGGCGGGATCACCAAAGGTGCTGGCCACCGCGCGTACCGGATCATACGGCGCGATCTTGGGAGCGAACCCCGCTATCAGGACCAGGCTCACAATCATCGAGGCGCCGGCCGCCTCCATCAGGTTGAGCCGCATCTTCAGCAGAGCAACTTCGGCGGGGAATCAGTGCTGGCGTCCAAGCTGAATACGTGGATCGAGCCAGGCGTAAAGTAAATCGATCGCCAGGTTCGCGATCACAACCAGAAATGCAGCGAAGAGCACCGTTCCCATTATCAGCGGGATATCAAGATTAAAAATAGCATCGAAGGCCAACCGTCCGATTCCTGGCCAATCGAATACGGTCTCCGTCAATACGACTCCCGAGAGGAGTCCGGCGAGGTCGAGGCCGGCGAGCGTCACCAACGGCAAAATCGCATTGGCCATTGCATGCTTTAGCATCGCCCGCGTGCGCGACATTCCTTTACTGCGCGCCGTCCGCACATATTCCTGCTGCATCGCTTCGATCAGGTTGGTATGCAGGATCCGCGCGTAATAACCAGCCAGGCCAAATGCCAGGGTTATGGACGGCAGCAGCAGACTTTTCCACCCGCTGTAACCGCCTAGAGGGAACGAGCGGAATGACAGTGCCGCAGCTATTAGGAGCAAGGTCCCGAGCCAGAACACCGGGACCGAGATTAATCCCAGCGACACAAGCAGCAACAGATTGTCCGCGACGCGCTCCCGGTAGGCCGCCGAGAGCATCCCCATCGGTATCGCCATAATGAGCGCCAGCGCCATCGCCGTGATCGCCAGAACCAGCGTGGCGGGAAATCTTTCCAGGATCAGCGCGCTGACGCTTTCCCGGCGAATATATGAGCGTCCGAGGTCGCCTTGGGCCGCCCGCCTGAGATAACGCACGTATTGGATATAGACCGGTTGGTCCAATCCCAGTTGCGAACGAATCATTGCCAAGGTTTGCGGGTCGGCTTTGGCTCCCGCCATTGCGACCGCCGGGTCGGCCGGTATCAGAAAAGCTATAGCGAATGTAATGATTGAGGTGCCTATCAGCACGAATATGCCGAATACAGCGCGGCGGAGCAGGTAAAGCAGCACTTCTAACTCCGCACGATCTCCCGGGTCAGCAGAAGCCGGCGCAACTTGAGCCGAGCGCGCTCTTGCCGCCTCCGCTCCTGGCCGGACGCACCCGGTTGATTGTCACTCGTATCAACCAACAGCACCGCACGTTCGTCGGGCGTAAGCGGTTCCAGCACCTGATGCATCAGGCCCAGGGTCTCACGGTCCTGCGGTGATAGTACATCACCGCCGCGGCGGTCGACGGTATCGCGCAAGATTCGGAAATGAGCGAGGAACGCAGCAGTCGAGGAGTACGCGAGTTGCTCCATTTCCTATTAGGGCGCTGCGGTGCCAATTGGCGAAATCGCCAATCCTATTACATACCCCACAGCAGCGGCGCCGAGTGCGATTGCCAGGAAGCGGACGCCGCTAATCGAGGGATATTGATGTTGCGCGAGTCGTCCTTCGATCAAATAACCCACCCCGAACAGTACCAGCGCCGTGGTGCCCAGTCCGGCAATCAGCCCGGTATGCACCGAGGAAAACAACATGAACGGTATCAGCGGCACTAGCGCGCCAACCAGGAAAGCAATTCCCATCAGCACCCCATCCGCAACTGGATTGCCGAAGGAGCCGCCGGTCAGGCCATAGATCTTTTCTTCAGCGGTGGAGTACAGAGCCTGGGGAGCCGAACTTAGGAGTCGTACCACTCGATAGCCGGCTTCACGGGAAAGTCCCTCTTTGGCCAGCGCATCGAGCAAGCTCTCCTGCACGACATAGGGCTGACGCCTCGCGTGGTCGCGTGCGCGGCGCATCTCGGTGCGGATCACCTCGGTCTCGGCGCGGGTGCCCAGGTAAGCACCTGCGCCCATTGATAGCGCGCCCGCGGCGGTCGAGGCCAATGCTGCGAGAAGAATTTGCGCACGGCCGCGGACCGCACCGCTCAACCCGGCTAGCACCCCGGCGGTGGTCAGCACGCCGTCCTGGATGCCAAACACGATCTCGCGAATGTTGGCGAGGCGCTCGAACGTGCGCCGTTGTTCTTCAGGTTTAAGGACCGCCAACGGAGTTTAGCACTCGAATCAGAATATGGATGAACGATCTACTCTGCCACTGAAAGCCGCTTACATGAAAGCCGCTTACAGACGTCCGAGCGCTTACCGCAAACCGCGGAACGCTGGCGGTTTACAACTTTTCGTCAACCGGGCCAAATTCATCGCCCGGTTGCCAATCGGCCGGGCACAGACGCCCCGATCTGAGCGCCCGTACTACGCGTAAGGTTTCGCTGACGCTGCGCCCGACATTTACCGAGCTTGCAACCGAATAAGCGATTAGCCGCTGTGCGTCGAGAACGAAAGTTGCGCGCAGAGCGACTTTTTCGCGCTCGTCCAGCACTCCATATTGGCGCGCGAGATTACCACCTTGGTCGGCAATCAGTGGATAGCTTATCCCGCCTAGTTCGTGCGACCAGCGCATATGTAATTCAGCATCATCGACGCCAGCACCGACAATGCTGGTTTGTTCCTGCCTAAAGGCGGGTTGTGCTTTATGGAAGCCGGTCACCTCGGTCGGGCAGATAAACGAGAAATCGCGTGGATAAAAAAACAGCACGATCATCTCGGAGCGGATCCGATCGAGGCGCAGGCGGCTGATGCGGCCATCAAACGCACATTGCAGATCCCATCCCGGAGCAGCATCGCCTGGTTTAAGCATCCTATTAACCCGACTGCGTAGCAGACTACTCGATGCTGTAGGTGAGCGAAACCGTGGCAGGCACAGTAATTTGCCCGGGCGCTATCGGTGTCTGAACGTTCGACGCCATTGCTGCTGTGCCACTGAACCTGGTCAGCGGGACAGGTCGAACAACCAGCTCGGTAGAAGCTTTAACCACGGGTCCGAGCTTTACGCCGAGAGCGTCGGCCAATGCTGACGCTTGCGTTTGCGCATCGCGAGCGGCTCTGGCGATCGCTTCGCTTCGCGCCTTGGAATCAGCACGAAGAGAATAAGTCAGAGAGCTTATCCTGTTGGCGCCAGCCCCTATCGCCGCGTCGATCAGAGGTCCTATCAGTCCGAGTTCGCCAGTCTGGACCGTGATTGAATTCTGTGCGGTGTAGCCGCTTACGCTTGGCTTGCCCTCGCGCAGTTCAGTGTATTCAGGGTTGAGTGAATAACCCCCGGTCCACATCAGACCCTTGCTGCCTAATTTCGACATGAGGGCATCGCGGACTTTTTGTGCCAGGGCGCCGTTCAAGCCCGCTGCGTGATCGGCGGTTGCAGCATGCGTTTCAATTGCCATTTCGAGGGTCGCAAGGTCAGGCGCGGCCTGTATTTCGCCGTTGCCGCTTACCTCGAGAACCCGACCAACAGGAGCGATTGCCAGCTGCGGTCCAGGAGCCGGAGATAGCTTCATAGGCCCGGGAGACGGCAGCGCAGGCGTTGGTATTTGCGACGGGGACTGCACTTGCGCGTGTCCAAACGAAGGCACCACCAAAATCAAGAGGAGGAGCAGGACAGTTCGAATTAGCGGCATAGTTGCCTCCATGCGCTTTCCCGGCCAGTTTCAGCACAGCTCGATATGGCAAGAATATCAGCTTGAGCGGAGTCTCGACCGCGGGCAGAGGTACGGTTATCACGCGAACCAGCCACCCGAGCCACCGCCTTAATACTCCCAAAATTACGGACCCGGGGCCGAACGCATGGGCAATATGTCAAGGACGTTATAGCTGGACTACATAATCAGGTGAGAAACGCCCCGTTCTCTTTTGAGTCTCCTCTTGCTTGTAGCTGGGGAGGCTGCGGCGCACTAGACGATACCGGCGCGACGTCCAAAATCTTTCAGCGCCTGATAGAATTGATATATGGCCGAGAAGATTGACGAGAAGAAAGTGACCCCCCGCAGCCAGGACTTTGCGGCCTGGTACAATGACCTGATTATCCGGGCCGAACTCGCCGACTATTCGCCGGTGCGCGGTTGTATCGTCTTTCGTCCCGACGGCTTCGCGATCTGGGAACACTTGCGCGACGAGCTGGATCGCCGAATCAAGCAAACCGGCGCCCGCAATACATACTTTCCGTTGTTCATTCCGCTGAGCTTCCTGCAAAAGGAAGCAGCGCATGTCGAGGGCTTCGCACCCGAAGTCGCAGTCGTTACTCACGGTGGCGGCAAGGAATTGGAAGAACCGCTGATTGTCAGACCCACCTCCGAGACCATCATCCATCACATGTTCGCGCAGTGGATCCATTCTCATCGCGATCTGCCCTTAATGATCAATCAGTGGTGCAATGTCGTGCGATGGGAGATGCGAACGCGCCCATTTCTGCGTACTGCCGAATTCCTGTGGCAGGAGGGGCACACCGCGCATGCGACACGGGAAGAGGCAGAGCGCGAAACGCTTACCATGCTCGAAGTGTATCGCTCATTCGTCGAGGATTTCCTGGCGATTCCGCTGGTCGCCGGCCGCAAGAGTGCCGCCGAGCGTTTCCCAGGCGCCGACGAAACCTACGCGATCGAATCGCTTATGCCCGATGGGCGCGCGCTTCAGTGCGGAACCTCCCATTACCTCGGCCAGAATTTTGCCAGAGCATTCGAGATTCGCTTTCTCGACCAGAACAATGAACTACAGCATCCGCACCAGACGAGTTGGGGCGTCTCGACCAGGCTACTAGGCGCAATCGTTATGAGCCACGGCGACGACCAGGGCCTGCGCTTACCCCCGTCGGTCGCGTCGACCCAGGCCGTGGTGGTGCCGATTTGGCGCAAGGCGGACGAAGCCGAGCGCGTGCAGTCGGTTTCACGCGATGTGGTAGGCAGGCTTGCGCAGGCGGGGGTCCGTGCGAGGACCGATGAACGTGAAGGCGTAACACCTGGATATAAGTTTAATGACTGGGAGATGCGCGGGGTGCCGCTCAGAATCGAGATCGGCCCGCGCGATATTGCAGCCGGCGAGGTGGTGCTGGCGCGGCGCGATATTCCCGGAGCTTCAGGCAAATCGAGGGCGTCCCTTGCCGAGGTAGCCGCCACGGCAAAGTCACTGTTGCAGGAAATCCAGACTAATCTTTATAAGCAGGCGAAAGCGGCGGAGGATTCCAACACCCGTCAATTCGACGACTACTCCAGGCTACGTGCGCAAATGGCCGACGAAGGCGGGGGTGGTTTTGCTGACGTCTACTGGTGCGGAAGCCCGCAGTGCGAAACGAAGATTCGCGAAGAAACCCGCGCCACCTGCCGCGCGATTCCGCTCAATCAACTTAAAGATAGAGGCGGCCGCTGCATAGTTTGCCAGGAATCTGCCACTGAACGCGCGCTGTTCGCCAAGGCATATTGAATCGGTGGGAGGATGGGCACTCGAATTAGCCACAATCGCTGCTATGCCTGAGGAACGCGCCCGCATGATGTAGCGCTACGATAGTTTTGGCGTCGATTATTTCACCTGATGCGATCATCGCCAGCGCCTGTTCAAAATCGATCTGCTCGACCTTCATCACCTCGTCGAAGTCGAGCTCGCCGGGGCACGGCGAGAGACCACGAGCCAGGAAGAGGTCGATCCGCTCGTCGCAAAAGCTCGGGATCGTCACTATCGAGCCGAGATGATCCCATTGCTCCGCGCTGAAAGCCGCCTCCTCGCGCAACTCCCGCTGAGCGCATTCCAACGGCGACTCCTCTCCGTTACGGCAGCCCGCCGGCACTTCTCGCAGCCATCCGCCGATCGCGTGGCGATATTGCGTGAGCATTGCAATCCGGCCGGCGCTGTCGAGGGCCACCACCGCGCTGGCGCCAGGATGGCGTACGATGGCGAGGTCGAGGGTCACTCCGTTGGGCAGGGTGGCACTCTCCACGCCAAGATCGACGACACCCATTTTCAACACTGGCCTGCGGTTCGACGCCATGCATCAAGGATGCTGCCGCCGCAGCCTCAGCACAAGGGTTTCCCTGAGTTCGCCCTCGCATGGCGTGAGCGATGGGTGAGCATCTGCCGTCGGTTGGTGCCAAGGAAGCGAAATGCGCGAGCCATTTAAAATAATTCGCTGCTGGGTGATTCGCGAAGTTATGGGTTTTGCTCCTACATGACGGAAGCAAAAACGGGGATCGGCCTCAACACCGCTGTGGTGCTAGCGCCGCATTTTGCTTTATTCTCTTCCAGAAGCGAAGGAGTATCATGCGCGCAGATTTCACCGCCTATGTCTCGACCGAGCTGCGTGGAACTCAGGGGAAAATTAATTGCGGTACGGCTTTGTAATCGATCACGACCGTTGCATCGGGTGTCATGCGTGCACGCTGGCGTGCAAAGAAGAGCATAATGTTCCGGTTGGCGTCTTCCGCACCTGGGTCAAATACATCGAAAAAGGCGCCTTCCCGCATAGCAGCCGAAATTTCGGCGTGATGCGGTGCAATCATTGCGACGACGCTCCCTGTGTCGAGATATGTCCGACCAGCGCGCTGTTTCGCCGCGACGACGGGATCGTCGATTTCGACAACAGTCGTTGCATCGGGTGCAAATCTTGTATGCAAGCGTGCCCATACGACGCGCTCTACCTGGACCCGAATACTCACACCGCGGCCAAGTGTAACTTCTGCGCGCATCGAATTGAGCTGAACCTGGAACCAGCCTGCGTCATAGTGTGTCCGACACGCGCAATTATCGCCGGCGATATTGATGACGCCGAAGGCGAGATCGGCCAGATTATCGCGACGCGAAAGCTCGCGGCCCGCAAGCCCCAGAAAGGTACCCGGCCCAAGCTGTTCTATGCCGGCATCGAAGGAGATTTGCTGCAGCCGTTGATGTTGGAATCGCAGCCGACTCACATGTTCGCGGAACATCATCCCGATGCCAACCTGCGTACCAACGGTGCTCGGCTGAAAACTCGCCGCTCAAACCCCGGAGCCGCGCGAGTCGTCTATGACGTGGCCCATCCGCAACCCTGGGGCTCGATACCGGCTTTTTATCTATGGACCAAGTCGATCGCGGCGGGCGCGTTGATTGTTGTAGCGCTGCTCCTGGGCTTTTCCGGGGCGCCGGGCATCATGCCCGGCGGGCGATTTCTTTTCGCGATAATGGCCCCCGCCGCCGCTCTGCTCTTAACGGCGATTACCACAGTACTACTAATTGCCGATCTACATCGTCCTGAGCGTTTTTACTACATATTACTCAAGCCGAATCCGCGCTCATGGCTGGTCGTGGGAACCTGGATACTTATTGTGTACTCGATCCTGGCCGCACTTTGGCTCGGCTTCGGCATCGCGTCTAATCATGCGGTGCCTTTGCCTATTATTGCCGCCGCGTCTTTCGCAGGAGCCGCTTCGGCCGGTTATTCAGCTTTCCTATTCGCACAGGCGAAGGGACGGGACTTGTGGCAGAGCCCGCTGTTCCTCTGGCATCTGCTGGTACAGGCGATCGTGGCGGGTGCTGCCATCGTGATATTGATGTCCGCGCTGGACGGCTATCCGCACGTAGCTGACGCGGTTGACGGAGGACGAGGCATTATACTCCAGAGCAATATCATTCTGTTGGCTGCGCTGATCATCAGTACGTTGATGGTAATGGCTGAACTCACGTTGACACCGTTCAGCGCTGACGTGGACTACGCTGCTGAACTAATCCTGCGCGGTAGTCTGCGCAACAAGTTCTGGTTCGGGGTGATAGGGATCGGAACCATCGCCTCCACCGGGGTGCTGGCTTATTTGCTCGCCGCCCACAGCATCTCCGTACCGTTGGAAGTGTTGGCTGCACTCCTGAGCCTCGCAGGGTTACTGATTTTCGAGAAGGTTTGGATTGACGCCGGCCAGGCACCGCCGCTCAGCTGATTATGAACGCATTCTGGTTTTTGCGACCGGCGAAGTTGCGAAACGCAGAAGCGTGCTCGCGGCCAGAGCGGGATCGGCGGGCTAGGTTGGCCCCCGAGAATTCAAACCCTCCACCGACCTCGTCATTGGCTTGCAAACTATGCATTAGGTGCTGACACAGATGCGCGACTCGTCTGAACCACTCAACCCGGCGGCAGCGGGGCTTGAGCCGCCTGCCGGAGGTCTCGCCAGCTTTCCGCCGTCTGATCGCTGGGACGATTGGATTGAGTACGATCCCGCTGCGTGGCCACGCAAAGTAACCAGGCGCTACCGGCTGATTCCGACCATTTGTTTCAATTGCGAAGCTGCATGCGGACTGCTCGCTTATGTCGATAAAGAGACCGGCCGCATCCGGAAATTCGAGGGCAACCCTGCGCATCCGGGCAGTCGCGGGCGCAACTGCGCCAAGGGTCCCGCCACCCTCAACCAGGTAAACGATCCTGAGAGGATCCTCTATCCCCTCAAGCGCGCCGGCAAACGCGGCGAGGGCAAGTGGCAACGAGTGACCTGGGACGATGTGCTCGATGATCTTGCGGCGCGGATCCGCGCTGCACTGACCGAAGGGCGGCGCAACGAAATCATGTACCACGTGGGCCGTCCCGGTCATGAACTCGTCTATAACCAGCGCATCCTTCATTCATGGGGCATCGATGGTCATAACAGCCATACCAACATATGTTCGGCCGGTGCCCGGACCGGCTACGCTTTTTGGCAAGGGAGTGACCGGCCCTCGGCGGATTACGCCCACGCGCGTTTCATCCTGTTGTTGAGTTCGCATCTTGAGGCGGGCCATTACTTTAATCCGCACGCGCAACGGATTATTGAGGGTAAAATTGCGGGCGCCAAGCTGTGCGTGATTGACACGAGGCTCTCCAACACCGCCGCGCGCGCTGACTATTGGTTATCAACATGGCCGGGTAGTGAGGCCGCGGTGTTGCTCGCGATGTGCCGGGTAATCCTGGACGAGGATCTGTATGATGCCGAATTTGTGCGGCGATGGGTGAATTGGGAGGAGTACCTGCGCGAAGAGCATCCGGACCGGCCGGGCACTTTCCCAGCCTTTATTCAAACGCTGAAAGAGATCTATGCGCAGTACACTCCGGAATTCGCGGCTCGCGAGTCGGGCGCAGACGCAGATGTCATCGTGCAGGTGGCGCGCGAGATCGGCCGGGCGGGCCATGCCTTTGCTGCCCAGGTGTGGCGCAATGCCGCCGCCGGAAATCTTGGAGGATGGCAAGTAGCGCGAACCCTCGAATTACTGTCCGTCCTGGTTGGTGCAATCGCGACCCCGGGCGGCACAGCGCCTGCTGCTGGCAACAAATTTATTCCGCCGCCGCCCATGATGCCGCCGGCTCCACGGGTCTGGAACGAAATGATGTGGCCGCGCGAATATCCGCTGGCGTTTTTCGAAATGAGTTTTCTACTGCCGCATTTTCTCAAGGAGAAGCGAGGCAAACTCGCCGCCTACTTCACCCGGGTTTACAATCCGGTCTGGACTAATCCCGACGGCATCAGCTGGATCGAGATGCTCTCCGACGAGAATCAGATCGAACTTCATGCCTGCCTGACGCCCATTTGGAGCGAAACGGCGTGGTTCGCCGATTACGTATTGCCGATGGGGCTTGCGCCGGAACGGCACGATTTGATGAGTCAGGAGACTCATGCGGCACGCTGGATTGGTTTCCGCCAGCCTGTGCTCCGACTCGCCCAAGAGAAGCAGGGAAAGCGGTTCACCTTCACCTACGAGGCGCATCGTGAGGCCGGGCTCGGTGAGATATGGGAGGAAGACGAATTCTGGATCGAGCTCTCGTGGCGCATCGATCCGGACGGCGCGCTCGGTATCCGGAAGTACTTCGAATCCCCTTATCTAACGGGGCAGAAGCTGACGGTCGCAGATTATTACCGGTGGATTTTCGAAAACAGCGTCCCGGGATTGCCGGAAGCAGCCGCCCGCGAGGGCCTCGACCCATTAGCGTACATGCGTAAGTACGGCGCATTCCTCGTCGAGGAGGGAGCCTATCGAGCACATGAGCAGCGCGTGCCGGAGGCTCAGTTGCAAGGCGCTGCGGCCGATCCGCAGACCGGGATTGTTGCCAGGGACGGTGGGGTGGTCGGAGTTGAGATCGACGGAGTTGCGCAGGTCGGCTTTCCCACCCCATCGCGCCGGCTCGAATTTTTTTCCAAGACGCTGAAGGACTGGAAATGGCCCGAATGCGCAATTCCGACCTATATCCGCAGCCACGTCCATCGTGAGAATATCGACCGCAGCATCGGGGAGATGCTGCTGTTGCCCACCTTTCGCCTGCCAACGCTGGTGCACACCCGCTCGGGCAACGCGAAGTGGCTATATGAAATCTCACATCGCAACCCCCTCTGGTTGCATCCCGAGGATGCGGACCGGGTGGGCCTGAATACAGATGATCTACTCAGGGTTAATACAGAGATCGGCTACTTCGTCGATAAGGTTTGGGTAACCGAGGGGATTCGTCCCGGAGTGATCGCCTGCTCCCATCATCTCGGACGCTGGCGCTTGAATGAGGACCTTGGTGGTGAGAAATGGTCAACTGCACTGGTGGACCTGCGGCAGGTCGCACCAGGCAAATGGATGATGCGCCAATTGCATGGCGTCCGCCGGTTCGCCAGCGGCGATCCCGACTCGGAACGCCTCTGGTGGGAAGACGCGGGGGTGCATCAGAACCTGGCCTTCCCGGTCCAGCCCGATCCCGTCAGCGGTGCACATTGCTGGCATCAAAAAGTTCGCGTCGAACGGGCCCGCCCCGAGGACCGCTACGGCGACATCTTTGTAGATACCGGCAAGTCTCACGAGGTGTATAAGCGGTGGCTGGGGATGGCCCGCCCGGCCCCGGGGCCGGGCGGTCTGCGCCGGCCGCTTTGGCTCGCGCGTGTATACCGCCCGGCTACCCAGGCATTCTATATCGAGGCATGAGCAGCGGCACAGGGCAATTGCCGCCCAAGCCAAATCCAGCCTCCGCTCGTTCGACGGATGACCCGCGAGTTTGGCTGGCAGCCGAGCGGACCTTTCTTGCCTGGATCCGAACCGGCATTGCGTTGATGGGATTCGGCTTCGTGGTCGCCCGGTTCGGCTTTTTTCTGCGCGAACTCGCCGCCGCCCATCAGCTCGATACCCGCCACTCGACTGGAGTGTCACTCTGGCTGGGCACTGGACTATTGGTAATAGGGATCGCCGTCAATCTCGGCGCGACCGTCCAACACATTCGGCTGCTGAATCGGCTGAATCGGGGGGAGATTCTGAATCATTACTCCGGTGCGGCGATTGTGGTCGCGCTCGTTCTGGCGGTTCTCGGATTGGTAATGGTTGTTAATCTCGTCCTACTTAGATAGGTGAAAGCCAGGGCTGGAGCATTTGGGAAAGGAACAGCTCCAGGACCTGAGAAGGTGACAAAATGGACGAGATACTCGATTTCGATGCGATAGCGCAGGCCGAATTGGTGCGGCGCGGGGAGGTCAGCTCCCTTGAATTGGTCGATACGTCAATCTCGCGCATCGAGCGGGTAAATCCGCAAATCAATGCGGTTATCATTCCGCTTTTTGAGCAGGCCCGCGTCCTAGCTCGCAGCGCTTCCTTACCCAAGGGTCCACTGAGCGGCGTACCTTTCCTGCGTAAAGATTTATTGTGCCCGTCAGCCGGCGAGCCTCAACATGACGGGATGCGCCTGATGCGTGATCTGGGAAGGATTGCGCCCCATGATTCTTATCTGGCAGTGAAATTCAGAGCAGCCGGCCTCATCACGGTCGGCAAGACCAATACGCCCGAACTCGGGCTCAACGCCACCACCGAGCCTGAGGCCTACGGCGCGGCCCGGAATCCATGGAATCCTTCCCGCTCGACTGGTGGTTCCAGCGGCGGCTCCGCTGCTGCGGTCGCAGCGCGCCTGGTGCCGATTGGCCATGGCGGCGACGGCGGCGGCTCGATTCGCATCCCGGCCAGCGAATGCGGGCTGGTCGGGCTTAAACCCTCGCGCGGGCGAGTCTCGCCGGGTCCTGACTTCGGTGAGGTCTGGCATGGTTTTGCGACGGAGGGGGTGGTAACCCGGAGCGTACGCGACACGGCGGCAGTGCTCGACGCGATTGCCGGCAACATGCCGGGAGATCCTTACTCGGCTCCGCCGCAAGCACGGCCGTTTGCCGAAGCGCTCACCCAGCGTCCGCGCCGGCTGAAAATCGGCCTGATGCGGCGGGAGCCGCAGGATGGTGAGCCGCTTCAGGCCGATTGCGGGGCCGCGGTTGAGGATGCTGCGCGGCTGTTGGAGTCGCTGGGCCATCATGTTGAAGAATCCCATCCTGCGGCCTTGGACGAAAACCGGCTCATGTGGCACCACTTCACCAACATCGTGAGCTGCCAAACAGTAAGCGCCATCGAGGAGTACGAGCAGATCGCCGGCCGCAAGATCAACGCCGAGGACGTGGAAATCGGCACCTGGTATTTCGTGGAACGAGGCCGCGATGTTACAGCAGCCAGCTATTTATCGTCAGTCCAATGGGTGCATGGATGGACACGGCGGATGGCACATTGGTGGAGCGAGCAAGGCTTCGACCTGTTGCTAACTCCCACGATCGCAACGCCGCCTCCGCCATTGGGGGCGCTGACACCGACGCGCGAGAACCCAACTGGCCACATTGACCGCCTGATGGCGACGATCCAGTTCACTCCTCAATTCAATGCTACAGGTCAACCGGCAATCTCTTTGCCGCTTCATTGGAATTCCGAGGAGCTGCCGATTGGTATCCAGTTGGTGGGGCCCTTCGGCGCCGAAGATCTGCTGATTCAGATCGCGGCAAGGCTGGAAGAAGCGCGTCCATGGAGTGACCGCCGCCCGCCGATTCACGCCTGACATGCTGCCGCTTACGTATCTCTGCAGATGGGATGCGAAAGGAATCAAACCTGATGGCTCGTGTAACCAAGGATCGGCCTGTGCTGGAATCGGTAGAACGGCCCCAGTCTCGACAGGCCCGTGCCATGGCCTGGGGCAGCGATGCGGTCGCCGAAGTGCTGCGCCAACTCGGCGTAAAATTTATCGCCCTGTTACCTGGATCCAGCTATCGCTGCCTGCATGACAGCCTGGTCAATTACCTGGGAAACGAGCGGCCGCAAATCCTGCTCACCTTGCACGAGGAACATGCGGTGGCGCTCGCACACGGCTACGCAAAAATCACCGAGCAACCCATGGCGGTTGCGTTGCACAGCAACGTCGGGCTGATGCATGCGTCCATGGCGATTTTTAACGCCTGGTGCGATCGGCTGCCCATGCTGATTCTCGGCGCAACTGGACCACTGGATACAAAGCGCCGCCGTCCCTGGATCGATTGGATTCATACCGCACGCGACCAGGGCGCGCTAGTGCGGCCGTTTACGAAGTGGGATGACCAGCCGGCCTCGCCCGAAGCCGCGGTCGAAGCAGTAGTGCGGGCGTGGCAGATTGCGCGACGGCCTCCGCAGGGTCCGACCCACATTTGCCTGCCGGTCGAGGTCCAGGAGCAGGAACTGGGCGAAGGATTCGGGATGCCCGATTTGTCTCGATTCAGAGGCAGTGAGAGTATCCATGCCCGCCCGGAGGAAATTATTGCGGCCGCCGGATTACTGCGCTCCGCTCGCAATCCCATTATGATGCTCGGCCGGGTTTCCCGGCGACGCGAGGATTGGGACAAGCGGGTGGCGTTGGCCGAGCGGCTCAATGCGAGAGTAGTCACCGACTCGAAAGCCGCTGCTGCATTCCCCACCTCTCATCGGCTCCATTACGGCGCTCCGCAGCTCTTGTTAACACCCGAATCGGCAGAGATTTTCCGCACCGCCGATATCATCTTGAGTCTCAACTGGATCGATCTTGCCGGAACGCTTCAGACCGTCTGCGCAACGAAGGCTCCGGATGCAAGAATAATCCATGTCTCAGTAGACGCGTTGAATCACAATGGCTGGAGCATGGACTATATGGGCCTGCCGCCGATCGACCTTGAAGTCCTCGCGGAACCCGACGCCGTGCTGACGCCGCTACTCCAGGCGTTGGGCACGGGTCCACTCCAGCGACAAACAGAAACGATTGGGTTGCGTGAAGGCACGGCGTTGAAACGAACTGCAGGGCTGAGCAACACTGCTGCGCCGCCTGTCCGGCGGGGATTGGTTCTGCGAGAACTCGCGGAATGCCTCGGCTACGTACTGGGCGATCAGAAAATCTCGCTTCTTCGGACACCTCTCAGCTGGCCAGGCGATCTTTACGACTTCGGCGGGCCGTTCGATTACCTCGGGTACGACGGCGGTGCGGGTATCGGCTCAGGTCCAGGAATGGCAGTCGGTGCAGCGCTCGCATTGCGCAATTCCGACTATCTGCCCGTCGCCGTGCTGGGTGATGGCGATTATCTTATGGGCGTGACCGCGCTGTGGACCGCAGTTCGCTACCATATTCCGCTACTCGTGGTTATCGCGAACAACCGCTCTTACTATAACGATGAAGTCCATCAGCAAACCGTGGCCCGGCTGCGCGGCCGTCCGCAGGAAAACAGATGGATTGGCCAAAAAATAGTTGAACCCGATATTGACCTCGCAGCGATGGCGCGGGCGCAAGGAGCCCAAGCGCTCGGGCCGATCTCCTCGATTCCGGCACTAGAGACCGCGCTCAGAACCGCCACAGATAGCGTCCGCGAGGGGCACGTCTTTGTCGTGGACGCCCTGCTTGACAGTCGGTGAAACGGCGTGGTTTTCGCGGTCTGTTAGTCAGAACTAGTGGATGGCATCTCCAATGTTGCAGTGGTGTGTATAACACAATCGATAGCCCTGAACTTCGGCGAGGCCAATATACGAGTCTACGCGATCGTGCTGGGCGTGACCATGTCGGAAGCCACGCGCAAGGTGGTTGGCGGACGCTTCATCGAGGCCCTCATCGGGCAGTCGGCGCTGGGCGCTCACTCGAGCCGCGAGAGTTAACCGGCACCGCGGTGTTCCTCGCATCCGACGATAGCGCGC
>JAMXLL010000169.1 GCA_024281015.1 Candidatus Binataceae bacterium
GGGCGCGAGAGGCCGCGCCAAAGGACGCGCCGCGGCTGCGGTTTTAAACGCCGGCTCATAGAGAGCCGCCGCGTGCTTAGGGATAGCCATTGATGCCGGAATCGGACTCGACGGAGCAGCATTTCGGAACTACACATCGCTGTGTTTTCCGAACATGCCGACGCCATCGTAATTGAGTCGGCAACAATACCAGTCGTGCAAGCACTTGGGCGGTTTGATTCATTTGAGTCTAAGAATATTTGCGTCGGGGAGGCTACTTGTTTGTCCGCGTCTGGCCACGGCCCTCGATTCACCGTTAACTGAGAACGGGATGCCATGCTGTCGCCGCCCAAGACGGTGTGAAATTTTTTCGATGAAGTTTAGACGCGAGCGCTGCTATTCTACCAAACGCAACCGCACGTGCGGCAAGCCTGATCATGCGGAGCGACTTACAGCAATCGGCGTTACTCATCGGCCTTCCGCTGGTTCTGTGCGATGACCTAGAATTGTCCTCATTATGGTATTGAGCTGCCCCAACGAAAAAGGAGAGTAAGCGCATGCCTCAGTCGTGGCGCCTCAAAGGTACGTACTTCGAGGCGTGCAATTGCGAAACCGCCTGCCCGTGCGTCTTTTTGAGTCCGCCCACCGAAGGCGAGTGTACCGTGCTAATCGTCTGGCACCTCGACGAAGGCCATTTTGGTGACGTCTCGCTAAACGACCTGAACGTGGCGCTCGCTGTCCACAGTCCCGGGCACATGGCAGAGGTCAAGTGGAAGGCCGCGCTCTATGTTGATGAACGCGCCTCCGCCGCACAGCGAGAAGCCCTGACGAAAATCTTTGGTGGCCGGGCGGGCGGGCACCTCGGGCGCATCGCCCAGCACGTCGGGGAAGTACTTGAGATGCGCAACATATCCATCGAGTATCGAACCGACGGTAAACAACGCTCGGTTAGATTGGGCAACGTCGCGGACGCCACTATTCAGGCCATCGAGGGTCCGGCGGGAGACGTAGCCATCAGTGGTCATCCGCTTGCGATAGCGCCTGGTTTCCCGGCGGTAGTCGCACGGTCGGAAAGGCTCCACTATCAGGATCACGGCTACCGTTGGGAGATCTCGAAGAGGAACGGGTTCTATTCTCCCTTCGAATATACAAGTGGTTGATCCCCCGACAAAGTTGAGCGGCTGGTGCAGCCGCACCGGGCTTTCGTTGATCGCAGCTCAACCTCTCCGGAGAAGCTGGGTCGCAACGATGTGGAACGCGCTGATTTTGATCGGCTTCCGGATGAGGAACAGGAGCCCCGCCGCTGCTCGACACATTGTGCTCGCCGAGTTTGAGTCCTCAACGTCGAGCACGTCACAGGCAGCGGCGCGCCAACAAGGTCGACTTCTGCCGTGCTCAGATCGACCGGTGTTTGGCTCGCTTTGGGAAGCCTGAGAGCGCGCGAGCGGCTCCTAGGTCCTGGTGTAAGCAGTCATCGCGCGCGAACAGCCTGACTTGCGCCAACGCGGAAAGGGGGAAGTCCCCCGGAAAAAACGTTCATTGCCCTTCCGGGTTTTTGTGCTTTGAAGGATGCGACTCGTAGGCTTTATTTACAGCCAGAATCTCTTTGGCGCGCTGCAAATCAGCAGTAATTTGAGCCGAGAGTGCCTGTGCAGATTCAAACTTCCGCTCGCCCCGGATTAGCTTTACGATTTCCAGCTTGACGTCGCGATCATAGACATCGCGGTCAAAATCGAAAATGTGCGCTTCGATCGTGCGCTCGGGTTCGCCGAAGGTCGGTCGCATTCCAATGTTGGTTATCGACGGGTAAGAGCCCTCTTCCATCACGACTCGCGTGGCATAAACACCATCTGGCGGCAAACATTCGGTTCGGCTCTGGATATTGGCAGTCGGAAATCCAATCTTCCTGCCGCGTTCGCGTCCATGCACCACCGGTCCTCGCACAAAATGAGGACGGCCGAGCATAGTCGTAGCACGCTCCATGTCGCCGGCCCTTATCATTTCGCGAACCCGGGTTGAACTTACGGCGCTTCCCTCACATTCGATAGGCCCAACTACCATTGTCTCGAAGCCCAATTCGCGCCCGAGCCGCCGCATCACGTCGGCATTGCCGGCCCTCGCATGACCGAAGCTCACGTTGTGGCCGACGACAACAATACGTGCACCGATTCGGCGGAGCAGGTACTCGTGCGCGAACTGTTCGGGAGATAGCATGCTTAGTTCGCGCGAGAAGGTCAGCACGATGACACCATCAAGGCCCAAGCTGCGGAGCAGTTCGTGCTTATCCTCCGGGGTCATTATCAACTGCGGCGCGCCGATGGGGTTCAAGACCTTGGCCGGCAAAGGATCGAATGTTACTGCTAACGCGCTTCCGCCGGTGGCCCGAGCGCGCTCAATCGCGGCCCGAACTATGGCCTGGTGACCGATGTGCACGCCGTCAAAATTGCCCATTGCAAGAACGGGGAACGGATAAGGCACAAGCGCGTTAATGTCGCGAATTATCTCCATCGCAGCCCATCATCGCATGTGCGAATACCTGGCGCCATGCGTTAGCTTAGTGGGGGACGAAACCAGACGCCGGAGCAAGAGTGTCCAATCCGGTGCTATTTAGCCGGCCAGGAAATTCAGGATGCCAGCGTCTGCATCATCGATTTCGCCATAGGCGCCTCTGGTGAATCGGGCAGGTCGCTGAGCAATTTTTGCAGGGTCAGGCGCGCATCGATACGATCGTTGATTTTCATAAATGCTTGTGCTTCGCGCAACAGCGCGGCGCTGGCGAAACGGCCTTTAGGAAAGCGCATGGTCTGATCATTGAATTGTAGTATCGCCTGATCGTACTTGCCCATTTCATACAGCGCATTCGCCGCGAAAAACTCCGCTGATTCGCTCAGACTCGATTTGGGATAACGGTGCTGGAGGTTCTGGAATTGATTGAGAGCCTCCGGATATCTATTCGCCTTGAGGTCAACCAGGCCCTGATGATACAGCTTGTCGCCCGGATCGTCGTAAGCCGTAGCGAGTTCCTCGTCCATCAGGGCGCGCCACGACGGCGGACTGCTTCCCGCGGTTGAGGCAGCCGGGCCGGAGTTTACAGGTGCGGCAACTGCCGCACCTGCGCCTGCTACTCCCGCTGCGCCAGTCGCAGAGCTTTCGGTTGCAGCCCCTGGGGGGACTGGCCCGGATTCACCTGTGGCGGCGGGGTTCGCCGCCGAGGACGCCCCGCCGGTTTGGGAGTTGGACTGTGACTCCAGCTTGTTCAGCCGTTGCTCTATAGAAGCGAGTTGATTGGCGCCACCGGCCGATGCCGAACCGTTATGCTCCAATTCGGAAACCCGGTCCTCGAGTCGCTGGATTTTTGCCTGCTCTGAATCGAGCTGCTGCTGATTACTGGCGACCATGCCGCGCAGAGCAAACTGGTCAGCCTGGATCTGACTGTCAGCGGCCGGCGCGCAACCAATCGCTACAATGCTGATCAAGCCGCCGATCGCCAGCAGTGGCCATGGTATGAACTCCCTTACTCTCATTCTGTGACCGCGAAATGATCCCTGCGATTTTGCGTCCAGCAGTCCTCGGTATGTTCGGTGCACAGAGGCAGCTCCTTGCCATAGCTGATGGTCGACATGCGGTCGCTCGCAATCCCAAGAGTCTGCAAGTATTCTTTGGCCGCCTGCGCGCGTTTGGCGCCGAGGGCGATATTGTACTCCTCGGAACCGCGTTCGTCGCAATGGCCTTCGATCTGAACGTGGCGGTCTGGATTTCTCTGCAACCACTCGGCATTACTGTGCAACACATCACCATCTTCGGGGCGGACAGTGGAGTCATTGTAGTCGAAATGAATATCGGCCAAAGGGCCCTGTTCGCCGCTGCCCAGTTTGCCTTTCTGGAATTGGCTTAGCGAACTTCCGCCGGCGCCGCCCATGCCTTCCTGGCCGAGGCCACCGGGGTTAACTCCGGTTCCTTGACCGGCGGGCGCCGCATTCTTCGACGAACATCCGGCCAATGCAAGCGTGAGAACCGCCGCCACCACTACCATTGTGCGGGCCACTGGGCTCAGCTCAGCCGCCGAGCCAGAATGACCAAAACGGGTTCGAAGCATTCCCTCCTCCTTCTGTTAACGGGGCAATGACGCGGCCGTCGGCGGCGAGCATCAGGTAAATGCGCGAGTCACCTTCGCGGTTCGAGCTGAAGGCAATGTACCGTCCGTCAGGCGACCATGTCGGCCACTCGTTAGAACCTTCATTGGTGAGTTGGCGAGCACCGCTCCCATCGAGATTGATCACTAAGATGTTGATAACGCCCGCAGAGCGGCTCTCGTAAGCGATCTTCTTACAATCGGGCGAAAAGGCAGGTGCTGTGTTGTAGTCCCCCTGGTAGGTGAGGCGCCGCGCTTCTCCGCCACCCAAGGTCGCCACATAGATTTGAGGGTTTCCCGAACGATCGGAAGCAAAGGCGAGCCGACGGCCGTCGCTGCACACCGACGGACTCACGTTGATCGCCCCGTTGTCGGTCAAAGTGCTCAATTGGCTCCCGGTTTGATCCAGTAAATAGAGATTAGTGCGGCCGCCGCGAGCGAAAGCGCCAACGATTCTCCCATCGGGGGTTAGCGTACCCCCGACCGCCATCCCTAATGGGGGCGCAATGCGCGTTTCGACACCTTGACCCAAATCGACCAGGTACAGTTCGGGGCTACTTGTCTTGTACGAGAGGTAAAGCAGGTGCTGTACGGCCTTATCGAAACTGGGGAACAGATTAATCGTCGGGTTATCCGTGACCCGGTAAAGCATCCCGCCGTCGAGCCAGGAGGTATAGACCTCTTTGAAGCGACCACCGCTGGTCGAAACGAAGGCAAGCTTGGTGTCGAATGGTCCCCGTTTTCCAGTGATCGCCTCGAGAATGGCATCGGCGAAACGGCGCGCCATCTCGCTGACTTCACTGGGTTGACCGGTGAACCGCTTACCCATCATTCTGCGCTGTTCTCCTACATCGAACAGCAATGCCTCTACTGTCACTTTACCTGGCTCGCGCCTTACTGCACCCTTGACCAGGAATTCGGCGTCGATCGAGCGCCAGTCGCCAAAATTGAATTGACCGATGTCGTAGCCCGAGGTTTGCGCATCTTCGATATAAGCCTTGGGATCGATCAACCGAAAAAAGCTGGAAAGCTTAAGGTCGCGGGTCAGAGTGGCGTCGAAGACGCGGGAGACGGTGTGGCGGCTGTCACCGCCGAGATCTTTGAGACCGGAGACCGCGATAGGATAAAGTTGCCCGGCACCGGTGATTTGAATTGGCGGGAGCTTCGCGGGCAACCCGGCTTGAGCATGAGTTATTGCCGGTATGGCTCCTGTGAGCATGACCACAACCACCACAACGCGGATCTTCATCATTAGGCCCTCAGACCATCTCCACCCGGTTTCAACTAGCCGCCGCTTTCGTCCGCCCCCTCTAGCGCACCTAAATTGAAAATCACTGGTACTCCGTCGGCAAACTGATTGCGGTACTGCTCCGGCGGTGGAGGAAAGGGCGCCGCCAGGCGGATAGCACGAACGACAGAGTCGTCAAACGCCGGATCCCGTGACGCGTCGCTAACGCGGACCGCATTGAGTGACCCATCGGGATTAATACCAACTGTCACAGTCGCGGTGAGCTTCGGATTCTTGCCGGCAAAGTTCCAGGTGTCTTGTATTCTTTTCTTAACCATCTGGCAGTAAAGCAAAAAATCCGCGCTCTGCAGGATTCCGGCACTACCGGTGCCTGCGCCCACACCATAGCCGCGTCCCTCGGTTTCGCGGCTCGCCAACACCGGACCGCCGTCCCCCTGGCTTCGTGCAGCTTGCTGTTTCATCTCTTTAAGATGCTCAGCCATTAACCTGTCGTGTAACTGTCGCATCTCCTGCCCTACATTGGGGGTCGGCTTCGGCGTGGCTCGGGCTATTTCGTGCTCCGGCGCTAATTTCGGTTTCGGGCGCCGGGCCTGGGGAGTCGGAGTGGCCCTCCGCTTCAGCTCTTCGTGCCTCTTCGGATGGGGCGTTGGCGTTGCCGCAGGCTTTGGAGGGACCGGTGGAGGAGGCGTGGGCGCGGGTGTTGGAGTTGGCGTAGGGGTAGGCGTCGGTGTTGGAGTCGGCGTAGGTGAATGTGCAGTATTCAGCGCAATAGCGTCTTTATCTTCATCGGGCGGAGGTGGTGGTGGCGTCGTAATTGAGGTAGGCGCTTCTTGATTTGCTGGCTTGGGGGTTGAAGCTGGCCGAGAGCTGGAAGCGTCCTGGCTGAGCCGCGGCAGATGGCTACCCAGGTCGCCCGCCGGCAGTGCGTCCACGATTTTGACGGTATACGATGGCGGCGGCGCTTTGGAGGACAGCAAACCCGGAAGCACCACGAAAATCAGGAAAATGAAAAGGCCATGCGCGAGCGCCGAAACAATAATGGCTGCCGCATAACCCCATCGCGATACGCGGTCATTACGGCTATGGGCTGGCGCTGGCACGCTGCGACTGTTCCCCGCTTACCACCGGCACCGGCATCTCGGTAACCATGCCCACGTTGGTGATCCCAGCCGCCTTAATCGCGGCCATGGTGCGGATTACTATTCCGTATGGCACCTGGGAATCTGCGCGGACGAAAACCTCGCGATCCGGGCGTTCGCGCCCGATCGCCGCGAGCTTTTCTGCCAAAACGCTGGGCGATATACGCGCGTCGTTCAAGTAAATTTGGCTGTCGCGAGCAATCGAGACG
>JAMXLL010000170.1 GCA_024281015.1 Candidatus Binataceae bacterium
TGCCGAGCGTGTCTACCAGGAGCGACACCGGTTCGGCGACACCAATGGCATAGGCGACCTGGATCTCGCAGCGGCTCGCCAATCCGGCCGCGACTACATTTTTCGCTACGTAGCGGGCCATATAACAGCCCGAGCGGTCGACCTTGCTGGGGTCCTTGCCTGAAAATGCACCGCCGCCGTGCCGGCCATAGCCGCCATACGAATCAACGATAATTTTCCGGCCAGTCAGGCCACAGTCGCCATGGGGCCCGCCGACAACAAAGCTGCCCGTAGGATTTACGTGAAATATCGTCGATTTGTCGAGGTATTCCACGGGAATCGTGTGTTTTATCAGTTCCTCGATGATGGCTTCCTTGATGGTCGTGTGGCCTATACCCGGACGATGCTGAGTAGACACTACGACATGAGTGACACTCACCGGACGGCCATCGACATAACGCACTGTCACCTGACTCTTGCCATCTGGCCGGAGGAAATCGATTTTCTTCTCGCGCCTCAGGCGTGCCAGGTTCTCCATTAGTCGATGGGCCAGCGAAATCGGCAGCGGCATCAGTTCGGGCGTCTCATCACAGGCGAAGCCGAACATCAGGCCCTGGTCGCCCGCCCCTTGCTCTTTGAATAGGCCCTCGCCTTCGGTAACCCCCTGCGAGATGTCAGGTGACTGGGGTTCGATGGCAGTCAGCACCGCGCACATGTTGCCGTTGAAGCCGACCTCGTCATTGTCGTAGCCAATTTTGAGCGCCGTCTGCCTGGCAATTTTTATGAAGTCGGGACTCGCCTTGGAAGTAATCTCCCCTGCCATGACGATGAGACCGGTCTTCGCCAGCGTTTCCAATGCCACCCGCGAATTGGGATCTTGGGCCAGCAGCGCATCGAGTACTGCGTCAGAAATCTGATCGCACATCTTATCGGGATGGCCTTCGGAGACCGACTCCGAGGTAAATAAAAAATCCTTAAGTGGCATTTACGACGACTCCTTGAAAACGTCTCTGCGTAGGATGGATTGACTGAGGTCCGTGGGGCTTGACTGCGCGCAATTGCTGTCCGCTTAGTGTCTCGCCCAAGCTTATACTCTGTATGTGGCGCTATAGCTAATCGTGAAATGCCGGTCTGGTCAAGAATTTATCGCATTTTGGCCGCAGTAGGGGCTGCGAGGCTAAACGGCAGTCGCCTTATTCCTCGCCGAAACGCGACTCGAACAGGGATTTGAGGGCGGACAGCGCTTCCTGAGCATCGCTGCCCTCGGCGCGAACCTTGAGCTTGGTTCCCATCCCGGCTCCCAGCATCATCAGACTGGTGACGCTGCGCGCGTTGACCTCCTGCGTACCATTGGACAGCGTCACCGCCGAACTGAATTGCCGGAGCGCCTGGGCGAGCGTCGACGCAGCCCTGAGATGAAGTCCAAGCCGGTTTTTGATTTCCAGAGTAGTTTCCGTCGCGTCCACGGATCTTACGATAAACGCTGCAAGCCGGCTGGTAAACGCTCCGGGAGGAGCGAACTACCAGGCAAGCGCTCGCGCGTTACGACCCCTTGATTCAGGCACTGCGGGAACCAGCGGCTTGAATGCGGCCGTTGCCGGTGTCCGCCTCACCAAGAATTCCTCTGGCGAACAATTCTCGCAGACGATGTTGGAGGTCACCCTTTCGTCTGACCCGCTCTCGCTCTGCCCATTTGCTCATCGGGATGATGGCCTTGGCCATGTTGCGATGCCCCCCGGCGTTGCCGATATCGCCGAAGAGCCGCTTGACCAGCTCACCGGCGTTGGCGCGCCCCAGGCCATGATTGCGGACGGCGATAACCAGGTTCGGTCCCAGCTTGCCGGCGATAGCAACCCATTGCACACCCTCGAACTGGAGGCAGAAATCCGCGATTTGCACGATCAGATCGTCACGTTCGACCTCTCCCAAGTAAATGGCGATTAAGCCGTCGCGGATCTCCAGCCGCTTCATTGCGTGAGACAATGTGCGCGCGAACTGGATCGGCAATTCCGGACGGTCGATTTGCCGCAGGAGATGGTAATTAGCCAAAGGATAGAGATGAACGAAGGCCTGGATATCGTTCTCTGTGACGCGGCGCGACAATCCCAAGGTGTCGCTGCGGATGCCATACATCAGCGCAGTCGCGAGCCGCTCGCTGATTCGCTCCTCGGCCGTCACTAGATACTCGGTCATGATGGTGGCCGTAGCACCATACCCCACACGAATATCCTCAAACGGTGAGACACCGACCTGGTAACCCGGGTGATGATCGATAACGATATCCGCCCGCGGTAGCTTGCCTCCGAAATAAGCCGGCTCAACATCTACCATCGCGATCTTGTCGTAGCTGCGCAATTCTTCGATGTCGGCGGGCGCTACCTCGATCTCCAGCAGGTGCGCCATCGTCAGATTTTCCGGACGAGTGACGGGGGTGAAGGCAAAAATGGGCGTGGTCTGCTTATTGCGCCCAAGCAAGGCGCGTAGGGCAATTGCGCTCGACATCGCGTCGGGATCGGGGTCGTCTTGCAAAACGACGGCGATCCGGTCGCTTTCGGCAATGAGGGCGCGAAGCTCCTTAATTTTCTGGCGCGTGAGTGCGTGATCCATAGAAATCGGACCGGAGCGGTTTTTCGGAAAACCGGGTCCGAAGGCCTTTACACAAGCCAACGCCGACCCTTCATTCAGCGCTGCTCTCGATTAGACTGAAAACTCATCGAATTTGCCCTAGCATAGAGCAAAGAAGCTCCTCAATCTTGTAGACTGTCCAGTATCCCGCGTTTGACCTACCGGTTCAATGGAAAACAAATGCGAAATCTGCCGGCGGTCCACAAGCCAGTGGCTTCTTAGAATAACCGTGGAGGACGCCGCCGGATATGCCGAGACTGCTCACATATGCGCCAATTGTGGCGTAAAACTGCGCCTCGCTTCTGAGCGCACACGGGACCTGCAGATAGACCCATGGATGCATGAAGCTGTGGCGCGAGTGCTCAGGGGCCGTGATTGACAGAGACAGGACCGTCTAGCAGAAAAGGCACTTAGGCAATGTCATCAACTCCCCAGTCTCATTCATCATTGGACCTATGGCCCTACGAAGAGGCGCGTAAGCTGGCTGAGCGCGTTCGCCACTACGAGGCTCAGCGGCCAGTAATCTTCGAAAGCGGCTTCGGCCCTTCCGGTCTCCCGCACCTGGGCACGATGTGCGAAGTGCTGCGTCCTTCGTACGTACGGCATGCCTTCGAGGTACTCGGCGAAATTCACCCGGCGCGGCTGATTGTGTTTATCGATGACATGGACGGACTGCGAAAAGTGCCCGAGAACATCCCGAACCGCGAGGCTATTACGCCTTACCTCGGCCACCCTGTCTGCCGGATACCAGACCCCTTCAATCACTGCCACGACAGCTTCGCCTCTCACATGGTGGCACTGCTTAGAACCTTTCTCGAGCCGGTCGAAGTCGAATATGAGCTTTTACGAGCGAGCGAGATGTATGCGAGCGGCCGGTTCGACGAAGGCCTGCGGCGTATAATTGAGAACTACCAGCAGATTAGCGATATCGTGACGCCGACCCTGCGTGAGGAGAATCGCTCCGGATGGTCGCCGATTATGCCGCTCTGCCCCCGATGCGGTCAGATAAACTCGACGTTGGTGACTGCCTGTCATGGCGAGCGCGCGGCTGTCGAGTTTTCGTGCCAACGAAGTTTTGGGGGAGCACATGGCTGCGGCTTTATTGGCGAGCAATCGATTCTCCGAGGGCTGGCCAAAGTGCAATGGAAAGTTGACTGGGCACTGCGGTGGTACATGCTCAAGGTTGATTATGAGTTGTACGGCAAGGACCTGATCGACTCGGCCAGGCTGTCCGGCCAGATCTTGCGGCTGCTGGGAGGGAAACCGCCACTGGGATTCCCGTTTGAAATGTACCTGGATGAGCAAGGGCACAAGGTTTCCAAATCTATCGGTCGGGGGATTGGCGTCGAGCAATGGCGGCGGTATGCACCAATTGAAGTGCTCAAGTATTTCCTCATTCTGAATCCGCGGCGTGCGCGTAAACTATTCCTGCAAGCTATTCCCCAATACGTAGACGAGTACCTGATGGCGCTGCGCGAATGGGCTCCGGCGGATGCAGCAGCGCGGCGCAACTCACCGCTGGAATTCGTTCTGCAGAGCGGCAGCGCCCGCTCGTTTAATTCAACCATCAGTTTCGGCCTGTTGATGAATCTCGTGCCGGCGGTCAGTAGCTCTAATCGCGAATTGTTGTGGAGCTACGTCATCAGTTACGACCCGCAGATAGCCGACGATCCGGATACCGAAAAACTCACCCGCACCTTGCTTGAATGCGCACTCAATTTCTATCGAGACTTCATCGAACCAGCCAAAATCACGTATACGCCGGCCACTTCTGAGCACCCGCAGCTCCGCGCGCTGAGCGATTGGCTCGACGCAAACCGCTCCGCTTCAGCCGAGGAAATTGAGAAGCAGATTTATGACTTCGGCCGGCAGCATTACGATAAGCCCGGTAATATTTTTCCGCTGTTGTACAGGGTACTGCTGGGGCAGGACCGCGGCCCCCGCCTCGGCCCCTTTATCCGGCTGGCGACCCCGGAGAGAATCGCGTCCGTCCTGCGCAGTCATCCGGCATGATTACATTCCGCATCCCCGAGTGGCCACCGGGTCCTTTTTTGGTTTGAGAATTGACGAGTGATGTCCGGCCCAGTTCGGGCTCTGCCGGCGCCACTGTGCGGGCTCCCATCTCAGGCGTTTCTGATGGTCAAGCCACCGTCGACCGGAATTATTGCTCCTGTTATGTAAGATGCCGCGGGCAAGCAGAGGCTGAACGTGATGTGGGCAACTTCTTCCGGGTAGCCGTATCGCTTCAAGGCCGTGCGGCGGCGGGCGAAAATTTCCTTGTGCTGCTCTGGAATGGAATCGGTCAGCCCTGTACGTATCGGGCCGGGGCAGATACAATTCACCGTGATTCCTTCCGGGCCCAGGTCAACGGCCAGGGCTCGGGTTAGTCCCGTTACTGCGGTCTTTGCCACCACATAGGGCGTATCGCCCGGCGTTGCACCGAGCGCTTCGGTGGAAGCGATATTGACGATCCGCGCGGCGTCGGATTTCCGGAGAAACGGCAGAGCGGCCCGAATCAGGAGCTGTTGTGCCGTGAGCAATCCAGCGAGCGCCCGTTCCCAGGTCTGGTCAAACCGTTCGTCGTCGAGCGGGCGGAAAGCGCCGAAACCGGCGTTGTTGATCAGAATGTCAAGCCGGCCAAACCGGTCGGCAACTTCTGCTACGACCCGCTTAATCTCGGGCGCGTCAAACACGTCGAGGTGCCAGCCTTCGGCCCTGCCTGCCTCCGCCTGGATCTCTGCAACCACACTGTCGAGTCCAGCCTGATTGATATCGGTAACGGCCACTAACGCACCTTCCTGTGCGAACAGATTAGCGGTTGCGCGCCCCATTCCGCTTGCTGCACCCGTGACCAATACGGCGCGTCCCTTGACTGAACGGTCGAGCTTCCTGATAGGTTCCACGTTTGCTCCTTCAGATTATTAGCGGCGAATGGAATCCAGTCTGGCCGGTGGCGCCCTGTGCAAATGCTCCTAAGCGTCGCTACGAGGTCTGTGGACGGACTTCACCGACCAGCGCAATCCCGGCCGCGCGCGGCGCTGCGCATAGGAAAGAGGCCCCGGCGCCAACCACACAAATCATCCCGCATAGTTCATAGCCGGCGTTGTAACTGCCGGTCACGTCAGTCATCCAGCCCACCAGTTGCGGACCTACAAAGAGTCCGAGCGTCAGGGCGAAGCCGAGCCATCCGAACAGCGTACCAAACCGCTTGAGACCGAGCGTTTCGGCTGTCAGCAATGGGCCAAGCGCCACCGGCGATGCTCCCGCGATACCGACAATCGTCAGCCACAAGACCAGCATCGCCGGCTCCGCCGCATTGAGCAGGATCGGGACCGAGACCGCAATCATGGCGAATCCAATGGCCAGGGCATTCTTTCCGCCGATTCGATCACCCAGCGCCCCCATCGCAACTTTGCCAACTGCGGCCATTCCCAACACGATGCTGACGACCAGTGTCGCCGCGCGCAGGCTATAATGGAGTCCTTCGAGAAATGCCACCAGATGATGGAAGGTGCCCCCGGCCGCAAGTCCGAACGACATCTCCGCGATAGCCAGCATCCAGAAGGCGCGCGTCCTCAGCGCTTCCCCGACCTCGTAGCCCGGCAGTTGATCCACCTGGACCGCAACCGACTGAGAACCTGTGCTCGCTGGACGCGTACGCACCACTAACAGCAATAAGGGAATTACCAACAGAACAACCGGCACTGCTACAGTGAAATATCCCGCTCGCCAGCCATGCGAGGCAATTACCGTACCTACGCTAAACGTCATCGCCATGCCACCCGATTCCATGCCGAAGGTCACCAGGCCGAGTGCCATCCCGCGGCGGTCGGGAAACCAATTTACGATGACCAGAGACGCGGCCAGCCACGTGGCTGCGCCAAGCCCAATCCCCATCAGGATCACGGAGCCCAATAGCGTCCCGAACGCATGAGAGTTGCTGGCGCCGAGCAACCCGAGAAGGGCCAGGATCGCGCCAGTGCCCATCACCCAGCGCGCTTCGATGCGATCGAGCAGCCATCCGGCGAGCGGGGCCGAAATTCCTATTGCCAGCGACAATCCGCCGATGATCGAACCGACCCGCGCATGGCTCCAGCCAAATGCCTTGAGCAATGCCGCAAGGAAGATTGGCCCGGTGTTGTAGCCACCGCCCCAGAGAAAAAACAACGCGATGAACAAACTGGCGGCTACGGCCCATGCCTGGCGGTTGTACATGCCGTACGTGGAAGCTTGATCACTTCGGCTGGCCACCGCTTCGCCTGGATTTTCCATATTGCCTCCTTCAATGCGGTGAGATTGTTCGCGCATGAGGACAGCTCATTGGTTTAAAGCGGATGATGAGCCCTGCGCCGCAAAACGTCAAAGGCCATAAACCGGGAATTGTCCCGGCGGTGAGTTGACGCCGCAGCAAACTCAAGCGCAGTCTCTTTCCCATAGTGCTCACAAAGCAGGAGAACGGCTATGGATGCAAAACAGCTAATCGCCGCCAGGCTGGCCGAATGGAACCTGACGTTGAGCGATTCGGAACTCGAACAACTTGTTCCCGCGTACCAGCGATTGGTGGGCTGGCAATCGCTGCTCGAAGACATGCTGCGTTCGCGTAATATCGCGCCTGGCATGAGTTTTCCCGAGAGCGAGCCAATTACGATCGTCGCGCTCGACCGTAAAGGAGGCCCTCGATGACGAATGTGGACGAGTTAGTCTATATGCCGATCGCGGAGCTTGCTCCGCAGATAGAGCACAAACGGATATCGCCGGTAGAAGTGGCCGACGCTGTTATTAGCCGTATCGGGAGACTCAATCCCATACTCAATGCATACTATACCGTCTATAGCGATGAATTGCGCACCGCCGCTCGTGCCGCAGAGCAGGAAATTACCCGCGGCAATTACCGTGGTCCGCTCCATGGTATACCTGTTGGGATCAAGGATATTTACGAGTATGGCCGCACGACCTGTGGCTCCCGGCCGCTCGAGAGTTACGTGGCCGAGACACAGGCAAGTTCGATCGTGAAGTTGCTCCATCACGGCGCCTTGATTGCCGGTAAAACCGCGACCTATGAGTTCGCGTTTGGTTTTCCAACCAACAAATCCTATTTCAAGCCGACCCGGAATCCGTGGAACCAGGCCCGCGACTCCGGCGGTTCCAGTTCGGGCACCGCCTCGTCAGTAGCAGCTGGACTTGCCTACGCAGGGATGGGTTCCTGTACGGGCGGCTCGATCCGGTGGCCGGCTCAATGCTGCGGAATCGTCGGACTCAAACCGACTTACGGCCGTGTCAGCCGCGCCGGCGTATATCCGCTCGCCTGGAGCCTCGATCATACCGGTCCGCTGGCCCGGACCGTGACGGACGCTGCATTGATGCTGCAGGCGTGCGCCGGTTACGATGATGCCGACCCTGGTTCAGCCGACGCTCCGGTGCCGGACTTCACCGCCAAGCTTGGGCGTAGCATCAATGGAATGCGCATCGGCTTGTTGCGCTCTCTCTACGACGGTAGTTGTGATGCACAAGTGCGTGCACCTTATGAAGCTGCGGTAAAAGAATTGGAGCGGATGGGCGCCCAACTGGTTGAGCTGCCGTCAATATCGCTCGCCCAACAACAGGCTATAGAATGGCCTTCGTTGTTTGCCGAAACCGCGGCGATACATGTGAACAACATCCGCAATCGCGGCAATGAATATAACCCGCACGCCAAACTGTATGTCGCGCTCGGTTTACTGGTTAGCGGCGCTTGCTACCTAATGGCCTCCCGCGTGCGGACGCAGGTGCGGGACGAATTGGTAAGCGCGCTCAGCCGTAAATGCGATGTGCTGATGCTGCCGACGTCGGGAACTCCAGTGCCACGCATTGCCGAGGACTCGCCAGGCCTGACTATCGTCGCACAAGACTTCGCCATCTACACCCCGATTTTCAACTTTACGGGCTTGCCCGCCATTCAGGTGCCATGCGGCTTTGACAGCGATGGACTCCCGGTGGGCTTCCAGATAGCCGGCAAGCCCTTCGACGAAGCCACCATTTGCCAAGTGGCATTCGCTTACGAGCAAGCAATGCCATGGCACACGAAGCATCCGGAATTGTAACGAGCCGTCAACCCATGCTGGCCATGGCTGCGAGGGAGAGTCGAAAATGGGGATAATGATTACCGGCGGAACCGGCTTTCTAGGTTCATATCTGACCCGCTACCTGGTCCGCGAAAAAGGCATCGCAGGGAAGGAGCTTGTCCTCTTCGACCGTTATCCCAACCGCGACCGGCTTGGGGAGGTCGCTGGCGATGTGGTGATGCTCACCGGGGATATTACCGAACCGTCAGAAATCGCGGCAGCGATGAAGACGTACAGTATCGACCAGGTATTTCATCTCGCGGCAATCCTGGGTGATCCGGCGGCTGCGCAGGTAGTCTCGTATATGAAAGTGATGTGCGATGGCACCCTGAATGTGTTCGAGGCATCGCGTATTTTCGGCGTCAAACGGGTAGTCTATGCAAGCTCGGTTGCCGTTTATGGCCGCGCAAGCTTCCGCGGCAAGAGCACCACTGATGAACTGGATGAAGATGATCCGCCTGCTCCGGGCACCTTCTATGGCATTTGCAAGCTCTATTCGGAAAACCTCGCCGCACTCTATGGCCGGCGCTTTGGTTTGGAAACCGTCGGATTGCGTCCAACGTCCGTGTTTGGGCTTGGCCGGGGGGCTCGCGGCTCTTACGCGAGCGGCTTGTTGCCGCCGCAGGAGGTTCATTACATGGTTCTGCCCGAACTGGCAGCTCTGGGTCAGACAGTGGAGATGCCGCCCGATGACACCGAGTCCGACTGGATTTACGCAGCCGATGCTGCGGATGCGTGGTATCGCGCTATGACCACGCCCAAACCGGCGCGGAGGGTTTATAATCTCGCGGCTGAGAGGCGTCGGATGGCTGACGTCACTGACCATTTGCGCAGGCTCTTGCCGGATGCCCGGATCACAATTTCCGAAAGACGTGTCCAAACCACACCGAATATGAGCGTCACCAACCTGAAAAAGGACCTCGGTTTCCAGCCGCGTTATACAATGGAATCGGGTATGACCGATTACCTGAACAGGGTGCGTAAGGCCGCAGGCCTTCCCGCTGTAAGCGGATGATAACTAATCGTACTAACGGGCCGCCGCCGTCAAAGCGTTTGCAACGAAGCGGCAACGAGCGCGGCCGCCGTACGAGATGCAAAGCTACCGATCCGGTAGCGCGCCGTCGGGCGACTCTTTTCGCAGTGTTCGTCCTCGGCATCGCGGGCCTCAGGCTCGGCTCGGCGCAGGCGGCCGAACCTTCTGCCATTAATGGCGAACAGCTTTATCGGCATTACTGTGCCCAATGCCATAGTAAGAGCCGCGCGCTGCGCGCGCCGCGGCTCGAAGTGCTGCGGCGGATGCAGCCCCAGGACGTGCTGGACTCCCTCGAAGTCGGCACAATGAGGTTCGAGGGCCTGCAGCGAACGGCAGACCAACGACGCGCCATCGCGGAATTTATCACCGGCAAACGGCTAGCGGAGGAAAGGGAAGGGAAGGAAGCACTGGTGGGCCGTTGTTCGAACAGCGGTGCCAGGTTTGATCCGGCGTCAGCACCTCAATGGAATGGCTGGGGTGCAAATGTTGACAACGGGCGTTTCCAGCCGGCTCAGCAGGCCGGCCTCACAGCCGATCAGGTTCACAGGCTTAGGCCAAAGTGGGCCTTCGGATTTGCTCGTAACACGACGCTGTCGCAACCGACTGTGGTTGGGGGCCGTGTTTTTGTCGGTAGTCAGCGCGGCCGCATCTACTCGCTGGATATGGCCAACGGGTGTTTGTACTGGTCCGCCAAGGTCGCAGCCGGTATCCGCAGCGCCATGACTATCGGGCTGTTCGCCAACGGCAACCCGCCGCGTTACGCACTCTACTTTGGCGATTTTTCGGCGAATGTGCATGCGTTGGACGCGAGCACCGGGGCGCAACTATGGGCGGCGCGCGCCAATCAGCATCCGATGGCGCGCATAACCGGGGCCCCGGTTTTGTATGCCAATCGCCTCTATGTGCCCTCATCTTCGACCGAAGAGGGCAGTGCGGCTGATTCAAGTTATCCCTGCTGCACATTTCGCGGCAGCGTCACCGCCCTTGACGCCGCGAGCGGGCGCAAACTGTGGCAAACCTACACGATTCAGCAGACGCCGCACCCGACGCGCAGAAATCCACAAGGGGTACAATTATGGGGGCCTTCCGGCGCGGCAATTTGGTCAGCGCCCACCGTCGATGCACGGCGGGGAGCGCTCTACGTCACCACCGGGGATAATTATTCGGATCCGGCAACCACGACGAGCGATGCTATCCTCGCGCTCGATCTGAAAACGGGCCGAATACTCTGGTCGCGACAGTTCACGCGTCAGGATGCTTTTAACGTCGCTTGCATGGTGGGCGCCTCGGCCGAGTGCCCCGAGGCGAATGGACCAGATTTGGACTTTGGTTCGTCAGCAATTCTCCGTACATTGCGCGGCGGTAAAAGGGTTCTCGTAGCTGGGCAAAAATCCGGTGTCCTGCACGCCGTTGACCCCGACCGCCGTGGGGCAATCGTCTGGGAGCAGCGGGTCGGGCGAGGAAGCGCCCTGGGCGGTATCCAATGGGGACCAGCAGCCGATAATGACAACGTTTACGTCGCGTTATCCGACATCGGCATCAAGCTGAAGCAAGCTCCCGGAGCTGGCCTGAAGGTCGAGTTGAATGGAGAGCAGGGAGGCGGCATTTTTGCCTACGATCTTGCCAGCGGCGAGCGGCGCTGGGCGGCGCCACCGGCTGGTTGCGGGCAGCGCGCCAACTGTAGTCCTGCTCAATCCGCAGCCGTGAGCGCTATTCCCGGCGCAGTGTTTTCCGGCTCAGTCGATGGCCATATCCGCGGCTACTCTACCCAGGAAGGAAGTGTGCTGTGGGATTTCGACACGGCGCAGGAGTTCAAAACGGCCAATAGCATGCCAGCCGCCGGTGGCTCGCTGGACGGCCCGGGAGGGGGACCGACCGTAGCCGGAGGAATGCTGTTTCTCGGTTCGGGCTATGGCTTGTGGGGCGGCATGCCTGGCAACGTGTTATTGGGCTTCTCGGTCGACGGGAAATGACGGGCACCTTGGATGGTTAGCGAATCAGGTCCCATCGAAAAATAGTCAACAAGCCGATTCGCTTCTTGTCGTAACCCCGCCACTTGGCGGGTGGTAGTGCCTGTGGTTCGACTCGATGAAAGCCTAAATGCTCGAACAGGGAGGCGGCGCGCTGTTCGGTCGTACAGGCAAAGACGTACTTCAGCCGGCGAGTACGCGCTTCACGAACGACCGCGTTTATCAGTTCCGCAGCCACGCCCTCTCCCTGGAAGCGGGTGAGCGTATACAAGGCGGTAATCTCTCCGGCGTGGTCGCGCCGGTAGGGTTCGGTCAGCAGCGACACCACGCCAGCCAGATGCTCGTCGCCGATGCGATAGCCGAAGCACGATGGCAACAGACCGGCGATTTCCCTTTGGCTCCGGGTTAATAGAAAGCCTTCGTTCTGAGCACGCACGATGAGGGCCTCGACTTCTTCGAAGTCATCGATGCTAACCTGCCGCACATTGCCATAACCGGCTTCAGTGAAGATCGTTCCGCTCCCGCTAAAGCTAAACAGTTCCTGGTATACCTCGCGCGGCGAGACCAGACTGACCGATGCCACCCCGGCGCGGATAGCGCGATAGGCAGCCTGCACGAGCGCACGGCGATGGCTGGAACGTATGTCCTTGAGCAGGCGCCGTACGCGTTCAATTTGTACGAAAGAGTGACGGCCGCCCGCAGCGTCGGCGAGGGCGCCGGCGCGGTCCAGCAGCAGCAACTTGAAGACGCGCAACCGCGCCGCCAACTGCTGGGCAAAGATCACCACGTCCCGGGCATCCTCGGCGGCCGCCTCGGCTAGGACTACCCGGCCGTTCTGCGACGCCTCCCACAAAGCGCTTATCGCCGAATCGGGCGGATAAGGCCGGCTGCGCACGCCAGTGGCTGGATTGAAGCGCAGGGGCCCGTCGCGCGGTGCAAGACGCCCAAGGCGCCGTACCAGAAACGGTATTGCACGCGTCGAGCCGACAATGATGCAGCGGGTCTGGTTGCGCCGCAGTTCGCGTAACGTGCGGTTCAAGGAATCAAGGTCCGTCAGCCGCTCGCCGCTCGGTGGGACCAGGCTAAAAACGAGGCTCTTCCCATAGAATTCTTCGAGGTAAAAATTCTTCTCGGTAAAAACTGGCCCTCTTCGGCGGGAAATCACCTGCTTTTCATTCATGGCGACGGAGCCAGTCAAGCACAATCACACATCCGCTGAACCCACCATCCATATCAAAAAATCCAGGAATTCGAACGCGTGTTGATCAGCACTGCCCCCATTTTCACCATGCCGCCGCCAGCGCGCGCCCATGATGGCGTCAGCGCGCCTGACGGCCATCGCAAAGCGTCGTGTAGCCCCCGGTGTCTGTCTGGTGTATGCCGGGCTGATGCCGAAAAACCAGCAAAATGGATCCGTCGATATAAGTCACTGACGACCGGTAACCGGCAAAACAAATTCCGATGTTAACTAATTCGGGTTGCACCCGTTAGGACGTTGGGCTAATTTACGAAAGGCTATGAAAAGTGCCGTTCATCGGCTTACCAGCGACCGGTAGCGGTTCATGCTTTGGGCTTTTGGGGGCCTTGGCGCTTGACTTTCTAAGGCCTTTAATGTCAGGGAGAGTTTAACCTAACGCGGAGATCGGCTTATGCCAGAATTCGACCTTGCTATCAAAGATGGGATGATCATCGACGGAACGCGGGCACCCCGCTTCCGTGGCGACATCGGGATTAAAAATGGCCGCATCGCGAAAGTCGGCCGCATACAATCGCATCAGGCCAAAAAGACGATTGATGCGAGCGGATTAAATGTCGCGCCCGGCTTCATCGACCTCCACACCCATTACGATGCCCAGATCTTCTGGGACCCTTACCTGACCATCTCAGGATGGCACGGGATCACGTCGGTCGTTATAGGTAATTGCGGGTTCGGCTTTGCCCCGGTGCATCCCAAAGACGCCGAGCGCGCGATGCTAACGATGGTTCGCACCGAGGCGATTCCGCTGCGCTCGATGCAAGCCGCAATGAAATTTGACTGGGAAACTTACCCACAGTTTCTCAATGCCCTCGACCGCCAGCCGAAAGGCATGAATCTCCTGCCTTTTGTGCCGATGAATCCGTTGCTCGGCTACGTCATGGGCATCGAAGAATCAAAGACAGGGCGGCTTCCCACCGACGAAGAACATGCCCGGATGCGTCAGCTCCTCAATGAAGCAATGGATGCCGGCGCTTGTGGATGGTCGGCGCAGCGTCTACCGCCTGATGGGCCGTCATCGGTGCAGCGAGACTATGATGCCACGCCGATGAACACTGACATCATGCACGATGAAACCTGCATCGAGATGGCCAAGGTGTTAGGGGAGCGTGGCGAGGGTTTCCAGGAGTTAACCCTTTCGACCTGGAATCCGAAGCAGGATGCGCTGTTCTTCGAGAAAATCGCTGAGATCAGCGGCCGGCCGATTATGTTCGAGGCTGTAGCAACTCAAGACCGCTTCCCGCATCGCCATCGCAACACCATGAAGTGGCTGGAACGTTGCCGTCAGCGTGGCCTGCCTGTTTATGGCCAAGGCGTCACGACCGATGCCGGGTTAAGCTTCACCTTTGAGGACTGGAACCTGTTCGACGACTCAGACGCTTGGCGGGAAGCCACCACCGGAACCATCTCTGAGCGTCGCGAGAAACTCGGCGACCCTCGCCGGCGCGAAGCAATGAAAAATCAGATGCCGCGCGAGAGCCTGATTACCAGCTACTTCGACGAAATCATCATCACTGACTGCGTGAAACCCGAGAACAAGAAGCTGGAAGGGCTCACGTTGCGCAAGGCTGCCGCGCAAACCGGCAAGCATCCGGTCGACGTGATGCTCGATATCGCAGTCTCCGAGGACCTGAAGACAGAGTTTTTTGCACCGGCCATAAACCAGAATGCTGAGTTGATGAAGGAGTTGATCGATTATCCCTATCTGGCTTTCGGGGTAAGCGATGGTGGCGCCCACACCAAGTTCCTAACCGCCGGGCGTTGGCCGACCGAAGGCATCATCAAGTACTGCCGCGATTATCAATGGCTGTCGCTTGAGGACATCCACTGGCGCTTGAGCGCGCTGCCGGCGTTCTGCTCGGGCTTTAAGGATAGGGGTTTCTTGCGGGAAGGCGCCCCGGCAGACATCGTGGTCTACGACTTGGCAAAACTGAATGTTCTCCCGGTCGAAATCGTTCACGATCTACCCGGTGATGAGTGGCGCCGCGTCCAGCGGGCAGAAGGCTACAAGTACACCATCGTTAACGGCGAGGTGACGTTCGAAGACGGTAACTGCACCGGCGCAACGCCAGGCAAGCTTCTCCGGCATGGCGTGACGGCATAACCACAACCTGACATGTGAAGCCGAAAGGCCGGTGGGTGTTGAACCTACCGGCCTTTCTCTTTTGCCTTTCGGTGCGGGCGGCCTGACTTGCGTCAGTATCGCGAGGGAGACTGCCATATGAGGATTCCTGCCGGCGGCGATTCGTTAACTATGCCGGTCAGAAAACACTGCCACGTTACTTCGTCAACGGCGGTGTCTTGACTCCTGGCAAGGTGGTTGTCGCCTCTATTCCGCAAAGAAGACCAGCGTTCGAGCCTCTATGCTCTCTCGCGGCGCCGCGCCTGCAGGACTGGCCGGGTCGTCGACTCCTGTGTGCGCCGTAAAACGGGCACGCCCATCGTCGGCTGAGTCAAAACATTTGAGCAAGAGCACCTCGTCGCGTTCCATTCGCGGGAAGTACAACCAGCGATGGTTCGGGCTAAACGTCACCGAATACACCTCGCCGGTACGATCGCGGTACTTGAGATCCATCGCGACAAAATCCTGAGGCCTCATGCTGGTCGCGTCACAGACTGCCAATGGTGATTCTTCGACGGGTCCACGAATCGGTCGCCATACGTTAATCTCGGCAAACCGATTCTTCAGCAAGCTGTCAGCTTCGGCGGGCAACAGATCGCGCACGCGTTGCGGTCCGGATCGTAGCGTGTAGTCGTTGTGCGCGAACTTGACAGGTTCGCGTACGCCCTTTTCTCCGCGTTTCGCCATGGGGCCGCAGCGCACGTTGTGGTCGAAAACATGCACCCGGACCGCACCGGTGGCCTCCATAACCAGACGTTCGACCTCCGGGTAGTAGACGCGTACCACTTCGTCTGGATCATAAAAATTGTCAACCCGCGTGGGCTGACGCAGGAAGGCAAAGCCCTGGCGATCGAGCGTAAGCTCGCCGGCGGCGAGGCGCCCATTGTGGATTTTCATCCAATGCTTCGCCGTACGGCCGGAACGAATCGGCACGCCGGCTGGAGGTTCGTACAGATAAGTGACCGGTTTCTCGCCATCGGGTTCAAGATAGTTAACGGGTGCTTCGATGTATTGCGGACTATTGTCGATGTCGTTGCTCATGTATGCGCTCCTGCATCGCTTAGCCAGATCATCTTACGCCTTTGACTAGCCAGATAAGTCCGTCGAGGTCGGTTCGTGACAGGCTGAAGTTAGCATGTTCATTTTGAAGTTAGCCGCACAAAGGCTGCGCCGAGATGCTCGCCTTGTTTGTCACCGTCGCGCCGGTGCGCCCAAGACTCCCGCCGCTACGCTCCGCTTTTGAGAAGACCATCTTGCTGTTGCCTCGAAATGAAGTGCTGAGTCTCGGCGCAGTCGATTTCCGTCGCTCACTCAGGACCGCAAATGAGCGCCGCTTCGCCTGCCACTGCAAAACCGACGCACGGAATGACAAGACCAGGGCTCGAAGCACCGCCAATTTTCGCTGGAGATTTCTAACTCACCACACCTTGAAGGCCAAAGCTCAAGCGCTATGCTCGCTCTGATGAGTAAGTATGCGGGCGGCGGCGCGCGCAATATATAACTCTTCGTCCAACGGAATCACGTAGACGCCGACAGGCGATTGCGGGTCGCTGATGCACGCCTCACGGCCGTTGCCATTGCGATTGCTTTCCCGGTCAATGATGATTCCGAGCGGCTCGAGCCCGATGCATGACAGTTCACGCACGGTATCGGAATGTTCACCGATACCACCACCAAACACTATACAATCAGTTTGTCCCAGCACCGCCATGTAGGCGCCTATGTACTTGCGCACCCGGTAGCAGAACATCTCTATCGCGAGTGCCGCATGCTCATTCTGTTCAGCGACGGCCGTGATCTCCCGGAGATCGCCGGAAACACCCGAAACGCCCAGCAGACCGGACTCATGGTTGAGTATCCGTTCTACCTGGTCTGGTGAAAGCTTCTCACCGGCCGCGAGAAAGGTGAAGATTGCCGGGTCGATGTCGCCGCTGCGAGTACCCATCATGAGGCCTTCGAGCGGCGTCAGGCCCATCGAGGTATCCACGGAGCGCCCTTGCCTGATGGCAGCGGCCGAGCATCCGGCGCCCAGATGTAGCGTCACCAGATTGAGTTTTTCCGGCGAAGTGCTGCACATCGCGGCGCATCGCTCCATCATCCACGCATGGCCGATTCCATGAAAACCGAACCGGTGGATCCCGTAGCGCTCGCTCAGCGAATGCGGAATCGCATAATTGCTGGCCGCCGGCGGGATGCTGCGGTGAAAACCCGTGTCGGTAATAATTACCGCCGGTATGCCCGGCAGTTTCTGGCTAACAGCACGAAGTACAGAAAGGGCCGGCGGGTTGTGCAGCGGAGCAAACCGGGATGCCTCGTCGAGCGCGCGTATTGTCGTGTCGCTTACGAGGGCCGCTTCAGCCACGTGGTCACCACCATGCACGATGCGATGAGCGACTGCATCGATACTGGCGGTGCCACCCTGCCCCAGCCAATCTAACGCCCGGACGGCAGCGGCGCAGTGGTCAGCGGTTGGCCATGACAGCAGAAGCTTGCGACCGCTTTCCTCAATCATGCGGATATTGGCGTGCGGCCCGATTCGTTCGAATACACCGCGGGCTAACCGGTGCTCTTTTGCCAGGTTTTGGCCCGAGTCCTCGAGCTCAATCAGTTCAAACTTGAGCGACGAGCTCCCGCAATTGAATACTGCAATGCGCATCGAATTAGGTTTGCACGCTCAGGTGATCTGATTTCACCGCAATGCCATGGGCGTGGAAGGCAGCAGCAATCACCCTCGCTGATCGATAACAATTTTATTTTGATTGCGCCATTCGGGTGAGCTCGCCCTATCCCGCGCGCCGTCATCGAGACGGCTGCCATCGAGCAACTTGATGAACAAGCCTAATTCGCGGCGCTGACGTTCCACTCCCCAGCCCAGCTCCTGCCCCATCAGGCTCGCGACCCGAGACGCCGCTGCGCGGGCGATTCGCGGTTGTCTCCAGCTCATACCCGTGCGGCGATTCAGGAAGTCAGCGAGAGATCGCGCGAACTCATTGCGAACAGCATGAATTACCTCGGCCGCAATTACCGATGAGCCCGGCGCCAATGGCTGTGCCAATTCCGGGCGCTCGGCCGCGATCCGTGCAATCAAACCGGCCCGGGTTCCATAACGCTCCGCGAGAAGCTGGAGCATCTCGGCAATGGGCTGGTCGTGCCGGGCATCTGCCACCATTTGTCGCGCGCCGGGCAAAGGGACCGTCAGAGTCGGCGTTCTTCCATAAGCAAGTCCCATCATCTTCATTATGCGGTCGACTATACGGGCCGCGGTTTCGCGATGGGTCGTAAGCTTGCCTCCGGCTATGGTTAGCAAACCCGAGCGGCTGAGTGAGATAAGCTCCTCGCGCGCAACGGATGAGGGCCGACGGTGCACCGAGTTCGGGAGAATGCGAAGACCGGCAAAGCATGCAGCGACATGATGGTGGCTCAGGCGCACCTCGGGAAGCGACCGGTTGATGGTATCCAGCAGATACCCGGCATCTGCCGGATCAACCTGTACACCGTCGCATCGCCCGTCGAAATCCGTGTCGGTAGTACCAATCAACACACAGTCATCGTACCTAATCACGAAGACGATGCGGCCGCGACCGTCAGTCAACACCAGCGAGTTTCGCACCGGAAGGGATAGCGGCTCGATTACCAGGTGAACTCCCTTGGTCAGGCGTCCAAGCGGCCGGCATCCAGCATCGTCCAGCCGCCGTATTTCATCGGCCCACGGTCCGGCGGCATTGACAAACGCCCGCGCGCGGATTTCGAGCGGAGCACCGGACTCGGCATCACGTGCCAGGAGCGCCGCGGTCCTATGCTCCACTCGTGCAAAACCTTCGACGTTTACGTAATTCGCCGCCGCTGCTCCGTGATATGCGGCATCCAGCAAATTCTCCAGGGTTATTCGGGCATCGTCACCCTGTGCGTCGAGGTAGGCTGCCCCGCCGGCGAGATCCTCGGGACGCAGCCCCGGCTCAACGTGGCGTACCTCATCCCTGCTAAGCCACTGATGCCTGTCAGAGGATGGGAGTCGCGCGAAAAGGTCGTAAAGAACCAGGCCCATGGACACTGCGGTCCGCCGGGGATGCTGTCCACGATAGAACGGAAACAGGAACTTGAGGGGATGCACCAGGTGCGGTGCGGTAACATGGCGCAGCCGCTCGCGCTCGCGTAACGCGCGATACACCAGCCGCAGCTGGCCTTGCGGCAGGTAGCGCAGCCCGCCATGAATCAGCTTCGATGAGTGCGATGAGGTGCCGGCGGCAAAGTCACTTTTGTCAACTACCGCGGTCTTCAAGCCGCGCATCGCTGCGTCGCGCGCAACCGCGGCCCCGATGATTCCGCCGCCGATCACTGCAACATCGAAGGTTTCGCGCCGCAATCGCGCGAGGTTGGTCTCGCGGTCGGTGGTGGGCTCAGTTGGCCCCGGCGGTCGCAACTCTCTGCTCGCGAGATGCTTTAAGCCTGCATCGGTACTTTATTCGCCGGAGTCTTCCTGGAATGAGTAGCGTTCTTCGGTCCATGGATCGCCGTGGTTATGATAGCCGCGGACTTCCCAGAAACCTCGGCGCTCCTTGGCGCAGAATTCGATAGCGCGGACCCACTTGGCACTCTTCCAGCCGTATAGTTTCGGCACGACCAGCCTTAGCGGCCAACCATGGTCAGGTTCGAGGTCCTTGCCATCATGCCGATAGGCCAAAATCACGTCGTCGCCGAGGAATTCCGCGAGTTCCAGGTTTGTAGTGTAGCCGCCATCGCAATGCACGAACACGTAGCGGGCGGCCGGTCTAAGCCTCACCACCTTCATCAGCTCGCTGACTTTTACCCCTTCCCACCGGTTATCGTAGCGCGACCAGGAGGTGACGCAGTGAAAGTCCGACGTCTGACTATGCAGCGGAAGCTTGCGGAATTCTTCCCAGGTAAACCGCCACGGCTTTTCGAGCAGTCCGATGAGGCGAAAATCCCATTTGGCAGGATTGAAGCGTGGTGTCGGTCCGTAACTCAGCACCGGCAACTTCTTGACTACAGTCTGACCTGGTGGAAGCCGCTCATGCTGACCCTCAGGTTGCGCAGGTTTCGCCATAAGTGAAATCAATACCGAACGCTGCATCGCAGCGGAAGAGGATCAAAGGTGTTTCGAAGCATCACTCGCTAAGCCGTGCGTCGACTGAAGTCATCGCGTTCAGCACCGCCTCAGTCATTTCGCTGGTTGTCGCCTTGCCGCCCAAGTCAGGCGTCAGCGTTTGACCCGCGCGCAACACTTCGCCGATCGCCTTACGTATGCGAAGGGCGGCTTCCTTATGGTCCAGATAGTCTGCCAGCATTGCACCAGAAAGAATCGCCGCTACCGGATTCGCGACATTTTTCCCGGCGATATCCGGCGCCGTACCATGGACCGCTTCGAAGATAGCACCCTTTTCCCCGTAATTTGCCCCTGGCACCATCCCAAGTCCGCCGACTAGACCCGCACAAAGATCGGAAACAATGTCCCCGTAGAGGTTTTCGAGCAGTAAGACATCGAAAGCGCGCGGAGTCGTTACCAGGCGCATGCAGGCGGCATCGACGATCTGCTCGTCGTACGTTACATCTTTGTAATCGGCCGCGACGCGGCGGGCGCATTTCAGGAATAGCCCGTCAGAGAGCTTCATAATGTTGGCCTTATGAATTGCGGTCACTGACTTGCGGCGGTTGCGGCGCGCATAATCGAAGGCGAAACGGGCGATCCGGGTCGACGCGCGCGCGGTTATCACTTTGACGCTTTCTACCACACCGGGTGTGACCTGATGCTCAATGCCGGCGTAGAGATCTTCAGTGCTCTCACGCACCACCACGAGGTCGACATCGCGAAAAGGTGCCTGCACGCCCTCGAAACTGCGGGTCGGCCGCAGATTAGCATAAAGGTTGAATGTCTTGCGCAGGTAAACGTTAATCGACCGGTACCCTTGGCCGACCTGCGTCTCCAGCGGGCCCTTAAGAGCGATTCTCGTACGACGGAGCGAATTCAACAGCGAATCGGGAATCGGGGTGCCCAGGGTTTTTAGAGCCCCGGCTCCGGCTTGCTGAACGTCCCAGTTAATCAGGAGGCCTGCCGCTTCGAGTACGCGAACGGCTGCCCCAGTCACCTCGGGCCCGACTCCATCGCCGGGGATAAGAGTAACCCGCGGCGCAGTCTGCAGGACTTGCCCCTTCGCGCCATTCTGGTCGGACTGAGATGCAGCACCGTTACCACTTTGACGATTTCGGATTTGCGCCATGATATACACGGCTAGCTGGCAGCCGCTTCGCCCATTGCCCTAATAGTTCACCAAACCCACGAAAATATCGGCAACATTGGTCCCAGTCGGCCCGATGATCACCAGATCCCCTAGTGCCTTAAAGAAATTGTAGCAGTCGTTGCGGTCGAGCGCAGACTTCGCGTCAAGCCCTGCTTCGTTGGCGCGGATAAGGGTAGTCGGCGTAGCTATCGCTCCAGCCGCGTCCGTCGGGCCGTCAATCCCGTCGGTCCCGGCAAACAGCGCGACCATGCGGCGGTCCGCGCCATGCTGTGCGAGTTCGAACGAGGCCGCTAATGCGGCCTGCTGCGATCGCCCTCCTTTGCCATTCCCCTTCACCTGCACGACCGTCTCGCCGCCGGCAATTACGCATGTGCGATCACCCTCGAGGGTGCACATGAAGCTTCCAAGAGCAGCGCCTGTTTGATTCGCGTCGCCGTTAAGGTCGCGACCGCGCACCACGTTGTAATGAAGTCTCGCGGCAGCATCGCAGGCCGCTCCGATTGCTGTGTCGTTATCGGCAATTATGAGGTTGTGGACGCGTGCCAGTGCCGGGTCGCCGGGTTTAATAGTTTCGTCCAGCTCGCCTGCCGCTCCTCGTTCGAGATGATCGCGGGCGCCCTCCGGCGCGCGCCCCCAGATACGGCGGCGTTTCAGAATTGCAATCGCGTCAGAATAAGTGGTCGGATCAGCGGCGGTTGGACCCGAACCAATCGCAGCCAGATCGTTCCCCGGCACATCCGAAAGGATCAGCGTTAAAAAGTTGGCATCCGACGCCTTCAGCAAACGCCCGCCCTTTATCCCCGAGAGATGGCGCCGCAGCGTGTTTAGCTCGCGGATCGACGCGCCGGCCTTCATCAAGGCCGATGCCACCGCGACTTTGTCAGCAAGCGTGAGGGCATGGGCGGGCACCGCCATTAATGCTGACGCCCCTCCGCTTAGCATCAGCACAATCAGATCGTCGCTGCGCGCATTGGCGACAAACTCGAGTGCGGAGCGGCCGGCGGCCTCCGACGACTCGTCAGGTATAGGATGCGCCGCACATGCCACACGGAAAATGGGAAGGTCAGGTGAGCGGTCCTCCGCCCTTCGACTGCCCGCGCCAGGGACGATCACGAGGGCATTTTGGAGTTTAGATCCGATCTGAACACTTCCTTCTATCGCCATACCCATTGCTGCTTTGCCAATGGCGAGCAGATGCACCCTCCGGGCTCTTTCCAGCATCCCTCGGAGGTTCCCGGTACCCGGCACCTGACCCTGAAATGCAGCCGAGACAACCCGGCGCGGATCAACCGCGGCGACCGCCGCTGCGAAGATCCGCATCAGATCAGCGCGCGCTTGCGACTGCGCGCGTTTGCTGTGATTGGGGTCAGTCATCAGGCGACTATACCGCGCAATATTTTAAGACTGTATTGCAGGTAATCGTCGCCCCAAAATCCCGGGCAAGCGCTGCCGACATACGGATAGTTATGGCAAGAATGGATCGCGGTAGGTCGCCAGTACCTGGTTCGCCTTCTCACGATCTAAAAAAGTTTGGCCGTTTATTCCAACCGAAGGATACCAACCAGCTTGTGCCTGGCTATGCTTCAATTCCGCTATGCGCTCGTAACATTCATCCATAGTAACGCGGTGGGGACACGAGCCGATGAGATGATAAAATTCATGTTTGAGTGCAGCCGCGGGACTCATCAGGAGCGTGTTGAAGGAATCGCCATAAGCGATTGCCCAGCCATGCGTCATTGTCGCATCGTCAACCTCGCCCAAAATCTCGGGCATCGCGAGTAACGTTCCTAACGTAAGAAACGCCGGTCCGTTGGCGTACAAGTAATCGGCAGCATTGCGGTTGACCAGCCAGAACACGCGATCACACGATTGCGTCAATGGAACCGCGTCTATCTCGTCGAGCAATTCATTGTGCCAAAAGCCTCTGCGTGGCAGCTCACCACGATCAATGAAGTTAACCGTGACGTTGTACTGCTTCCATTCCTCAATGGTCCCGGCGAGAAGCTGTCTCTCGCGTTCAGGTGGCACTCCCGTATCCCGGTAAATACATACATTCACTGAACGCCAGGATCCAAAATCTGTTGCTGCATACTTCGTTTCATCCCACCTGCCGATGGTCGTCGCGCAGGCTTGAAGGAATAGCATTGCAAACGGAATAGCTGCGATCAGTCCGGCTTGCAGGCATCCGTTTCCAGCACCAGCGTTGGGCCGAAAAGAAGCGCATATAACGGGAAGCTGTGTTGCGAACGCCCGGAACACGGCTCGGCTGCCTGACACGCCTATGTCGGAGTGACGTCTGCCCGGATGCCGCTTTACTGAAGGAGTGCGCACCTGAGCAATTTTCAGCAGAAAATTGCTCTAGGTCAACGAATTATCGCCACCATGCCAATTCTGGGCTAGAATTAGCAATTAGTCCTCGATTAAGGCTCATTTGGGGAAACAACCGCAGCCGAACTCAAATTAGAGTAAATCTCAGTCTCTCAAATGAAGGTAAAATCGAGCGGGCGAACTTTGCCTAAGGCGTCCCACAGCTCCAGGAAGTCGCGTGATCGTAATCTCAGGCCCTGGGCAGCCAGTGCTAGTCCTACAAGAGCGTGCCGCGGCGGGTGCGGCCAAGATGAGTATAGGCACGCTGAGTGGCAACTCGGCCACGGGCGGTCCGTGCGACAAAACCTTCTTGCAGCAGGTAGGGCTCATAAACCTCGCCGATGGTATCGGCCTCCTCGCCAACCGCCGCCGCGAGGCTTTCCACGCCCACCGGCCCTCCGTCGAACTTGTCTATAATCGCCGACAGAATGGCGCGATCCATCCGGTCAAATCCGCACGCGTCAATTTCGAGCAGCTCCAGCGCCGCCAAGGTGACCTCGCGCCCGATGATCGGCCGTTCGTTGACCTGGGCAAAATCCCGCACCCGGCGCAGTAAGCGATTTGCAATGCGCGGCGTGCCTCGCGAACGGGCGGCTAATTCCGCCGCGCCTTCGCCATCGATTGCCACCCCTAGTAACCTGGCAGAGCGCTGGATTATCTCGGTCAAATCCGTTCGCGCATAAAAATCCAAGTGATAGTGCTGGCCGAAACGGTCGCGCAACGGTGAGCTCAGCAGGCCCGAGCGCGTCGTTGCACCGACCATCGTGAACGGCTTTACCGCCAGCTTCATGGTTCGCGCCCCCGGCCCTTTGCCGACCACGATGTTCAACTCGAAGTCTTCCATCGCCGGATAGAGAATCTCTTCTACGGCGCGTGCGAGCCGATGGATCTCGTCGATGAATAGCACGTCGCCCTTATCGAGATCGTTGACAATGGCGGCCAGGTCGCCCGCTCGCTCGATGGCGGGCCCTGATGTTGAACGCAAATTGACGCCAAGTTCACGCGCGATGATATGTGCGAGTGACGTCTTGCCGAGCCCGGGTGGGCCGGAAAGCAGTACGTGATCGAGGACTTCGCCCCTTTGCCGTGCTGCCTCAATCGACATGCCGAGGACTTTTTTAATTCGTTCCTGGCCGACAAATTCGATGAGCAAACGTGGACGTAACGACCAGTCGAGTTCGCGCTCCTCAGTCGCTGCTTCCGCATCCCTGGGTAATCCTGCCACGGCCGTTTCAGTTTGGGGCGGGGCCTTGAGTAACCTCTTGCCGGGAATGGCCGATTCGGTGTCGGGCTTGCTATTTTTCACCGAGAATCACCGCTAAGGATTTCCGCAGCAAAGTCTCCAGGCTGCCTGCGGCTTGGCCAATCCCCACCGCATCTACCGCATGTTTTGCTTCAGCCGGTTTGTAGCCGAGATTTATCAGGGCCGAAACGGCATCGTTGACCATCGAAGACTCAGCGCCATTTTCTGCGGGCACGGCATTTGCCATGCGATTGGACTGCGGCTGGGTCAAGGCGCCAATCTTATCACGCAGTTCACGTACCACTCGCTCGGCCACTTTGGCCCCAACGCCAGGTACCGCATCGATCCGTGCAACGTCTTCGTGCGTGATTGCAGACGCCAGCTCTTCGGGCGCCAGTACCGAAAGCACCGCGAGAGCCAACTTCGGCCCCACGTGCTGAATTCCGATCAGAAGGTCAAATGCGGCTTTCTCGGCAGTCGTGGCAAAGCCATAAAGCGAAATCGCATCTTCACGTACCACCTGCCGGATTTCCAGCTCGACGCGCCTGCCGGCTTCAGGAATGCGATAGTAAGTGCTTAGCGGGATAAAGATCTCGTAGCCGATGCCGGCTGCTTCGACTATGAGGCGCCCTGCGTCACGAACCCGCAGAGTGCCGGCCAACGTGGCGATCATTCGCGCGCCCCCCAGCAACGACAGGAGGGCCAGCGACGCGAATCCGCCGGTACCATGCGGGTTGCAATGAATGCTTGCAGCTGGTTCATGTCGTTGCTCTTATATTCGCCCTGTGATCGGCGCAGGTCGCGCAGTCGCCTGTTCGGCCCGCTGGCGCTGCGCTTCCGAGGCTTCTACCATTCTCACCTGAAACAAGTGACACAAGGCAATCGCGAGTGCGTCTGCCGCGTCGTCGGCAAGTTCACCGCCTTCATTTAACAGCAACGTGCGCCGTACCATGTATTTCACCTGGCGTTTATCCGCGCGCCCATATCCGGCAACCGAGAGTTTGACGTCGGTTGGGGCGTACTCGAAGACGTCCAGGCCACGATGGGCCGCCGCCAGCATCGCAACTGCACGGGCTTCGCCCAAGGCGAAGGCGCTCTGCACGTTGATAGCGACGAAGCTGCGCTCCAGGCTCATTACATCGGGGGAATACCTATCGAGCACCTGCAGGAGATTGCGATAGATAGTGGCGAGTCGTTGCGGGCGTGAGATTGCCCGGCTCGCGCGGACGGTTCCGGCTCCGACGTATTGCAGACGACGACTGCGCTCGACCACGCCAAAACCCGTTACAGCGTTGCCTGGATCAACCCCGATCACTCGCATCCCCCACCTCCCCCAATCTCAATTTCAAGCCGCAACCCGTAACGGCATCAAGAAAAGCATCAGGCTGCCGAAAACTGCGCCATTACTTCCTCGTCAATATCGAAATTGGCCGATACGCTCTGCACGTCATCGTGGTCTTCGAGGTCTTCGAGCAACTTAAGGACTTGCTCCGCCTGATGGCCGGTGACTTTCACGGTATTCTCAGGAAGCATTGTCATTTCGGCATGCGAGATGGCAATACCCGCGCTTTCGAGCGCGTCGCGTACGGCGGAGAAGGACTCGAGCGGGCTGATAACCTGAAAGGTATCAGCATCGCTGGTTACATCGTCGGCGCCCGCCTCCAACGCCAGCTCCATGAGCCGGTCCTCATCGGCCGCGCTCCTGTCGATGCCGATAACGCCCCGTTTCTTGAACATCCATGCGACGCACCCCGCCTCGCCTAGGTTGCCGCCATGCTTCGACATGAGGAAGCGAATCTCCGAAACGGTACGGTTCCGGTTGTCGGTCAGCACGTCCATAATGAGGGCGACGCCGCCCGGCCCATAACCTTCATAAAAGACCTGTTCGAGCTGCCCTCCGCCCGCTTCGCCGGTGCCCTTCTTAATCGCACGATCGATATTATCGTTGGGCATGGACTGGGCCTTTGCGGCGGTAACAGCCGTGCGGAGGCGTGGGTTCGCATTGATGTCGCCGCCGCCGAGACGGGCGGCGATGGTAATTTCCTTGATTAGCTTGGTGAAGACTTTGCCGCGCTTAGCATCGCGCGCGGCTTTCTTGTGCTTTATCGAACTCCATTTGGAATGACCGGACATGAGCTAAGTCCTCCAGGTTGTGCTGGCGGATCACTCATCCGTAATTCGCCGCTGCGTGCCTCAACCAAACCTTCAGAGCCTACACCGAAGCCTATCACAAAGCTGAATGGGCCCGGAATGGCTCGCGTAAGGCACGCATTACGGCCCACTGCTCTACTGCCGCCAACATCCCCTTCGATACCCGGCCTAGGTCGCGCCGGGAAGTTCTGTTATCATCCGCCTCCAAATCGATGGGTCGATATGCAGGAATCCCGCTTATGATGATAGCGGTGGCCGGCTGTTTTTACCCGCCGCAGGGAAAGCCACCCGACGAGTCGCGAACTCATTTGCTACTGCATTCGCCATACTACAAGGTCTGGGATGCGGTGCATGAAGTAATAATGAGGAACGAGTACCGCATTATCACCGAAAATCCGGACGATGGAAGCATCGAGGCTCAGGCGGCCGGTAGTTTTACACTATCCGATGCTGATTGCGGTAAGCTCAGGGCGGCCGGTAGCAAATACAATGCAGAGCCCGATCCCAACGCTACAGCACTCTATGATTTTCAAATTAAGCCGCGCGGCACGGAGATGGCGACCATTGATGTCCAGGCAACTTACACCGCGCCTCTGCACGTGCCGCTGCATCCAATGCGTGGCGAACAATGCGTATCGCGCGGCACCCAAGAGTCACGATTGCTGAAAGAGATCGAGCGTCAGGCGCTCAATCCGCATTCCTTGTCTGTCCAACCGATTCCTGTCCCGTTACCGGCGCGCAAAACCGTTCAATAACTCGCGACACGGGGTTTTTTGCCCTGATAGGCCTTTCAGGCAGGGGGGACTCAGATTTCAGGCGCGCTTGCGGCGCCGGATGCTCTCGGACCGGCCTTGTTGCACAGGTGGCTCGCTCATCATCCGCCAGCCGAGTAGGGTCATGCAGAAGAGCGTGAGAAAAGCAGCAATCATCGTCCAACCATGACCGATCGGGCCGGTGGCTTCCGTTTTTCGAATGGCAGTTAGGTCGAACACCCGGGTCACACCTGGAGGCGGTCCCGCAATCTCGACCACACGCGCACGCCGGAACCATGCCTGCCCTCGCGTCAAATTCATGTACCCGCCCAGCCGCAATGCGATGTCCACATCTGCGCCACGTGCTCCGACTCGCAAATAGAAACTCAGCCGTGTCCAGCCAGCGTCGCCTCTTAAATCCTGCGAGCTGATGCCGTCCTCGAGCACACTTATCGACGCACCGGTGAAAAAAGGGAGTACATTTCGAGTGCGCGCTTCGACGCTGATGTGATACCAGCCGGGTCCCAGGCTTAATCCCTGGACCCACCGCGCATCATTATCGTGCTGCGAATTTACCTCAAGCTCTGGCGGCTCTCCGTTGCGTGGTGAAATCCACTTGTATTCGGTTGTTCCAGCCGTGAGCACCCAGGCATCGGTGCGCCAACCATCTACCGACTCGCCGGAGCCGCGGGCAAAATCGCCATTGTTGAGCAAATTTGTGCTGCCGCGCGCAGGCACGGAAACAAATAGAATCGTAATTGCGAGAGCAGCTGCGCCCCATCGCAGCCCTCCACCGCGTGCCGCATTTCTCATATCCAGTCTGGCAAACCCGGACCCTCCAGCCACATGCGTGCGTAATAACCAACGCGGCTAATCGGTGTTCCTAGCCAAATTGGTAAATAGTAAATGAAGAGGACAATAGCCATTGCCAGAAATACGACGACAACAAAACGGTCAACCCGGAACCCGTAAAAAGCGAGCAACATATACGAGAGCAGCAAAGTCCCCGTGAGCGGAAGGCCCAATACTATTGATGCCTCACCCCCAATCAGTCCGTACTCACTCGCGGTATGTCCCGCGCCCAACGTTAGCACCGGGACCACACTCAGCGACAATGCAAAGCTCTCCCATCCCTCCGCTTTGCCGTGCCACATGTCGGCCAGAATCGCGGCTAGCGCCAGATACCCAATATAGACTGATGGAAGATAGTGATAGAGAAATAGAATACGCCCAATCGGAATCCAGATTATATAGTACGCAAAAAACGCAGTTACTAGAAAGAGATGAGAGAGATTAGGCCGTTCTACAGCCCGAGCAGCCGTAATCATTATCGCGGGCACCACCGCCCACCAGGTCAAGGGATTGCCGCCCCCCCAGATAAGCGCCACCTTGCCGTGCGCCGGAAAATTCTGCCAATACGCTACCGGCCTCAACATCAACGGCCAGCTCCACCACGGCGATGCATAGGGATGAGTAGCGGTTGCGACACTATTTTCGTACCACATTACATCCCTGTAATAGTGCATCAGATCCGCGAGTCCACCCCACCATCCAAGTGCATAGTGCGGCAAAAAGGCCACCAGGTAGAAAATCGCGGCCACTGAACCCGTGATCAATGCGGCCCCGGCCGTCCATCGGAATCGTATTGTCTCGTCGCTTCCGGCCGGAGAAACTCGGGCATCAAGCTGCTTCCCTGCTGCAACCCAGAGAATGAACAGCAAGAATCCGGTGACGAGGAGGAATGTAATGGCGGGAATATAAAGTTTGGATCCCAGGCAAAGACCTAATACCATCCCAATCACCGCAACCAGACGGCGGCGCTCCATCAACCGCCTCGCGGCCGCGAAGCGGAACAGCAGCAGGTAAGCGATGGCCGCGAATGTCAGGTAAACTATGTCTATACAGCCGATACGCGAATCGACAATGAAAAACCCGTCAAGCCCGATCAATCCGGCGGCCAGCGTTGCGGCGAGCCGCGAGCCGAACATTCGGCGGCCAAGTAAATAGGTTACCCCTACCATAGCGGTTCCCAACACAGCATTTCCCACCCGCCAACTCCCCGGACTATCACCAAACAGGATTATCCCCGCAGCGATCAGCAACTTTGCAATCGGCGGGTGCGGATCAAGAAATGACTCGCCATGAAGGTAGTGCCGCGCCTGGCCGACAAAATGTACCTCATCAAAGACTATCTCGGCGGGGTGACCAAGATGCCAGAAACGTAACATAGCCGCCGCCGCCAGCACTGCGATCACAGCAATCGTGTCGGTTCTGGTCCAGGTCAATTCCGCACTTTCGAGTAGTAGCGCGCTTTGAACCCGGAGCTTCCGTCCTTTTCCGGTTAGACCAGCCAATAGTTTCTTCAGTGGAGCGGCAACTGGCGCGCTTTCTCCGATGCTGCCGTATGCGTACCAATAGCCAGCTGCTATGCCAAATATGACCAGGTTCACCAATGAAATCATCATTGCGAACGGGTCACGTAGATCGAGAAAGATATCCGCATTCAGTGTGTGCAATACCTGGGCAAGATTGCTCAGACAGGTCAAAGTGAGAAGCCCAAATACCGCCAGCATCGCTCCTCCTTCAAGCGCAAGCGGAATCGCAAATACTACCGCCGGATAGGCGTAACGCTCGTGAATTCGCGGTGCAAACATGAAAAAGCCGAAAACCACGATAAAGGAGGCGAACAACAAATTCCGGCGGACTGGATTTCGCGCCAGCAATGCCAAAGCGAAGGCATACAACGCGCTGAGCAGCAACAGCCCAATGGCGAAATACGAACAGCCCAAGATGGTACCCGTATCGGGCGCGCGTAGCCCCCCGAGCAAGGCCATCAAGTTGAATGCGTTGACCGAGGTCTCGTGATAGTAAGCAGCGGTGGACAAATAGAGACCGGGCAGCCAACTCCATGCATGATTGATCTGAAAAGGCGCCGCGGCCACCAGCGTAATCGCGACAAATGCCAGCGCTGCGCGAACCCAGCTCTTCCATCCGCTGCGAGTCACGGTCCAGACCACCAGGACCGGTAACAGACTTATCGCCTGTGGCTTGGTCAATACCGCGAGTGCAGCCAACGCCCATCCTGCCGCTAACTCTTCTTCCATCAACAGCGTCACGGAGAGCAGCATCGCCAGGGTAAACGTTGAATCTGACTGAACCCAGACGACCGTGTCGAACAGCAAAGCTGGATTAAGGGCAAAAAACATCATGGCCAGCCAGGCGGCGGGCGGTGTAAAAAATCGCAGGGCGATGGCAAAGATCAAGATACTCAGAGCGAGGTCAGCGAGCAGCGGAGGTAGGCCAATGATCATGCGCAGCCCGGCACCCGTTGCTCCCATTGCATGAGCTACTGCGCCCGCGGCCCAAAGCGCATAGAGATATCCCGGCGGATAATCCAGGAAGTAACCGGACTGATACATGCTAGCCGGGCCGCCGCTGACAAGTTGAAAGGCCCACGCTTCATAAGTGCCGACATCAAGGTAAAAGCCGCGAAAAAAGAGCAGCGCGATGGTCTTGAAGAGCAGCAGGAGCGCCAGAAAGCCACTGGCTTTCTTGAGCTCAGTGGCGTGAACCCTCGCAACGGAACTCAGTGCCAGGAACAGCCCATAGCAGGACATTGCGGCCAGGATGCTGCCGGCTACGATGCCGAGGGCAATATCGACGCCCGACGCTTGAGGCAAGTTACTCATAACTGGCGCAGAGCGCGGACACCAGTCTATGATGTGGAAATCCAAAGGAGAAACCCTGATGCGACTGGTTCATGCGGCGTACGAGCCGCCCGGCGACGGACCGTTCCCGGCCATTTTTGCCATGCACGGATGGGGCTCGAGTGCGATGGATTTATTGGGCTTGGCACCTTTTGTCGGCAACGGGCGATTTCTGGTGATTTGTCCGCAGGGTCCTCACGAAGTCGAAATCGGCGCAGTGAATGGGTATGGTTGGTACCAGATGCGTCCCGGCTCGCCGCCCGATGAAGAAAAAGTAGGACCGGCTGTTGAGCAGCTCAGAATGTTTGTCGATGAGGCATGTTCGCGGTATCCGGTCGATAAGCGCAAAATCGTCGTCCTCGGCTTCAGCCAGGGCGGCATGATGGCATACAACCTGGCGATGCGCTGGCCTGAGAAATTTGCCGCGCTGGTTGGGATCGGAACAGCCTTTCCCGAATACCTGGTCGAACTTGTCAGCAATCGTGAGATTATCCAGCAGTTGCCCACCCTGGTTCAGCATGGGCGTGCTGATCCAATGCTTGAAATTGCACGAGCGCGGAAATCCGTGGAGACACTGCGATCGCTCAAAGTTCCTGTGGTCTTCCGCGAGTACGATTGCGGGCATGAGGTCTCGGCCGACGGTGTCCGCGATCTTTCGCAATTTCTCCTCGAAAAAGTCGCTGAAGCACGCTCCTGACCGGATCAAAGATGGACGAGTCCAGCCCGGAGACTTCGCAACTGGCGCGTTTGCTCGACGTACTGCGCCTGTTACGTGAGCAGTGTCCGTGGGACAGACAGCAGACCCTCGCCGATCTCGCGAAACATCTGATTGAAGAGGCTTATGAGGCGGCCGACGCAATTGCACGCGGCGAGCCGCACGCGATTGCCGACGAATTGGGAGACTTGCTCTCACAGACTCTGCTCGCCGCGGTCGTCGCCGAACAAGAGGGAGGTTTTCAGGTTGAAGCGCTCATCAGTCGAGCCGCCGACAAGTTAGTCCGGCGTCATCCGCACGTTTACGGCCGGAGTAAGGCAGAAAACGTCGCGGACGTCGTAGCGCAATGGGATCAGATAAAAAGTGAAGAGCGACTGGCAGAGGGCTTCCGTTCAGCGCTCGACGGCATTGCCCGCAATTTACCGGGATTGATGCGAGCACAGAAACTTGGTACTCGCGCCCGCCAGGCTGGGATGGATTGGGCCGATATTCACGCAGTGCTCGCTAAAGTGCGCGAGGAGATGGACGAAGTTGAGGGTGCGCTAGCGTCGGACGATCGAGAAGGGGCGGCCGATGAACTCGGAGATATGATGCTGGCCCTGGCCAACGCCCCGCGGTTCATCGGCCATGACGCGGAACAAAGGCTCGGTCGTGCATGCGACAAATTCATCCGCCGGTTTAAAGCCTTGGAGCACATAGCCGCCACACGCGGCCTGGAACTGAAGCAACTAACCTCGTCGGAATTGGACTTACTTTGGCAGGAAGCAAAACGGCAGGATCACGAAAGCGCCTGAACCAAGCGAGCCTTTGGTGGATTGACCAGCAGCCGCGTCGCTGTTAGTAAAGATGCACGTATGCCTCATATCCCGAATCATCCTTCGGCGCAAAAACGTCATCGCCAGAACCTGAAGCGCCAGGCGCGTAATCGCGCGCTCAAAACGCGCGTTCGCAGCGCTGCGAAGCTGGCGTTGGATGCGATTGACGGAAACGACAAAGAAGCCGCGACCAAATCATTGCGCGACGTCATGAGGGTTCTACACAAGGCTGCAAGCAAGGGCACCCTCAACCGTAACGCCGCCAGCCGCAAAATCGCGAGGCTCTCGCGCCGATTCGACCGTAAGCACAATCCCAGAGAAGCAACGGCAGCAGCGTCATCAAGCGGTTAGACGCGCGGTTTATGTGCAGCTCGCGGACTCGTTAGCCCGGTTCCGCCGTTCTCGCCCCGATTTCCGGACCAGCTAGTTCCAGAATTAAGGCTGCTATTGCCTGTTCGCGCCGCTTGGTCGTTCCGTTCTTGAAAGACGCATCGAGTTCGCAAGCCCTTCGATGTATCTGCTCGAGGCGTCGCAGTCCAAAGCGGCGTGCTCCTTCGGCCGCGCGCGCGGCCAGCGGGCTGTTAGGAGCTACTCCAAGGGCACTGGCGAGCCCCGTTGTCTCTTTTTTGCCCGTAAGCAAAGAAGCCGCAAGCAACATTCGGCGTATTTGCGGTATCAGTTCCAGCGCCAGTACTTCGATCGGGTCACGCCCGATCTGCATGGCGCGGTCGAACAGTGCCAGCGTTTCTCCAACTCCGCGCTGCACGAGGCTTTCGGCAATCTCGAATAGTTCGGGAATCCTGGCGACGCCGGGAGCCGCCAATTCGCCGAGTTCGATCTTATTATCATCACGGCGAGTGATTACAGCCTTATCCAGGGCGTTAGCTATCCCGGCCAGGTCTCCGGAGTGACGCGCGACCAGTACGTCTGCTTCTCGCGCCGTGAGTTTAATTCCCAATCGGCGTGCGAACAGCTCTGCGTACTGACCGAGTTGATTGTCGAACGGGCGCATGCAATTTACGAGGGTGCCCGATTGCTCAATAGCCCGCCGTATTTTGGCGGGCAGCTTATCCCGCTCATAGACCAACGCAAGCCTGACCGTCGCATCAATCCGAGCACATGCCGCAAT
>JAMXLL010000171.1 GCA_024281015.1 Candidatus Binataceae bacterium
CAGGATGGTGATTGTGTAGAAGACATTCGCAAAGGCGCTCCGCGGAGGGCCGAAGCGCGCATCTGTCCCAAAACCGGGAATTCCTCGACCTGCCGAACCGGCGGTCGGTAGCGTACAGAAGATGGAAGCCGTTCGAGTAGCCAGATCGATACGCTGGATCACATGATTAGCCATCGCACCCTTCATACCGGTAGTTGGCTGTGCGAGTGTAAAAAGCTCGCCGGCAAATTTACCGAACCCTTGAGGGGCGATATCCATGGCGGCGACAGGGACCAGCTTGTCGGCATCCATCAGCACCGACAGATTGCCGTCAATCGTCACTTCAAGGATCCGGCTGCCATGACCGTCAGTCGCTTTGCCATCATCATTCATCAAGACTGTTGCGCCACGCTGTAGCATGAAAAGCGGATCGTAAAGCTCCCCTGGGGGAATGAGGACCTTGGCACTGAAGCCGGACTCGGGCTTAATGATCGGTGTTTTTAGCAGCGAATTGATCTCCCCCTGCGCCTCGTGACCGAGCGGCCGACCAGCGCTCGAGCTTGAGGAAATCGCGACGGCAGATAGCATCATAATACCGCTCGCGATAGAGCGTACGTTCTTCATTGTTCAAATCGTTACCATCATATCGGCGACGGTTCAGTACCACTCATTGAACGTGGACCTCTCATCGCTCCGGTAGCATCCAAACACCAATAAATGAAAGTAGCTGAGCGGTGAACACTGCGCGATGCACATTTTCCATCGGATAAGCTATGAACACCTCGTCGGCGATCATGAAACCAGCCCAGAGAGCCAAATTGATCCCGAACGCCGACAAAATCCATACAGCAGCCGATGGTTTAATTGCGGCGCGGGAGTATGCCCAGGTTCCCGCAGCCTGCCATCCTATGACCCCGCAAAACAGAACAGCGACAGCCCAGTCGGGCGTATGATAAATAGCGGTCACTTTCATCATCAAATTGAAATTGCGGGAAGCGAATGCCCAAGAATCGGGGAGCACCCGCAAGTCTTTTAGGCCATCGGCCACATTGCTTGCGAAAACCAGCCCGGTCCATGCCGCCCAAAAAATCAGAAGCCCCCGCTTGATCACCCCAAGCTCGTTCCGGTGTTCCACTCGTCTCGCTCCGTTGCGATGACTGGCGTTTTAGGCTGGTACTAAGTTGACAGCTCATCGAGCAGCGCCTTGGCCTCTCTCAGGCAAGGTGGCCAGCATTGCGAGGCCTCGCGGTAATTCTGAAGTGGCACAGGCTTCAGCCTGTGATTCTCTTAATGACCAGCCATCTGTAATCATCTGGACATTCGACGAACCCCCTGCTAACGGGGTTTTGTCTGACGTACTCGAGTTTCTCTTCTAGCTCCTGAGCGTGTCGTATGATGTGATCGAAACTTTCGTCGCTCCAAACCGATCCTCGGCTATTACGTAATTGGTTTATCTGGTGGGCCGACCGGCCCTTAATGCGCTGAAGCGCCTGACTCAATTGATACGGGTGTATCAGTCTGAAGATTAGATGGAGATGATCGGCCATCACCACAGCAGCCTCGAGGTCAATGATCCGCTGGTCGCAGGCGCAAATCGTGGCGAAAACAAGATCGCGCGCCGCCGGTGAAAGTTCGGCTTTTGCCCGAAAAGTTACAAAGTAGGTAGCTCCAGGAACGTCAAAATGAGGCAGGTTGCGTCGTCTGATGGTCAGGTGTTCAGATCTCCAGGGGTCGATTGCCTCGAACGCAGGGTCAGGATTTGATGACGGTTTGGCACTCATAATACCCAGTTCATGGGCAGACACACAGGCTAAAGCCTGTGCCACTGAGAAATACAACTCGAATGTTTTTCCTTAGCCACTTAACTCATCGAGCAGCGCCTTGGCCTCCTTCAGATCCGCTGTGTCGATGCCTCCGGTGAACCAGTTGTAGATCTCGGCGAGCATCGAGCGTGCTTCATCGCACCTCCCATGCGATGCGAGCAGCCGCGCCAAGCTAGTGCTGCCACAATCACCGCAGAATTTTTTATCGGACGGGTTGTCGCTCCCGCATCTCGAGCAGCGCATCCTTTCACCAGTGGCTCAGCAATGCGCATCTCATTTATCACCATGGCGAGACCGCGACCACTGCTCCGCGCCATGGCGTCGGGCTCCCAACAAAATGCCGGGTCGGAGATGAAAGGCTTTTCCCTGCTCTGCTTGCGCGCCGGCACGAAACCCGACCGGGTTGCGCGATCATTGCTCTGGTCGCGGCCCCTGCGGTCTTCGCCTCTGTCATCTCAGGAGTTCTTTGGACTCTTATGGCTTAATTAAGCCTCCTCCTGCCCATATTGGCATATTTTTGGGAGACTAATGCTGCAAAGATTTAGTGCTGGGATGCGTTCTCGTCACTAAGGCCAACAATTCTCAATTGATTTAGGAGCGCGCATCGGACTACTATAAGAAAATCTTAATATGCGCGAAATTGCGCCCAACTCATCCACCTTCCCGACATCACGCTGCCATTCGTGCGGCAAGAATGTATTGACATACATTTTGCTCGCCGGTGAAGCAGAGGGTCAGCGTGCCTGCGTCCATTGCGATACCGTTGTACGTGGCGAATTGCGGTGGGTCTCCGCCGAGGAACTCGCCGCTGATGGTTATGAGATAGGTATGTCGCCGGCGCGCAAGCGCGGGTCATGTGGTGGATGCTCATGTTCAACCCGAGGCCATTGACCCGTCTCCAATTTAATACCACGAGACGGAACAGGTTGCCGACTCCCGGCTTGGAGGCACAAACCCTATGAAGACGACGCTCTCAGTAATCAAGGCTGACGTAGGTTCAATTGGCGGCCACATCAAACCCAGCGCCCGCTTGAAACAGACCGTTGAAGAGTTCGTCCGCGAGAACGGCAAAAGTCTGCTCATGGATGTCTATATCAGCTCAACCGGCGACGATGTGGCGCTGCTGATGGCGCATGACCGCGGCGTCGACGATTCCAAAATCCATCAGCTGGCATGGGATGCATTCATGGCAGGCACCAAGACGGCTCGCGAGCAGGGTCTTTATGGCGCCGGTCAGGACCTGCTTAAGGACTCTTTCTCGGGGAATATTCGGGGACTAGGCCCAGCCTCCTGTGAAATGGAATTCGAAGAGCGCCCCAACGAGCCCTTCATTTTCTTTGCCGCCGATAAGACCGACCCGGGGGCGTACAATCTGCCCTTTTACCTCGCCTTCGCCGACCCGATGCACAATGCTGGCCTGTTGCTATCGCCCAAGATGGCGAAGGGTTTCACTTTCACCATCATGGACGTCAACCACACCGAGGGCGATCGAATTATCGAGCTGAACGCTCCCGAAGAGCTATACGATATTGCTTGCTTACTGAGGGATAATGAGCGGTTCGTAATCGAGTCGATTCGCAATCGCGCCACAGGCGAAATCGCCTGCGTCGTATCAACCTCGCGCTTGCATAACATAGCCGGCACCTACACCGGAAAGGACGACCCGGTGGCGCTGGTCCGCTCGCAGGGCAACTTTCCCGCGACCGGTGAGGTTCTCTCACCTTTCCGCATTGGTCATTACGTGGCCGGTACGATGCGGGGTAGCCATCATGGACCACTGATGCCGGTAAAACTGAACTCCACGATCAGTTTCTTTGACGGACCAGCCGTGGTCAGTGGGGCGGCATTTTGTGTGCACGACGGCAAGTTCACCGAAGCGGTGGATGTCTTCGATCATCCGTTCTGGGAATGGGTTCGTAATAACGTTTCAGCGAAAGCTGCGGAGATTCGCGCGCAGGGTTTCAGCGGGCCAGCTATGCTGCCGATGAGCGAGCTTGAATATGGCGGCGTTGTAGAGAAAATGGGCGAACTCGACGGCCGCTTTACCGTTCGCAAGGATGAGCAGTCGGCACCCGACGGCGGCAACGGGCGCAAGAAGAAAGCCGCCTGAGCCAAGTGGCTTGACGAGAAAAGAGCCGGCTCGCAGCCGGCTCTTTTTTTGGCCGCTCCCGTCCAACCGGTACATGGCGTCGCGCCCGCGACTAAGTCGAGTTCCGAAGAAACCGAGGATGGCCAGCGCCGGTAGCGATCGAATTATCCCGAGTGGCGCGTGGCCGCTCCGGCTAAGTGCCTGCCAGGAACTTGGAAATCAAAACAGCATAGCGTTAAAATTAAGCGACTTCGTTTGGCCAAACCTGGGAGGCTTCTATATGAAATGCCTGCGTTTCGTTGTGGCGGCAATTGTATTCTCTGCTGCCTGGGCTGGACAGGTATTGGCCCAGCTCACACCCGCACCAGTGCAGACGCCAGCAGGTGTGCCGGTGTTGGGCTCCGTAACGCAGGGTAACACTACGGTCGTGTTTGAAGCGGCCAATCCCAGTGACATTGACTCGCAGACATTGAGGACATGGGATAGCTTCGCCGAGGATCACGAAGACATCGCTCGCGCACTGGCATTCAAGCCTTCACTGATAGACGACGAGCGCTATCTCTCACGACATCCCGATCTTGACCATTTTCTCGAGGAGCACCCGGACGTGCGTGCGGCCATGGAATCGGATCCTGGCAATTTTGCTGCGATTCCCCCGCGCCCTGGCGAGTGACTCCTGCGTTGACAGTGCCTAGGAGTGCCACCATTTCGTACTGCTGGACAAGTTTTCGGTCCGGAAGGCCACCTGAATGACTACTGAGCAAATCTGCAAAGAATTGGAATCGTTTTACCGATCCTATATCGCCGCCTTCAATCGCGAGGATATTGATGCATTTAGTGAGACCTTCACCTACCCATATGCATGGGTCAGCGGCCGACATGGGCTCAGCGAGTGCAGAACTGAATCGGACCATCAGAGCAGTTTCGGCAAAATCATGGCCGACCTCAAACATCGCGGATGGGTGCGTTCTGATATAGATCAGCTCAATGCGTGGCCTCTCGCCGAAGATTTGGCCATGATTCTCGCGGACGTGAGCCGCTACAAAAGTGATGGCTCAGTGCTGGAGCGGGTCCGCGCCTGCTACACCCTGCGGCGCGACGCCGGCACGTGGAAGATCGTCACACTCGCCGAGATCAGGCCACCGTTTCTTGGTCCTGGCAACGTCGCGCGCTAGCACCGACAAGCCGAAGGTCAACGGGCTGCGCGGCGCTGTTCGATTTTGCGGATCCGCTGATCCTGATCCTTGGTTTGGACCGTGATGCGGTCGTCGAAGCGCTCGAATTTACGTGCCAGGCTGGCGAGAGCCTTGTTGGTCTGCTTCAACTCGGCATCAAGATGTTTTATGAGCGCCGAGGATGATGACGAGATCTGCTCACGAACGCCGGCCGCGGCAGCCGGGAGTTCGCGGTCGAGTCTGTCTCGTGCGGTAACGATTTCACCGCGAGTGGACTCGGCGAGCGCCGCCAATTCGCCGGTGATCTGCGCTTGCATTTGACCGTTACCCGCCGTTATTTCCTCATGCAAATGCTGGCGCGCCTGATTTGCGGCGGTCTCGATGTCTTGTTCCAGCTGAGTGCGCGTCGAGGCCAGTTGTTCGCGAAATTCGACACGAGTGGCGCCGATCATCTCACCCAGCCGAACCATTTCTGCACTAAGGTCGGCGCGATTAGTGGCGCTCGCGGTGCGGTTTTCCGCGATCCGATCCGAGAGAAAGCGAATCTGGCGACCAACCTCAGTAAACTGACCGACCATTTCGTCGCGCAGCGCATCAATCCTGCCGCCGAACCCTGTCACCGCTTCGAGGACTAATTCGAAGCGCGCGCCTAACTGCTCGAGCAACGCCCCCATTCTGCCATCGGCTTCGTCAGCCACCGCACCCTCCATCGCTCGTGTAGCTCTCTTGGCGATTCATCTAATGCACCAGTTTGGAAATTCGAGACCAGCGGACATCATAGAAGCAACTCAGTGGAGAACTATCGTCCGCGCACGACCAGTAGATGAACATTGCGCGCCCCTCAATTGCATCGCGCGTAATCGTTCCCCAGAAACGGCTGTCATAACTATGGTCGCGGTTGTCGCCCATCATGAAGTATTGATTTGAGCCCAATTTAACCGCCTGCATATAGTCCGCCTGAGAGGCAGGCAGGCGCTCGGCCGGTGATTTCTCGAAATGCGCATGGGGATCCGGAACTCGCTGGCCATTGAGATATAGCAGGCCGGCCTTCACCTCGACTGTGTCGCCGGGAATCGCCACGACCCGCTTGATGAAATCTTTGGTCCGATCCTCGGGAAAGACGAAGACCACAACGTCGCCTCGCCGCACCGGCTCGATTGGAAATAGATATTTCCCGTAAGGAATCTCGCTGGAAAACGGTGTAAGCCCGAATAGGGAATCCGGCATTCTGAAACCGTAACCGAGCTTGTTGACGATGATGTGATCGCCAATGAGCAAGGTTGGCTCCATCGAGCCTGACGGAATCTTGTAAGCTTGGATGAAAAACGTACGCAGCACAATGGCGAGGATGAGGGCAACCCCGAACGCCTCGGCATATTCGCGTACTGCTGACTTCTGCGATTCAGGGGCTGGCGGCGGTGCAGCAGGCTGCGGTTTGGCAATTTTGCGAACTGGCTGAGCCACGCGAACGATTACTCTCCCACCTTCAGCAGGGCGAGAAACGCTTCCTGCGGAATTTCGACGCGTCCAACCTGTTTCATGCGCTTCTTGCCTTCTTTTTGCTTTTCGAGGAGTTTGCGCTTGCGGGTTATGTCGCCGCCATAGCACTTGGCAGTTACGTTCTTTCTCAGAGGCTTCACGCTCTCACGCGCGATGATCTTTGCCCCGATCGCGGCCTGGATTGCCACCTCAAACATCTGGCGGGGTATCAGCTCACGCATCTTTTCGCACAGCGCTCGGCCACGCTCGTACGCCTTATCGCGATGGACGATCATCGAGAGCGCGTCCACCACCTCCCCGTTGATGCGAACGTCCAATTTAACCAGATGCTCTGGACGGAAGTCCAGAAACTCGTAGTCTAATGAAGCATAGCCGCGAGAGACCGACTTGAGACGGTCATAGAAATCGAAGACGATTTCGGCCAGCGGCATTTCATAACGCAGAATCACGCGCTGATGGCCGGCGTAACGCAATTCTCGCTGGACGCCACGCCGCTCTTCGCACAATCGCATTACCGCGCCCAAATGAGATTCCGGCAAATGAATCTCGACCAGGATGAATGGTTCCTCAATCGCTTCAATCTCGTTCTCGGGCGGTAATCGGGTTGGATTGTCGACGATAAGTGACTCGCCCGAAGTCGTCCGTACCCGGTAGGCAACGGTCGGGGCTGTGACGACCAGGTTCAGTCCAAACTCCCGCTCGAGGCGCTCCTGGGCGATGTCCATGTGCAGCAGGCCCAGGAAGCCGGCCCGAAAGCCAAAACCCAGCGCTTGCGACGTTTCAGGCTCGCATACCAGGCTGGCATCATTCAGCCTGAGTTTCTCAATCGCCTCTCGCAATGCTCCATACTGGTTGGCTTCGGTCGGATAGAGGCCGGCGAATACCATAGGCTTCAATTCCTTGAAGCCCGGCAATGGTTCGCTTGCGGAATGCTCAGCATCGGTTACGGTATCGCCGACCCGCATGTCGGCAACGTCCTTGATGCCGGCGACAATAAAGCCCACCTCGCCAGGTCCCAGCGTTTCCGTGGGCTCCTCATGAGGAGTGAAGAAGCCCAGCCGCATCAACTCGCCCACTTTACCGGTTCCCATCAGCCGCAGCTTCGTCCCCCGGCGCAATTCGCCATCGAACACCCGCACCAGGCTGATGACACCCTCATAAGCGTCGTACCAACTATCAAAGATCAGCGCACGCGGAGGCCTGGCACGGTTGGCTGGTGGTGCTCCGATGCGCGCGACCACTGCTTCGAGCACTTCATCGATTCCGATACCCTCTTTGGCACTCGTCAACACGGCGTTCGAGGCGTCCAGCCCCACTATCTGCTCAATATCGTTGCGAGTGTGTTCGACATCGGCCCCTGGCAGGTCGATCTTGTTGATAACCGGTATGATTTCGAGCCCGTGGTCGAGCGCCATATAAACGTTGGCCAGGGTTTGCGCCTCAACTCCCTGACTGGCATCAACCACCAGCAGTGCACCCTCGCATGCAGCCAGGCTACGCGAGACCTCGTAGGCGAAGTCGACGTGACCGGGAGTATCGATGAGGTTCAGGATATAGGTTTGGCGGTCGCTGGCCCGGTAATTCAGCCGTACCGAACGCGCCTTGATAGTGATTCCGCGTTCGCGCTCAAGCTCCATAGAATCAAGGAATTGCTCCTTGAGTTCGCGTTTGCTGAGCGCGCCCGTACGCTCCAGCAGACGATCGGCAAGCGTCGATTTGCCATGATCGATGTGCGCGATGATACAGAAATTGCGAATCAGTTCCGGTGAAGTCATCTAAATGCGCACGTCGCAGACTCCTTACCCTGCGTTCCCCCTTGGTCTGGATCGGGCCATCATGCTACCGACGCGTACATGATAGCATTTGGCGGACCGCTAATCTGTGCGGTTAACAGATAATCCCAAGAGGCTCGACCAGGTATCAGTTGAAGGCCGTTGCGCTAATTCCTGGTGAGATCAGCTGTCACGATGGGTTTTGAAGGATTCGAATGTCCGCTTTAAACCTTCTTCCAGCGTAACTTCGGGCCGCCAACCCAGCTCTGAGGCGGCGCGCGCCGGCGAGATTACCGAACGCTGCTGTTCGCCCGGTCGCTTGGCTGCAAAGGTTGGCGCGATGTCGCTGCCCGCAATTCCGGCCAGCGAACGGAAGAGCTGATTGACGCTGGTTTCCAACCCGGTGCCGATATTAAAGGCACCCGATGACCCCGCGTTCAATGCGGCCAGATTGGCCCGCACCACATCGCCGACATAGATGTAATCGCGCGTCTGCTCTCCATCCCCGTAAATCGTGCAGGAACGATTGTCGATCATACGGCCACAGAAAATCGCAACCACTCCGGCTTCGCCGTGGGCATCCTGGCGAGGGCCGTAGACGTTGCTATACCGCAGCGCCGCATAGTCGATTCCGTATTGCATTTTATATACGAAAAGATACGCCTCGGCGGCTAATTTGGAGACTCCATACGGGCTCAAGGGCCGGCAGCGATGCAGCTCGTCGCACGGAAATTGCTCCTGTTCGCCGTAAATGGCTCCCCCAGTCGAGGCAAAGATGACGCGCTTCAGCCCCTTCTGGCGCCCTGCTTCTATCAGGTTGAGAAACCCCCCAATATTTACTTCAGCGTCGAAGGCCGGTTCGGCTACGGATTTGCGCACGTCCATCTGTGCCGCCAGATGCATCAGCACCTCGGGCCGCTCCCTATCCATCACGAGGCGCACTTCGTCGGCATTGCGGATGTCGGCATGATGAAAGCGCACGCTCGACCCAACGCGCTCACGCTTACCGCTGGAAAGATCGTCGACAACCGCAAGATCGTGCGCGTTCGCAGCGACCAAAGCATCAACAACGTGAGAACCAATAAAGCCGGCGCCGCCGGTTATCAAAATTCGCACAGTATTTTCACCTCGACGCAGGACGCCAACTTAGCGCAAAGGTCAGCATCTGTTGTCCCAGCCCCGCCCGGTTTCCTCTCCCTGACCAGGGCACATCAAGTGAATGGGCTTTTACTCAATCTTCAACAGCACCTTAAAATTCTCCGAATCGCCCGCGGCTGCGAATGCAGCGGGCGCCTCGGCCAGTGGATAGAGTGCCGAAATCAATGGACGCGGATCCAGCTTGCCCGACGCGAGCGCTTCGACCGCTGGAGCAAATCGGCCGCAACGAGAGCCGACTACGCTGATTTCGTTGATAACGAGCGGAGCCAGATTAAGCTCGGACGAAACCGCTGCCGTGCTCTTCAGGATTATTCGTCCGCGCGGCCGAACCAGCTCGATTGCACGCTGCAGCCCGTTAGCCTTGCCCGTGCAATCTATGACGGTGTCGAAGCCGGGACGCAGATGCTGCTGAAGCTCGGTCTTCAGACTTAGCGCGGTCAGCAGGTCGAGCTTCTCCGCATGATGTCCACCGATTAGCGGGTCATAGCCTTCGGCCCATAGCACCAGACCCACCAGAGCACCGAGTCGTCCGTCGCCGAGAATCAGGATCCTCTCGTTGCGGCCAAGATGAACCTGCTCGAAAATTTCATAGGCCGCGGCGATCGGTTCAACAAACACGCCGAGTTCGTCAGGAATTGAATCGGGCAGCTCGACGAGGTTGCGGTCGGGCAGGGTTAGATACTCCGCGAACGCGCCGTTGCGGCCCAAGATGCCCAAAACGGTGCGATTCGGACAATGGCGGCCAAGATTAGCCAGGCAAAAATGGCAGCGTCCGCATGCCGCATTGATTTCACCCACGATCCGCCTGCCGAGCGGCATCGCTCCTGCCCCGCCAGCCACCTCTCCTACAAATTCGTGGCCCGGAATCCCCCGATAGTTCATATAGCCTCGTGCCAACTCAAGGTCCGTCCCGCATATTCCAGCCATCCGGACCCTGATGAGGCTCTCCCCTGCCCCGGGTTTTGGATCCGGATAGTCGTTGCGGACGAGAGGCTCCGGATCAAGAACAAGCGCGCGCATGAGCGTGTTGACTATCTGCCAAGCTGCCGGAGTTGTACCACAAGGGCGTCAATGCAACTACAACAAAAAAAGCCGCATGATGCACTCAGCACCGTGCGGCCGGAGGATGAACAAGATTTCGTACTAAGCAGGAGTCTTGGCCGAATCAGTCTTCTCAGAGCTTGATTTCTCCGGCTGAGCAGCAGGCGTCTTGGCCGAATCTGCGGCGGCCGGCTTGTCGGCCGAGGCGTCTCCACTTCCTTCTTTGTTGGCAGACTCGCTTTTGCCATTCGACCGGGCATAGTCGGTCGCGTACCAGCCGCTTCCCTTCAGGACAAACGAGGTGAGCGAAATCAACCGGTGAACGTCGCCCGCGCAGGTCGGACACGTGGAAAGGGGTGCGTCTGTGATCCGCTGCGTTACCTCAAAGACCCCACATTGTTTGCAATTGTACTCGTAAATCGGCATAGCTTCGCAACTTTTTGCAGTAATCAGCGTTGCAAGATCGGCTCCAGGTCGGGCAGGCTCGGGAACCTGTCTAAGAGTTAGGTAACCACCCGCTCGGCCTTTGTCAACTTAGCCGGGCTCCGCTGACTCAGCCCCCAAGCCGGCTTAATGCTACGCGCGCCTGACGTGCCGCTTCGGCATCGCCTTGGGCACCAGAGTTAGCCGCGATTCGGTAATGTGATAGCGCTTGCGACCGATCGCCAATCGCCTCGTATGCCCGAGCCACATTCAGATTGGCTTGCGCACTCTGAGGGCACGCGGTCAGGGCGTCCTGGTAGTAGCTCAGGGCGCCGCTGAAATCGCTGGCGGCGAATCGTTCCCCGCCCTTCAAGGTTGCCTGGCGCATGATTTTTAAATTGCATGACTCCGCCGGCGGCGAGGAATAATCGTTGCCTGAACGCTGGTTCTGAAGCGCTGCGATCTCCTGCTGAAGCTGTTCGAGCTGGGCCTGTTGCTGTTCAAGCTGCTTCTGATTGGCCTTGATCAGGGCGCCTTGCGAGCATGCAGCGATGCTCAAAGCCGGAAAGATATAGACGAGAAGCGGAATAACCTTTAGCATCTCGGCTAAGTTCAGCGTGCTGACGCCAACAATGTCAATCGATCAAAGAACCAGGTTGCGCGGGTGTGGGGTAATTGCAATCGCAGCGTTGTGCCTGCTGGCATTTGCAACGGCCAACGCGGAGGAAGGTAAACCGATGATTCCGCCCGCTCAGGCGTTGCAGTCGCTGCTCGACGGGAATCATAGATACGTCAGCGATCGATCCGATCCCTCCAATAAACGTCCTTCGGACGCATCTCAACATCCACTCGCCATTATCCTGTCGTGCTCCGATTCACGGGTGCCGCCGGAGATCATTTTCGACCAGGGGCCCGGCAAACTCTTCGTCGTGCGAGTTGCTGGTAATACCTACGATCGTCTGGCACTGGAAAGCATTCAGTATGCCGTCGGCCATCTCGGCACCACCTTAATTATGGTTATCGGCCACGACCAATGCGGTGCGGTAACGGCGGCACTCAAATCGTATCCCGACCCGAACGCCGGCCCGATGCTGACGAACATCTATGCTGCCGTGCGCCAGGTGCGTGAGCATGGCGGTGACGAACTCGATAACGCCATCGACCGCAATGCAATCCTGATCGCCGAGAAGCTCGCGCGTGAGCCCGATTTGGAAAAACGTGTGGCGAGCGGAGCACTCAAAATTCAGCCCGCCCGATACGTTCTCAAGACAGGAGCTGTGAAGCTGCTCCAGTGAGCGTCAGCTCTCCGCAGTGACGAACATGCGAATGGTCGATTCGTTATTCGGCCGCTTAACCCTCCGCAAGCTTACACGGCCGAAATAGCGCGATTCGCTTCAAGCTGTTCTGCTGTTTCGGGCGCTTGCCCGAAGTCTCGACAAAATTATCACGAAAAGGCCAGTATTCACGCTTTTCAAGAGATCAAATAAAAAGCGAATATGCGATATTCATCTCATTGAGGCATTGAGGTCGGTTGCCCGATGACACAGGTGGCGGGGTCGGATGCAGGCTAGATTTGGTGCCATAATCATCGGTGACGGGCCGACATCTGCAGCGGCCGGGACGAGGCAATCGCCGGCTCGTTCCGGCCGCTTCCTCAACATAAAGCTGCGTTGATCAGTTCAGGCTCACTCCATAAAGACGCAAAACATTATCACCAACGATTGCAGGCTTGTCCTGTTCGCTGACCGACCTTATTTCGTTCTCGATGAACTCGCGTGAATGCGGCCACGGAGAATCCGTATGGGGATAATCCGATGACCACATCAACTTGTCGCGCCCGTATTTCTCAGCGGTAAAGCCGACGTTTTCGGTTTCGAACTGGAAGGTCGCCCACGCCTGCCGCTTCATGTATTCACTCGGCTTCATTGGCAGTGAGGTACTTTCCTCGAAAAAACGCAGGCGATCATAGGCGTGGTCGAGCCGGTAACAAAAATGCGGCAGCCATGAAATGTCGTTCTCGGCAGATACCAGCTTGAGCCGTGGGAAGCGCTCAAAAACTCCGCCCAGCACCAGGTCCGCAAACGACATTTGGATTTCGTGCGGCAGCGTCATATAGCCCCGCAGGACGTGGCGGCGGCTGAAGCGAGTACCGCGCCGGCCGGTCAGGATATGTAACGAGACCGGCATGTCGAGGTCCTGCGCAGCCGCCCAGAAGGGATTGTATACGGGATCGCCGTAGGGTTTATCCTCCGGCGGTGCACCCCAAATCAGCACACCGCGCAACCCTTTTTTGGCGCAGCGCTCGAGTTCCTTGACACCTTCGTCGACATTCTCCAAGGTCACCGTCCCAGTACCGATTAGACGCTTGGGGTTATAACTACAGTACTCGGCCGCCCAGTCGTTGAAGGCCCTGAAGCATGCACTACGCAGTTCAGGATCGTCGAGCCCGAACAGCAGCATTCCCATCGAGGTATATAGAATCTCGGCACTGACACCATCGCGGTCTTGTTCCTTGAGCCGTTCGGCCGGGTTCCAGACACTGCCTGGCGCTGCATCAAAACCGCTCTTGATATGCTGCGGCAGTTCTTCTGAACTCCTGCCGGAGCCGAAGAAACCGGCTACTGCGACTGGCTGAATATTTTCGCACATGAAAAATTCGCCCTCGCGGTTTTTGTAACCTTTGACAGTGTGTGGAGCATGATCGCGGAACCGCTGATCGATGCGCTCCGACCACATATTGGGCGGCTCGACAAAGTGCGAATCCGCCGAAATCACCCGATAGCTCGCCATGGCTTTATGTCCCTCCTTAGCTGAAATAGTTGTGCAAGACCCCGGGTCCCCATGTCAAATCCCGCATTGACTCTGGGTCAGCGCATCAACGGCATCACCAATTCAGCGAAGTCGCGAAAGACCTGGCGCTGAAATTCCGCTGGCGGCAGCAGGGCGACGCCGCTTATACCAACCCGTTCAAGCTCGTGCAGCCGCTCCACGATTTCCTCGGGCGTTCCTACCAGGCAAGTCGCCTTGATCGCTTCGGGAGTAATGAACTTGCGCTCGGCTGGCTGGAGATAAGTGCAATGGCCTTCGTGAATCTGGCGGAAACGGGCGTCGGCGGGCAGGCTGAAATCATCTACTCGCGCGAGGTATTCATCCCATCGGTCTGAGAAATAAGGTGGTATCAGCTCCGGCCGTTTGCCGAGGTCTTTCCAGATTTCGTAAGCGAAGTGAAGCACCGCAGCCACCATTGAGCCGGTCTCGTCGATGACGCGGTCGTCGGTGAGTTTCTCGCCAGGCCGGAGTACGCATCCCCCGACCAGCGCGGTCGTCAAGAATGGAGCGGGGAGCGTCCGGCCAGCCTTGCGAGCGCCTTCCTGGATCCGTGCGAACTGTTGTTGAACCTCTGACGGCGCGCCAACCGCGGTGACCCATCCGTCGCCATATGCGCCGGCGGCTTCGCAAGCCATCGGGCCATTAGCCGCGACGTAAATCGGGATCGGATGGTCAAGATTGATGAAATGCCGCTCGCGATGGAGGAATTGGATTTCGCGGGTGTGTCCGTCATAGCTATACTCGACCGCTTCGCCGTTGAGCAGGGCGCGCACGACCCTGAGATATTCGCGAAACTCCTTGATGCGCATCGGATGCTGCCCCATCACTCGCATCGCCGTATGCCCGGTACCGATGCCCAAAAAGACGCGGCCCGGGGCGATCTGATTTATGCTCGCGATTGAATGGGCGGTAACGGGTGCGATGCGCGTGCCGGGAATAGCCACCCCCGTGCCGATTTTGATGCGCCGGGTTGCTTGCGCCGCAAGCGCCATCACCGCGTAGCAATCGGACCAGATCATCTGGGAGTCGGGAATCCACGCCCGATCATAGCCCAGCTCTTCGGCGTAGCGGACCAGGTCCCATTTGCTGACATGAGTATCAAAGCAGATCCCGAATTCCATTTTCTTCACCGGTTGGAAAAACGCGCTCGCATACCATCTGATTGCAGTGGCGATGCATCCTCTGCCGTCTAAATGACGGCATCGGCGCGCATCTGTTCAATCTCGGCACCACTATATCCAAGCTCGCCGAGAATTTCGTAAGTGTGCTCACCAAGGAGCGGCGACGATTGCACCTCGACCGGGCTGTCAGACAGTACGATTGGACATCCTACAGTTTTGAATGTGCCCCGCTGCTGATGCTTGACCTGCACGATCATCCCGCGCGCCGCCAGCGAGTCGTCTTGGATAAGATCCCTGGTTGAAAGCACGGGACCGCACGGGATGTCCGCCTCCATCAAAGCACGCATCACTTCAAATTTAGGATGCTGCATCGTCCACTGTTCGACAATGCTGAACACCTCATCGAGATGGCCGAGGCGCGCCTCAGGGCTGTTGAAAGCCGGATCGTTGGCCAGCTCGGGTCGGCCAATTAATTTAGCCAGGACCGGCCAAATCTGCGGCTGAATGATGACGTAACAGTAATCATTGGGACCGCCTGGGTGGCAGCGCAGAGCAGAGCCGGGTTGTCCGCCACCAGAGGCATTGCCGGATCGCGGCACTTCATCGCCGAACTCGCGGTTTGGATACTCCGGCAAAGGACCGTGCTGAAGGCGCTGCTGGTCGCGAATTTTGACGCGGCACAGGTTGAGTACTGCGTCCTGCATCGCAACTTCAACCCGCTGCCCGCGGCCGGTAGAGCTGCGCTGGTAGAGTGCCGCCAGGATTCCTGCCACCGCATGAATCCCGGTGCCCGAGTCACCAATCTGCGCCCCGGTGCTGGTCGGTGGGCCGTCTTCAAATCCGGTTGTGCTCATCGCTCCGCCCATCGCCTGGGCGATGGTCTCGTAGGCTTTGCACTCCAGGTAGGGACCCGGGCCGAATCCCTTGATCGATGCATAGATAATCCGGGGATTGATATCCCTGATTTGCTCCCAGGTGAAACCTTGCCGGTCCAGCACGCCGGGACCAAAGTTCTCAACCATCACATCCGAAGTCTTGAGCAATTCTGTCAGGATCTTCTTTCCCTGTGCGGCCTTGAGGTTGAGAGTAATGCTGCGCTTGTTGCAATTCAGCATGGTGAAATACAAGCTGTCGGCGCCGGGCAAATCACGTAACTGAGAGCGCGTGATGTCGCCGCGTCCGGGCAGTTCGACCTTGATCACATCAGCGCCCAGCCACGCCAGAATCTGCGTACAGCTCGGGCCAGCTTGCACATGACTCAGGTCTAAAACCCGAACGCCGGCCAATGCTTTATCCATTAGGTCCTCGCTCGCGAAAAATCCAACCAGACCGCGGCCTGGCAGAGTCAGTTTAGGATGATTATATCGCTTAAACTGCGATGGGCGGGCAAATTGACCGGGGCGGCAGAGCAGGCCAGTCCTGCCCGGGTAAACCGAATGGACTAGTTCCTGGGGAGCTCTCCTAAGTGAACGCCGGCATGACGTATTTGGCAAAACGTTCCAGTGAGCGCATCACGTGATGATGGGGCTCGCCGCCCTGGGCGATTTCCAGGATGAGATAGGTGGCGCCGTAAAAGTCCCTCGACCAGCGCACCCGTTCAGTCAAGGTATCCGGCTCGCCAATCAACAACACGCGCATCTCATCCAATTCCTCGTAGCTGTATTTGGTGAAGCCGGGACCTCTTTTGTACCGCTCGTAAGCACCCGAGGTGTGTGCACTGCGGCGGTCAAGGGCTTCGAAGAACTTATAGTACTGCAGCGCATAAACCCCGCCATGCTCGCGCGCTTCCTGCCTCGAATCGCCGCAATACATCTGGTACACCCCTGCCACTTCGTGGGTGGCTGGATCGTGGCCGTTCTTGCGCAACGCGTCGTGATAGAGGCCGATATTGGCTTTGACCATCTCGGGCGCAGGGATAAAAAACGCAGTCCCCAGGTGATGACCGTGCTCCCCCGCCCACTGGTAGCTTTCGGGTGTAATCGCCCCGGAAGCAAAAATCGGAGGGTACGGTTTCTGTAAGGGCTTGGGGAAGAATGAATAATCAGACAGCTGCCAGAATTCACCATCGAACGAGATTGGACCGTCCGAGGTCCAGGCCTTGATGATAAGCTCGGTGCCCTCGCGATAGCGGGCGTGGCTCTCGTCAGGGTTTACCCCGAAGAGCTGGTATGAATAGTTAAGGAAGCCCCGTCCAATGCCATATTCGAGGCGCCCCCCGCTAAGCACGTCGAGCATCGCATATTCCTCAGCGAGGCGCAGCGGATGGTTCAGCGGGATTAGGGATACGCCCGTCCCGATCTTGATGCGCTGGGTGCGGGCGGCGGCAGCCATCGCGATTACCGGTGGCGCGCCGAACGAGTATCCGGAGTAGTGATGTTCCCCGAACCACACGGCATGGTAGCCCAACTCTTCGGCGAACTGGGTCTCTTCCAGGATATCGCCATAATACTGAGAGGCAGAACCGTGAACCTCGGGATAGTAATCGGTATTATACAACAATCCGAATTTCATCTTCGGCGCACCTGTCAGGCCTCACCGAGGCTGGCGTCCCGTAACATGCTCCTCGGCAATGTGGGTCAAAGCTATCTACATTCAATATCTCCGCTTGACAAGCTGCAGCACGCCTTGCCTTCATCAAGATCCGGGGAGCTATTCGAATGAATGCGCGAGGATGAACCATGTATGATCTTCTGCTCAAGGGCGGCACTGTGGTCGATCCTTCAACTGGCCTCAGTGGCGTTCAGGACATCGCCGTCGAACAGGGCAAAATCGCGCGCATCGAAGCGCAGGTCGCCCCGCAGGAGTCGCGCCGCGTAATTGAACTACCCCCTGGAAGTGTTGTTACGCCGGGCTTAATCGATTTGCACGCTCATGTGTTTGAAGGCTTCACCAGGTTAGGTGTGCATCCCGACCAGGGCGGCGTGTATGCGGGGGTCACTACGATTGTCGATGCCGGGAGCGCCGGAAGCGCGACTTTCGGCGGCTTCCCCAACTATATTATCCCGCAATGCCATACCGAGATTATCCCCTTTCTCCATATCTGCCAGACCGGGCTCTCGACCATCCCGGATATTATCGCCGAGGGCAGCATTGATCTCGATGCGACCTTGCGCGCCGCCAATCGTTACAAAGGTCTGATCTGTGGGATAAAGGCGCGTATGGTGTCGCCGGCGCTCGAGATTTTCGGAATGGAGATGCCGCGCCTGGCCAGACGCGCGGCGCGCGAAATAGGCATCAAGCTGATGGTCCATATCGGCGACACCGAAAAACGCTACGACCCTACCGTCATCCGCCGCCTGCTGCCGATGCTGGAGAGCGGCGATATCCTGACACATTACTTCACGGCTAACCCGGGCGGCGTGCTCGATGGCAATGGACGTCTGGTTCCAGAGGCTTGGGAGGCCGCCAGGACCGGAGTCTGGTTTGATACTGCCCATGGGCAGGGAAATTTCAGCTTCGATATCGGCCGCCGCATTATCGATCAAGGCTTGCTGCCACATTGCATCAGCACAGACTTGACCATCCCTGGCCGGTTACGCACGGTGCACAGCATGACCGAAATGATGACCCGGTTTTTGGGCTTGGGATTTAGTCTGCAGCAGGTCGTCACGATGTGTACAGCCAATCCGGCCAAGGCGATTGGCGCAGAGGCCCGCCTCGGTAGCCTGATTGTAGGGCGCCAGGCCGACATTTCAGTGTTGAAGATTGTAGAAGGAGAATGGACTGTTTACGACGTACTGGGGGCAAGTCTGTCTGTCCAACAAGCGGTGGTTCCGGTGCTGACAATAAAACGGGGGGAGTTGTTCCGGCCGGAATGGGGGCCGCGGCCATGGGGCTGGGAACCCGACCCAGGTCCTGCCCACTTCAGGGCCTGCTGCTGACATGCACTGTTCGAGACAGAGCAGTGATGCTGGTAACCGCGTCTTCGTGCGGGTGAACCCAGTTCGGTGAAAAGCAAAAAAATTGAAGGTATATTGCTCGCCGCCGGGGAATCGCGGCGAATGGGTTTCCCGAAGCCGCTGCTGCTGCTGAACGGAGAAACGTTTCTGGGCCATGCCGCGCGCTCGATGCTGACCGCCGTTGAGCGACTGATTATCGTCCTGGGTGCGCATCGCGGTTCAGTCGTGAAAGCTGTTCCCGCTGATGATCGAATTCATACAGTCGAAAACCCCGATTACAGGCTTGGTCAACTTTCCTCGATGAGAGCAGGGTTACTCGCAATTGCAGCAGATGCCGACGCTGCAATGGTGCATCTCGTCGACCATCCGACCGTCCTCCCCGAGACCTTCAAACGACTAGTGGATAGGTACGACGCCTCGGAGAAGGCAATTCTGGTAACGCGATGCGGCGGCCGTAGCGGCCATCCGGTGCTGTTCGACCGTTCGGTCTTCGCCGAGCTTGGGCAGGCTCCCCTGGAGCTGGGGGCCCGGACCGTAGTCAAAGCCGATCCCAATCGGGTACTGTACGTGGACGTGGACGACCGTGGGGTATTGCTGGATCTGGACACACCCGCTGATCTGGCACAGGCCGGTCTCTCCGTTAAGACACCGTTGCGGTAATGCCGCTGTAACGCCAGCGAAATCGGTGCGTATAAACCTTCAGGTATGCTGGCCGCGCTTTCTCCGACGCTGCGCAAGTGGAGCGAAGCTGTTCGATCCGACGATGAGCTGATTGCCGAAGTCCGGAGCGGGCAGACGGCGGCATTTGCGGAACTCGCTTCGCGTTATCGAGAACGCGTCGAGCGGCTCTGCCACCGTTTCTTTTCGGACCACGAGATCGTGCGCGATCTCGCCCAGGAGAGTTTCATCCGGGCCTTCGCCGGCATCTCGACGTATAAGGCCGAGATGCCTTTTCTCGGATGGTTGCGGGCGATTGTTGCCAACGTATGTTACGACGAGCTGCGCCGCCGCCGCCGAAGACCAGAGGAGTTGATCGCTGATTTCAGCGGCCCCGAAGCGGGTTGGGCACAACTTGTGGAGCACTCGACCCCTGAGCGTATCGTGGAAGCTGCCGAGCAGCGGCGGGAAGCCTATGTCCTGGCGCATCGACTGCTCGATTCACTTCGGCCAGATGATCGGATGGTGATGGTCCTCAGGGAAAGTGAGGGGTTGAGCGTCGACGAGGTCGCCGCGATAATGGGCTGGAGCGTAGCGAAAGTGAAGATACGAGCATTCCGCGCGCGGCAATTTATGCGTAAACTCGCGGAATCCATCCTCTCTCAGCAGCGGCGCCGAGAGGTAAAATGAACTGCTTAGAAGCGAGGAAAGCGTTTGTCGGCTTTTGGCAAAAGACGCTAGCCGGTCAGCCTCGAGCCGCACTGCTCTTGCATCTGCGCGGATGCTCAAGTTGCGATCGCTCCTTCCGAGCCTTCGCGCTGACTGCTCCCGTACTATACTCGGCCGGCGAACCTGACTCGCAGTCGCCAGCAGCTCCAACTATGGCTCCTGATGGGGCGCATTTCGATTCGCCTCGCGCACCGCTGGTGGTGGAGTATCTGCCAACGCTGTGGCGTGCAAATCGACTGCTGCCAGCCTTCCTGATGGCCGCAGCAGCCGTGCTTGCATTGTATTTTGCAGTGCCCTCGCGGATGACGTTCGAGGACGCGATCGCCGCAGAGAGTCCAAGCGTCGAAGTCGCCAGCTTGCCGGCGACCGACAGTTTATTTGGCCAGGAATTGAGCGCGCAGGGCGCAACGACGGCGGATTCTGACGAGTAGCCGCCGTGCGCTCTGTTGATTTCCGACCCGCACCCCGAGCTTGGATTGAAGCGACTTGACTGATTGCGAAGTTATCGCGTGAGCATCTCCTCGCAGACCAGGCGTGGCGTATTGTCCGCTGCTATCGCTCTTTTAGTCGGTTTGGGAATTGGTTTTGTGGGAGCAACCCTCGGTTACCGTTATGGTGTGCTCCCGATTCCGGGTGAGCGACCCTTCCAACGCATGGCGCGAGTGCTGGAACTAACTCCCAGCCAGCGCGAACAGATTCGCGCCGTGATGCACGAAACCCGGAGTAAGATCCAGGCGGCCCGCGATAAATTCGAGCAGCAAAGACACGAGATCTTTTTCAGCGCCTACCTGCAGATCCGCGCGCTACTGACTCCCAGTCAGCAGAAGATCTTCGATGCCCGGTTCGTGCCACCGTCGATCCGCGCACAGGCGGAAGCCCGGCGGCCGCAAGAGTCAGCGGCGGCACCGTCGGCTGCTCCAGTCCAGCACTAACCGGCCACTGCTGCCTTGGCCAAGCAAACATTAGCCTGGTTTTAGCGGGGGAGCTTCGATCCTTAGCGGAATCGCGAAGCGCACCTCCTGCGGCATCTTGCAGAGATTATCGTTACATTCCTGAAAGCTGAGGGTGCCGCTCAACCGCTGTTCCCCGGGAGCTACATCCTGGCGCAGGAGAACATTGCCATGCGCTTTAAAATTTCCCTGGAACACCGGCAAGGTTTCGCCGAGCAGTGCGAAGTTCACCGGTGTCGGCTTCGGAAAATCCAACCGCTGGCCCGATAACAACGCGCTATCAAAAACGACTTTGATCGGCGTATATTCCTCGGGCACCGGTTTTCCGTAGACGTGCCATCCAGGCGCAATTTCAAAATCGACTATGACACCAACATTTGCACCGCTCGGTGCGCTTGCCTGCAACAGCCCGATGCGCGCCTTCACCTCACCTGCGCCAACCTCGACTTTGGCCGGTTCGCGAGCGGCAGAGCCAGCGCGCTGAAGAATCTTCTCGCTATGTTCGACGGTCTGAGCAGCAATTGGGGCTGCCGGCGCTAACGCTACCAGCATGGCACTTCCGACGACTATCGGCCGGAGTCTTCCGGGGCATTTACCTGGAAAGTCTCGTTTCAGTAGCATCCTCGCCGGCCGTCGTCTTAAGCGTGTGCGGCTAAAGAACCTACCGGGATTGGCGCGTTACCTCAATGAGCGAAGGTCGTCCGGACGGAGCGCGTCGGCGCCAATTTGCCGATCCGGATAAGCTCTTCTCTGAGGTTTGCGCGCGACAATGGTTTGCACAAAACGGCTGCCGCACCCAGGTCATAGCTTTCCGCTACATCTTTATCGTACAACGAGCTAGTCAATACTAGAGCAGGCACTTGCGAGCAAGCCTCGTGCGCGCGAGCTGCGGATAGTATTTCGAAGCCGCCGTTATCTGGCAAGCGCAAGTCTACAAGTATCAGGTCTGGATGATCGTGTTCGGTGAACAGTTCAATGAGCGATAGCGCCTCTTGAGCGTTTTCCGCAACGATCACTTCGCTATTTTCGCCCAATAACTGCTGGAGTACCTTGACCGCAATGAACGAATGCTCAGGGTTGTCTTCGACCAGGAAAACTCTCATCGCCGACGGTACTGCAGCGCTAGCATCATTGCTATCCATTTTTACCTCTGACCTGCTACTCTTGTTGGGTAAGAGCGAGCTATCCTCGCTCCTGCCCATCTCTCCTGAAACCGTTCATTTTGGTTATTGCGTTTCAAAAACCGCTGCTCGCGCCGGATCCACTGACCTGATTTCGACATCATCGCCATGAAATAGGCGCTGAGTCGTACACAATCGCTATGCCATAGATCCAGTCCCGTTTTGAAACAGCGCGCGCACCCTGTCGTTAAAGTCGCGACGGTCGTCAAATAATCAACCACCTGGCCTTACGCGAGCAGAACTATAGGGGCAAGCCGCGGTTCGATGGGGATTCGGCTCGAAGAACTACGGCTGAGATGGCGGAACACAGCGGCTGCTGCTACGTTACGGTACTCATCTGCGTGCGCAAATGATACAGCAGAGCTGCCCCACTTCGAAACGGCAAGTGCAGACCTGAGAGCTTTGGCAGCGCGCCGGGTACTTCTACTTGAATCGACGTCGTGAGTATTTCGCCTGGCATTGCCGCGTCAGCTATAGCAGCGGGCGCATGCTGGGGAGCCGGCTGTGTAGTAATCCGCAGGCGGATGACAGCGTCCGTCAGATCACCGCTCCCACGCTAGCACTGACCATGATCGAATATCGGCCTCGCTGGTGCCGTAATTCGACCGAGGCGTCGAAGGCATGCGACAGCAGCCGGGAGGTCAATACTTTTCCCTTGGCGCCGGCTGCCAAAACCCCTCCTTTTCGCAAGAGTAGCACGTGGGAGAAGACCGGAATGATCTCCTCTACGTGGTGAGTAACCAATATCAGGGTTGGTGCATGACGTGTTTTGGCCAGGCGTGCGACAAACTGCAGGAAATGCTCTCTCGCGACCGGGTCAAGCCCGGCGCACGGCTCGTCGAGTATCAGCAATTCGGGGTGTGCCATCAACGCGCGCCCAATCAACACTCGCTGGCGCTCACCCTGGGATAGCACTCGCCATGGCCGGTCGCGGATAGTTACGGCTTCGACCTGCTGTAGCAGCTTTTCGGCTTCGGCCCGCTCTGAGGGCCGGACATCACCCCACATCCCGATAATGGCATGGCGGCCACCGATAATGGTGTTGAGCGGAGTCTGATGGCCTTCAACGAGCTGATGGACGCTGGAACTTACAATTCCGACACGTTTACGCAATTCGCGCCAGTCCGTGCGCCCATAGGTTTCACCCAGCACTGAAATTTCGCCGGCGCTAGGCGGCATGTATCCCGTAAGAGTGCTGAGCAGCGAGGTCTTGCCCGAACCATTGGCCCCGAGAATCACCCAGTGCTGGCCTCGTTTGACCGCCCACTCAATACCATCGAGGATAACTGCTTCCCGTTCGACGCGGAGCTTGGAAACAGTAATCACGGGCGGCGCATCGTCCGCCTCGACGCGGCCATTAAGCCGTGCGCTCTCCGAAGCGCCTGGATTTCGGTGCACTGACTTTGGCGCTGCGGGGGTGGAACGGCTAGCTGGTAAACCCGTGCTTGACAAGGAAATCCTCCATCGCGCCAATGCATTCACCAGGCCGTTCGATTTGCAGAAAGTGCGAAGTATCGGGGATAGCCTGGTATTCGACCGCAGTCTCTTCGGCCAGAGCCCGCCCAATCAACGCGGGTGGGCCACCATCGGCAGGATCGGCGCATATCAGCTTAATCGGCACCGGCATCTCGCGCAGGCGCTGCCACGTGCTGGTTTCGCGATTGCTGCGAAAGATATGCGCTTCATATTCGCGCGGACAAGCCAGCACCCATCGTCGCGAGCTGCTGTCGTAGCGGAGCGTTGCCCGAGCCATCAAGTTATATGCTTCCGGTTGCCATCGTGGAAAGCGACGCTGAAACTGCCGCGCCAGGTCCCCCGGATCTTCATAGCTCGGGGTTCTTCGCTCGGCGCGCGCAGCAATATCGTTCTCTGTTCCGCGCTGCAACTCACGTATGGGATGACCGTCAGGCGGATAGAAGGGTGGGTCGAACAGCACCAGCGGGTCCCAGCGCCGCCCAATCCGTTGGGTTTGCATGACTGCAGTTACAGCCGAGAGTGAATGGAACACGCCAGCCGTCGGTTTGGCCCCGAGTTTTTGCTGAACGATTTCGAAGATGTGCTCGAGGTCGTGAATAAATTGCGGCCAATTATGATGCTTGAAGTTGTGTAGCGGGTTCTGACCATGATTGCGAAAATCAAACAGGATCAACTCGTACCGGTCCCGCAGACGACCCCAGAACGGCAGATAGCCGTCGATCGCAAGCCCATTCCCGTGACTTAACACAAGTCGGGGACCGCTCGGATTCCCGTGCTGGCGAATCCGGATGATGGCACCGTCCTCCATCGTAAGTTCGACGACACGAAGCGGCGCAAGAACTTCGGTACTCAACCCTATGCTCCTTCAGCAAGACACCGCGGGATTATACCGCGTGTCCGATGCTACCGATCGGCAACATGGGTGCACATTAGCCGAGCAAATCCAGACGGGCAAAGCGCTTGCCGGTTTCACAGCATGTTGACCGGATCCATATCGATACTAACAGCGATATCGCCGCGAGCTCGATATGGAATGATGGCGCTAAGCGCTGCTCGCAGCGCATGGCGCTCGCGCGACTTGACCAGCACCTGCCAGCGGTATCGCTGCTTTATTTTTTCAATCGGCGCGGGGGCCGGCCCGAGCACTCGCATCCCCGGTTCCGCGACCTTGGACAGTAACGCAGCAATCTTGCTCGCGCGCTCGCTAACGCCTGAAGGATCGCCGCCCTCAATTCGTACCAATGCCATCCGCGCAAATGGCGGATACATGAGTTCGCGGCGCAATTCCATCTCGCGCCGGATGAAGCGCGGATAGTCCTGGTCGCGCGCGGCGCGAATGCTGTAGTGATGCGGCGCATAAGTCTGGATAAGCACCCGGCCTGGCCGCTCGCCGCGGCCTGCACGGCCGGCTGCCTGCGTCAGCAACTGAAAGGTGCGCTCAGCCGCACGAAAATCCGGCATGTTCAATGAGAGATCGGCCAGTACCACTCCAACCAGCGTCACATTTTGAAAATCGAAGCCTTTGGTAATCATTTGGGTGCCGACAAGAATATCGACTTCGCCGGAACGAACGCCGTGGAGAATAGCGCTGCGCGCCCCGCGCCGGCCGCTGGTATCGCTGTCCATCCGTTCGATCCGTGCTGACGGGAAAAAAGCTGCCAGCGCTTGTACCAGCCGCTCCGTACCATAACCCTGCCCCGCCAGATCGAATGCGCCACATTCAAAACATTTGCCGGGAGCAGGTTCGCTTGCTCCGCAGTAGTGGCAGCGTAGCAGGCGGCCGCGCAGATGAAAGGTCATGCTCACGCTGCAACTGCGGCAAGTAATGACACTGCCGCAACCATGGCACTGCAGGAAATTGTGATAGCCGCGCCGGTTCAGAAAGACGAGGCTCTGGCCGGCGGCGGCGAGGTTCCCTGCCAGCGCGTCAATCAGCGGCTGGGCAAGCGGCACCTGGTCGAGCAACGGGGACGATCGCTCTTTGATGGAACTCTCGCTCGTTTCGCGTTTCGGGCAATAGAGTACGGGTTTGGCAGAGGCGGGGCGACCGGTCCGGAAGCTTACGGACCTCGCCGCTTCAGAGGTTTCCGAAATTTGCCCATTCAACGGAAGCTTGGCCAGTGTCGCAGCATGTTGCCGAAGATCGATGATCTCAACGGTGGCGAATTTCCGCTGCGGCACCCGTTCGCTCAATTGCAACAGGCGATAACGGCGACCACGCCCGTTGGCATATGATTCTGCCGATGGCGTCGCCGAGCCGAGCACTATCGGGCAGGATGCGAGCCGCGCCAGCACCACCGCTAAATCACGGGCGTTATATCGAATGCCTTCTTCCTGCTTGTAAGCGCCATCGTGCTCTTCGTCTACGACGATGAGACCGAGGTCATTGATTGGGGCGAAAATCGCGGAGCGTGGACCGATCATTATCCTGGCTTCGCCGCTCATGGCCGCCATCCAGCTCGCCCAGCGTTCGCTGATATTTTGGGCGCTGTGCGCAACGGCGACCAGCGTCCCGAACCGGCTCCGAAAAGAGCCGACCAACTGGTCGGCCAAAGCTATTTCAGGAACAAGCACCAAGACCTGGCGATGAGCGGCAAGAGCTTCCGACGCCAGACGCATGTACACCTCGCTCTTGCCGCTGGCGGTGACACCCCAAAGCAGGAAAGGTTCGAAGTGCCGCTGGCGAACTGTGGGTGTGACGGCTGCAATCGCTGCTGCTTGCTCGGAAGTTAACTGCAGGTCTGGAGTTTCGATGGCAGCGGAACCAGTTTTCTCACCATACTGAGGTCCGATCCTCGTGACCTCTGCCGGGCGCACCTCGGAGCTCTTGCGATGCCTCCCGCGCGTTGCCTCGCGCGCAGTAATCCAGCCGGCGGCCATCCAACGCATAATCGCGGCCTTCACATCGTTGGACTGACAGCGGCGTTCGAGCTGAGCGACAGTCATCGGACGTTTCGTAAGTGCGTCAATGATCTCTCGTTCGGCCGGGGTAAAGGCAGCTTGCGCCAGCGGATCAGGGTTCCGGGCGACCTGCAGGACTCGGCGAGATTCAATCCGCGCCAGCGACGGCAATACGCTGCGAAACCCCTCTCCAATCGGTACCATGTAGTAGCCGGCCAAAAATTCGACTAGTTGAAGGTGTGCCGAGTCGAACAGCGGACGACCTTCCAGTACTTCGATGATTGGTTTGGGAACCGCGCCGCCGCTATCCAGGTTATCGCCTAACTCAGTAACGATTGCCGTTACACGCCGAGAACGAAGCGGCACCAGTACGCGATGGCCAGGGCTCAGATGTCCGGCGATCGGTGCGGGGACGGCATAGACCAGCCGTTCCAATGTTCCAACCGCGCCAAGAATAACCACCCGCGCCAGCATCATCGGCAGCCGGCTAAAACATCAATAGCCGCCAAAGCGTCTGGAATTCCGATCGTGCGACGCTCAATAACGCGAATAGGCAGCCGAGCAGGGCGCCGAAAAGGCCGCCGTTTACCCGGATCCAATCGAGATGAGTTCGAGTCTTGCTCTCGATTTGTTCCCGAATCTTCTCGTTGGACATTCGATTAAGATTCTCGCGGACCATCAGGGCAATCTCGCCTTTGCTACGTGAGACAAATTCCGTAACGACAGCATCCATCCAATGGTCGGCGGTCTTGCGCAGTACCGTATCCTGTGCGCACAGAGTAGCTCCGATGTCATGAATTGCCGAATCGATCATCCCAATGAGGTGATCGTCATGGGGTAAATTGCGAATCCTTTCACGCAGGCGCTCGCATTCGCGACGTGCGAAAGCCCTGACCAGGGCGAACTTTAGCCGATCGAGTGCCCGCGCAGGTTGTACCCTGGAGGTCAACTTCTCAAAGGCCGCAATGGCGGTTTCTGGTTCGAGATAATGTGCAGCCTCAAGACAGATCCGCTCCAGTTGTTCCTGCCGGATCAAGGTCCTGAGCGACGCGGTCGTAAGATGTTCACCGAGCCGGTCAAGCAACTTTAATTGATGCAGTTTCTCCTCAATCATGCGCGGCGTGAGCCACTCTCGTTCGATGGTATTAGCGATACCTTCGGTGAGCTTGGCCCGGCTTCGTTGCAGGACCCCGGAATTAGGTAGATACCAATGCTGCTCAAAAATCATCCTGAGCGCGATCAGGTCGCAGATTCCGCCGACGAGTGATGCTTCGCCCGCCGCCCGTATGACTTGGGCCACGGGGCGATCCACCCAGGCTACCGGCCAACTGACCAGGTAAAGCAGCACAGAGAGACACAGCGCGACATTGCCCTTATGGTCCTCAAGAAATCGCACCAAACTGTGTTGTTTCCGCTCTTCCACGGCTTGAAGTTTAGCAAGTGGCCGGCCGCAAAGCCGCTTTCAGCAATCAACTCACCACTCTGCCGCAGACATTTGGAATCATTTGACAACGTCGATTGCGGCCCTTAGCTTCATTGGAAGCCTCTCCAGTGAATGCCGGCGCCCCTCACACCAGCCCGCGACATCCCCAACCAAGGCAGATCCGCGACATGTTTGCTTCGATCGTGCCGCGCTACGATACGGTTAATTCCCTGATGACACTCGGCCTGGACCGCCGATGGCGGCGTCAGGCGATAGCAATGGCTGACCCACTTGGCGCAGTCGCGCTCGATATCGCGACCGGCACCGGCGAATTGGCGTTCGAGGCGCTCCGGCAAGGGGTACGCATCGTCATAGGTGCCGATTTCTGCGTCGAAATGTTGCAAGCCGCCAACGGCAAGGCGGCGCATTCAGCGCCGGGGAGCGTCCCGCTGGTTGCCGCTGATGCGATGCGGCTGCCCTTCGCAGATGGAAGCTTCGATTGCGTGGTGAACGGCTTTATGCTCCGTAACGTCGACAACCTCCCCGATACTTTCGCCGAGTTGTGCCGCGTACTGCGAATCGGCGGACGTTTGGTCTGCCTGGACCTGACTCCACCACGAGGACCGCTGAAACGTTTCCTCGGTATGTACATTGCCCGCGTCGTCCCGCTTCTTGGAGTGCTTGTCGCTGGCAATTACGGAGCATATCGCTATCTCTTTGATTCCCTGAGCATTCACCCCGATGCCGACCATGTCGCCGCGATGATACGCGAGGCGGGTTTCGCCGAGGTCAGCTACCAACGTACCGGCTGGGGTACCGTGGCGCTCCATCGCGCGATTAAGTAGCTGACTGACGGCATGCTTGAAGCGGGTCGCGCTTGGGGGAACACTGAATCAATGGATGCAGAGACCCTCGAATGGTGCCAGCGCCTGGTTGCCTGCCGGAGCGTAACCGGTGAAGGCACGCGTGACGTTATGGAGTTGTGCGCCAGCGAACTGCTTCAACCTTATGGACTTGAGCCCCGTCTACACCCTTCACAAGCTGAAGGATCGTCGCAGGTTAACCTGGTCTGCCTGGTGCGCGGCCGTGAACCTAGCCGACCTCCGCTGATACTCAATACCCATCTCGACACGGTGCCGCCGGGAGATCCGGGATCCTGGACCGAATGTTTACAGGGGCCCTTCAGCGCCAGAGTCAAAGGCGAACGAATCTATGGGCTCGGCGCAGCAGACACCAAGCTCGATTTCGTAGCCAAGGCGCTCGCGCTTGTCCGATGTGGAGTTCCCAGCCGTGACACTTACCTGGTAGCCACCTTCGGTGAAGAGCATGGGCTGGTGGGCGCCAAGGAACTCGCCGCGGCGGGCCTCCTGCCCAAGGGAGCGCTCGCGTTCGTCGGGGAACCATCACACCTGCAGGTTGTGACCGCCCACAAAGGGCTGATGGTGTTCCAACTGGAAATTAAGTTTGAACCCCACAACGAGGCGCGGCAGAGTTTGCCGCTCTATCAGGTGATTTTCGAGGGACGGTCCGCGCATTCCAGTACACCCGCTCTAGGTTTAAATGCGATTCAGCTCGCTATCGGGACTTTGGCGAATCGGCGGGACCTGCACATCGCCAGCATTGATGGTGGTGATGCCGTCAACAAAGTGCCGGCCCGCTGCGAGATCGTCATGGCCGCCAAGACCCCGCCAATGCTGATCAATGCGGCGCACTGCGAGCCGAGGCTCGGGAATGCGGCGACATTCGTGCCTGGCGAGGTCTTTTCCCTGCTCCATGTCTTGTTTGCCAACCTGACGGATTTCGCCAACGGCGGGGGGCCCCCGGAAACAGACTACGCATCCCCCACTCTCACTTTTAATGCGGGCACAATTCATTCTCGCGGCGATTCCATTCTGGTCGAATTCGAATTCCGGCCACCCCCTTCGCTTTCGCTCACCGAACTCCGGCAGGGAATCGATGACGTGGTCGTAGCTCTTGCGAGGTCGCACACGCGGCAGGGAATCACACTTATCGAACGCCGCGCGAATCCCGCTTTTCGGAGTGCTCCAGCAAACGAAACAGTTCAATTGGCGATGGCTGCGCTCGGCGCGGCTCATCTGCCTTTGGAGACCAGCGTCAAGGCCGGATGTACTGAAGCCGGGGTTTATGCAGGCACCGGAATCAGCCCTGTCGTGTTCGGGCCGGGGCCATCAACTGGAGTAATTCACGCACCCAACGAATACAATCTGACCCGCGAGGTTGATGGGGCATTGCGATTCTATCTCGAGTTACTAAGGCTCTGAGCTGGATCTGCGCTTTGCCGTGGGCTTACGAATTGAGAGGCGCCGGCCTGACCATCGCGGGAGGACAGGGACGCGAAGGGTCGGCCAGCGCCGCTAGTTGCTTGCTGCGTTCGGGGGGTCGCAGCGAAGCCGCGAATCAATAGAGCAAGCGCGGGGCCACCGGAAAGCCCGAATAAAGCGGCCTGGATCTCGCCAACGGTGCTGCGATCCTTTTGCATCTCGCAGCAAACGTGCAAATTCTGCTTTGCACTAGCAAGCGCACCTTTGCACCCATAGGCTTAGCCGGCAGGGGCTGGCCAGCCCATGCGTGTTGCAAAATCGTCCATCGAAGTTTCGGCGATTCGACTGTTCGTCTTGTCGCCGACTTCAGCCTGACCTATAAAATCAAATTGAATAGTCAACAGCACAGCCGAGTTGCCTGAACAGCCCCACAGTCCAGTACGGGCTCGAGGCGACCACGAGCCTGCGAGGTGGCGCGGCAATGGATTCGTCGAGCACTTAGACCAGGAGGACGAAAGCTATGGCGGGATTTACAATATGCGTAGGAACCGTCGGCGCCGGCGTTTGGTTCAGTCCCGACGGCGGCGATCATTGGCGGCGCAGTAAGATGGCACTGCCATTTCACCACGAACCTGGCGAGATCCAGATTCGCTCGCTTTCAGTTTCGCCACATAACCCGCATCATCTGCTCGCTGGCTCTGAAGCTGGCCTTTATCGGAGCAACGATAATGGCGCGACCTGGGAACTGGTCGATTCGCCAATGGACGGAATGCAAATCTGGTCCACTTCATGGCATCCAGCCAGTCCTGAGATACTTCTCGCCGGAACCAAGCCGCCCAACGTATTCCGGTCTCAAGATGCGGGCAAGACTTGGGATAAACTCGCCGTTCCGATCGCGAAGGAATGCTTCGCCGGTGCTCCCAAGGTAACGAATATCGTGGTCGACCCTGATGATTCGCGCGCGATATGGGTAGGGGTAGAAATCGACGGCGTGTTTGTCAGCCACGATGACGGCGCCTCCTGGACGCATTTACCACCGCTTGGCGATAAACCCATCAACCAGGACATTCACGGGCTGGCGGTTGCTTCCAACGGCACGCGCAAGATCGTTGCGACTACCCCGGATGGCATCTGGAGCAGCGCTGATGAAGGTCAGCATTGGACGCTGCACGGGTTTCCCCGTTTCGCAGAACGGGACACGATTTCCTATTGCCGGGGAGTAACGTTGAACCCGCGTGACCCCGACGTGATGTTCGTCGGCAATGGCGATTTCATCCCGGGCAAACGCGGATCAATCCAGCGCACAATGGACGGCGGCAAAACCTGGAGCGCGTGCAAGTTGCCGGTCGAGCCAAATTCGGTGATCTACTGGATCGCAACCCATCCGGCCGATCCCAACGTGGTGGTCGCCGCCAGTCTTCACGGTTATCTGTACACCAGTATCGACGGCGGCGAGACTTGGCAGAAAAACCGGCGCGAGTTCGGCGAGATCCGCGCCCTTGCATGGGTACCGAATTAGGCGACCAAACCTGGCCAACGTGCGAACGGCAGCGGAAATTCCAGATGTTTCTCTCTCTCGCTGCTGACCACTAGGGCAAGGGTACCACAGTGACCTTCGCGCGCGGCTTGGTCTCGAGCGCGCGCAGCACACCCGGGCGGACTACGAGCCGACCAGCGGCGGGAATGTCGCCGCCGGCACGTACCGCCCGAAAACCGTCCTCTTCGCAGGCGATCAGATATTGGCGCGTTCGCTCAGGTGCGGGCTCGCCGATGGTCAGCGCATAAGTGCCGAGTTGCTGGAGAGGAATTAACAGGTCTGTTGCGGTGCCATAGTAGGGTCCGCCGTCAAACGGATCTATATGGTTGAGGAACTTCATCCCGGCTTGTTCCAGTAACCGCACGGCTCCACGCGTGTTCTCGCCGACCGCCCCCAGCGAAGCCCT